>QCBC01000029.1 GCA_003281725.1 Pelagibacteraceae bacterium AG-345-O09 | reverse complement strand
AAAATCTAAAACACTTAAAAACACTCAAAAAAAGGGTTTTGTAAGATGTGGAGTATCTCAAGGTCTTCCAGGATTTTCTAATGCTGATGCAGCAGGAAATTGGACTGGTGTTGATGTTGATGTATGTAGAGCGGTAGCTGCTGCAGTTCTAGGTGATGCAAACAAAGTTAAGTTTACACCACTAAGTGCTAAAGAAAGATTTACAGCTTTAACTTCTGGTGAGATTGATATCTTATCAAGAAACACAACTTGGACTCTTTCTAGGGATGCTGATATCGGACTTACTTTCGTAGGTGTGAACTTTTACGATGGACAAGGTTTCATGGTAAGAAAAAGTTCAGGTATTACTTCAACTAGTCAATTTAAAAATGGTATCTCAGCTTGTACAAACATTGGTACAACAACTGAGTTAAACATGAGAGACTTCTTTAATTCTAGAGGAATTTCTTATGAGCCAGTTGCTTTTGAAAAAGCTGACGAGGTTGTAGCTGCATACGATGCTGGTAGATGTGATACATATACTACTGATAAATCTGGTTTAGCTGCTCAAAGAACTAAAATGAAAAACCCTGATGAACACATTGTTCTACCAGAAACTATTTCTAAAGAACCTTTAGGACCAGTTGTTAGACAAGGTGACTCAGTATGGGAAGATATTGTTAGATGGTCTTTGAACACTATGATCGAAGCAGAAGAATACGGTATTACTTCAGCTAATGCAGACATGATGAAAACTTCGGACAACCCACAGATCAAAAGACTTGTTGGAGCTGAAGGTGAAATGGGTGCAGCATTCGGTTTAGATAACGAGTGGAACTTAAGAATTATCAAACAAGTTGGAAACTATGGTGAAAGTTATAAAAGAAATATAGCTGACACTGGTATTTTACCAGACAGAGGTCCAAATGAATTATGGACTAAAGGTGGTATTTTATACGTTCCGCCATCAAGATAATTTAAGTCATAAATTATTTAAAAAGGGCTAGATTTTTCTAGCCCTTTTTTTTTAAACTCATATATTATCCTCACTGTGAATTTTAAACTTAAAGATATAGGTCCGCAATTAATGACAGTTATAGCTGTTGTTCTAGTCTTTGGTTTTTTTACTTATAATGCCCAAGTCAATATGGAAAATAGAGGTATTGATTTTGGTTATGGATTTTTATCACAAGAATCTTCATTTGATGTTCAATTTTCTTTAATAGAATATGATGGTTCACATTCATATTTTAGAGCTTATTTAGTCGGTTTATTAAATACTATACTTGTTTCTGTTATTGGAATTTTTCTTGCTACAATACTCGGAGTATTAGTTGGTATAGCAAGATTATCTCCCAATTATTTGATAAATAAATTTGCTGCTTTTTACGTAGAATTTTTTAGAAACATACCATTACTCTTGCAAATATTTTTTTGGTATTTTGCAGCTTTAAGAGCTTTGCCACTCCCTCAAGATGCTGAAGCAATGTTTGGAATTTCATTTTTAACTATAAAAGGTCTTTTTGTTCCCGCCTTTATTTGGGAAAATTTTAACATTTTCTTTTATTCAATAGTTGCAGCAATTGTTGCGATAATTGTTATTCGTACTCATGCTATAAAAGTACAAGAGACCCAAGGTAAACAAATACCAGTTTTATTAATATCAATTGGTTTGATTTTTATCTTACCTCTTTTAAGTTTTTTAATTGGTGGTGTAAGATTATCATTTGAAGTTCCCGTTTTAAAACAATTAGCAACAACATCATTTATTTATGAAGGTGGTGTCAGCTTACCACCAGAATTAATTGCCTTAGCATTATCTTTATCTTTATATACTGCAACTTTCATAGCTGAATGTGTAAGAGCTGGAATTCAAGGTGTTGGTAAAGGTCAAAAAGAAGCTGCAGCATCTATTGGTCTTACTCAAAATCAAGTGCTCAAACTGGTAGTAATGCCCCAAGCTTTAAGAATAATAATTCCACCTACAACAAACCAGTACCTTAATCTAACAAAAAATTCTTCATTAGCAGCTGCTATTGCATACCCTGATTTAGTATTGGTTTTTGCTGGAACAGCTTTAATGCAGACAGGTAAGGCAATTGAAATAG
>QCBC01000028.1 GCA_003281725.1 Pelagibacteraceae bacterium AG-345-O09 | reverse complement strand
TAAAATCTTTTCCTAAAAAAATACCTTCCACTCCATTTATTGACATTAAATCTTTGACTAATTCATTGTTTATTTCTTCCTTTTTTGTTATTTCGAAAGAGCCCTGGTTAGATACAACTTTACCAGGCAAGAATTTTAATGAATTTGGATTTGGTGTAATTTCTGTCTGTACAAACATAAACTATATATAGTCATTAATCATAAAAATGAAACTTGTTAATAAAAATATTTTAAAAACCAATTATTTCGTGAATTTTTTTTACTTTTTCAGACGCTATTTTGTCTGCTTTTTTGTATCCATCTGTAAGAATTGAGTCTAAGTAATTGTGATCATTTAGTAATTCTTTAATTCTTAATGAAATAGGAATAATTTTTTCAATCAACAATTGAGATAAATTTTCTTTAAAATTTGAAAAATTTTTTCCTGAAAATTCATTTAGAGAATTTTCTAAAGTTAAACCTGATAAACTTGAGTAAATTCCAATTAAATTTTTTGCCTCAGGTCTTTTTTCTAACTCTTCAATAGTTGACGGTAAAGGTAAAGCATCAGTTTTAGCTTTTTTAATTTTATTTGCTATTGTGTCCTTGTCATCAGTCAAATTGATGCGACTTAAGTCTGATATTTCAGATTTGCTCATTTTTTTTAAACCATCTTTAAGACTCATTATTCTTGAAAATTCTTTTTTAATTAAAGGTTCTGGAATCTTAAAAAAATCATCTACTTTGAAATCATTATTAAACTTTTGAGCTATATCCCTACAAAGCTCTAAATGTTGTTTTTGATCATTTCCTACTGGAACATGGGTTGAATCATAAAGAAGTATATCTGCAGCCATTAATACCGGATATGAATAGAGACCGATGCTAGCTTTCTCTTTATCTTTACCTGCTTTTTCTTTAAATTGAGTCATTCTATTTAACCAACCTAATCTAGCTGTGCAGCTTAAAATCCAAGCTGCTTCTGAATGAGCACTAACTTTAGATTGATTAAAAATAATACTTTTTTTTGGATCAATACCACTAGCAATAAAAGTGGCTACTGTTTCACGGATATTATTTTTTAATTGTTTAGGATCTTGACTCACTGTGATGGCATGAAGATCCACAACACAAAAAATACAACGATTTTTTTCCTCGTTATTTAGTTCTACAAAGTTTTTTATGGCTCCTAAATAATTTCCTAAATGGAGATTACCGCTTGGTTGAACACCAGAAAAAATTTTTTTTACCATAAATTAATACTTTAGTTTAATATCATCATATTTAAAAGCTTTGATAAGCAATGAAATCAAAAGGTAAAATATTAATCCTAAAATCACCGAAAGTAACAAGTAAAATGATTTGAAATAATAATCATAAACCAATTGATTTTCAAAAAACAAAATTACATATTTAAAAAAAATACCCATTAAAAATGATGAAAATGATATCTTGATAAATCTTATAATAAAAATTTCATTAAATTTAAATAGATCTCTATTTTTTAGAAAAATAAATAACAATATAGAATTAAACCAAGAGGAAATACTAGTAGCGATAGGTATAATTATAAAGCCTACACTTTTAAAATAATAAATACTTATAATTACATTTAGAATTACTGAAAATATAGAAATATAGAATGGTGTCTTAGTGTCATGATTTGCGAAAAAAAAAGTCGAAAAAACTTTTATTAAAGCAAAAGCTGGCAAACCAAGACCAAAATAAAAAAGTGCTTGTGCAGAATTAGTTACTGCTTCTTCAGAAAAAGAACCATATCCAAATAAAGCTGAAATAATTACATCTGATCCAATAAACAAAGCAACAGAAGCAGGTAAGCTTAGAAACATACTCAATTCCAATGCTTTATTTTGAACTTGTAAAATTTTTTTCTTTTTTTTTAAATAAACGTATTTTGACAATTGAGGTAAAACAACAACACCAATAGCAATTCCAGCAATTGCTAGATTTATTTGATAAATTCTATCGGCATAATATAGATATGATACTGCACTTGCTTGAAAAGAAGCAATAATTGTTCCAACAAGTATATTTATTTGTGTAACTCCCGACGAAAAAATACTCGGTAAAAGTTTTTTAAAAAAAAATTTTACTTTGCTGTCAATTTTA
>QCBC01000027.1 GCA_003281725.1 Pelagibacteraceae bacterium AG-345-O09 | reverse complement strand
TAAAAAAGATATTTTCTATAAGAAAGCAGGCTATTCTCATCCTTATAAATTTGTATCCAAATTAAAGAAAATAAAATTCTTTGATTTAAACATTATTGTGCCATTTTCTTATTTAGATTATTTAAATTATACATATGGAAAAAATTGGAGAAAGGCAAAAAAAGTATACAATTGGGTTAAAGATAGTCCCTCAACTACAGTTTAAAACTTAAAATATATAAAAAACCATTATGATAGATGTAAAAAAATTAATTAAAATATTCAAAGATAATAATATTAATTTTTTTGCAGGTGTACCAGACTCTGTTTTAAAAAATTTTACAAATCATTTAGACATTGAAAAAAAATTTGAACATTTAATATTAACTAATGAAGGATCTGCTGTTTCATCAGGCATTGGTTATTATTTATCAACAAAAAAAATTCCAGCCATATATATGCAGAATTCAGGTTTAGGCAATTCAATTAATCCAATTATATCAATAAGTCATAAAAATGTTTATAAGGTTCCATTATTTTTAATTATAGGATGGAGAGGTGCTCCAAAAATAAAAGATGAGCCTCAGCATTTAGCTCAAGGTAGGATTACAAGACAAATTTTAAATTTATGTGGAATAAAATATTCAATTCTCGACAATAATTCAGACTTAAAAGAAATTAAAAAATTAATAAATCATTCAAGAAGAAACAATCAAATAGTCGCAATATTAATAAAAAAAAATACTTTAAAAGCGACTAATATTAAAAGGAAAGTAATAAAAAAATTGAATGATAGATTTTTAACCAGGTCATCTTTTATTGAAATTTTAGCTAAATTCTTAAATAATGATTATAGAATAATTTCATCTACAGGATATATCTCAAGGGAACTTTACAATAAAATCAAAAAAAATAATCTTAAAATAAATCCATTTTATATGGTTGGAGGCATGGGACATTCCTCGATTGTAAGTTTGGGATATTCACTAAAAAGTAAAAAAAAAATTATATGTTTAGATGGTGATGGGTCTTTTTTAATGCATTTAGGTTCCAGCGTGACAATTGCAAAATATTCAAAAAATAATTTCAAGTATATTTTGCTTAATAATAAATCTCACGAGTCTGTTGGTGGACAGTCAACAAATATTGAACATGTAAATTTAAAACTTTTTGCAAAATCAGTTGGGTATAAAAAATATTTTTATTTATCCAGAAAAAATAAAGCTTTAAGAACTATAAAATCTTTTTTAAGTTATAATGGCCCATCTTTCCTTGAGGTAGATATAAAAGTAAACAAAAAAGAAAATGATCTTCCAAGACCAGAAAATTTAATCGAAGTAAAAGATAATTTCCTTAAAAAATGAAAGTTGTAATTTTAGCAGGTGGTATGGGTACAAGAATATCTGAATATACAAAAACTATTCCTAAACCAATGATAAAAATTTGTGGAAAACCAATTTTACATAGAATAATTGACCATTATTCAAGATATGGTCACAATGAATTTTATATAGCTTTTGGCTACAAAGGTCACATTATTAAAAATTATTTTAAGAAAATAAAATTTCCAAAAAATATTAAAATTAACCTAATCGACACTGGTAAAAATACAATGACTGGTGGAAGGCTTAAAAGACTTAAAAAATTTTTAACAGAAACTTTTTTATTGACCTATGGAGATGGGCTATCAAATATAAATTTGACTAAACTTATAAGGTTTCACAAAAAAAACAAAAAGTTGATAACTCTTACTGCTGTAAGACCTCCGGCCAGATTTGGAGTAATTAAGATTAATGGAAATTATGTAAAATATTTTAAAGAAAAAAATTTACTAGACTCGGGATGGATAAATGGCGGTTTTTTTGTGGTTGATCCAAAATTTTTAAAATTAATTAAAGAAGACAAAACATTTCTTGAGCAAGAACCATTTAAAAAGGCTACAAAAATGCGACAGCTACTTGCATATAAACATAATGGTTTTTGGCAATGTATGGATACATTGAGAGATAAAAAAATATTAGAAATAAAAATTAAAGAGAAAAAACATCTTGAATAGAAAAAAAATTTTAATCACTGGTGGAACAGGATTTATTGGTTATCATTTAGCTTTAAAATGTTTGAAAAAAAATTTTTTAGTTACAAGTCTATCTACAAATAATCCAAAAAAATTCCGAAAATTAAAAAAAGTTAAATATTTAATTTGTGATATTTCTAATAGAAAAAAAATGAACAAAATATTAACTAATAATTTTG
>QCBC01000026.1 GCA_003281725.1 Pelagibacteraceae bacterium AG-345-O09 | reverse complement strand
AAATATTGGGAACAAAACAAAATATTTAAAGCTACCATAAAAGAAAATCAGAAGAAATTTTATTGTTTAGAAATGTTTCCTTATCCATCAGGAAAAATTCATATGGGTCATGTTAGAAATTACACCATTGGTGATGTGCTTGCTAGATATAAAGCACTTCAAGGATATAATGTTTTACACCCGATGGGATGGGACTCTTTTGGCATGCCTGCTGAAAATGCAGCAAAACAAAATAATCTTGATCCTAAAATTTGGACTGAAACCAACATTAAAAAAATGAAAGTTCAATTAAAGAAACTTGGTCTTTCAATTGATTGGGATAGAGAAATTTCAACTTGTAATGAAGATTATTACAAACACCAACAAAGTTTTTTTTTAGAACTACTTGAAAAAAAATTAGTTTATAGGAAAGAAAATTATGTTAATTGGGATCCAGTTGATGAAACCGTTCTCGCAAATGAACAAGTTATTGACGGAAAGGGCTGGCGTTCCGGCGCTACTGTACAAAGAAAAAAATTAAGCCAATGGTTTTTTAATATATCTAAATTTTCTCAAAGTTTATTGGATGGATTAAACGGGTTAAATTCTTGGCCCAATAAAGTTAAGGTTATGCAAAAAAATTGGATTGGTAAATCATTTGGCTGTGAAATTGATTTTAAAGTTGAAGGGAAGCTTCCAATTAATAATATTAAATGCTTTACTACAAGACCTGATACTCTTTTTGGTTTTTCTTTTTTGGCCTTATCAGTAGATCACGAAGTCTCAAAATTTTATGAAGATGATCCTGATTTTATTAAGTTCAAAGAAGAATGCTCAAAAACCGGAACTACTGAAGAGGCGCTCGCAGTGGGTGAAAAAATTGGCTTCAAAACTAGCCTAATGGCTACTAATCCTTTAAATCCCAAAAATAAAGTGCCGGTATTTTTTGCTAATTTTGTATTAATGGACTATGGGTTTGGTGCTGTTTTTGGTTGCCCCGCTCATGATCAGCGAGATTTCGATTTTGCTAAAAAATATAACCTTGATATTAAAACAGTAGTAAAACCTAATGCTGAAAAAAATGACTTCCAAGTTATAGACAAGGCTTATCCTGATCCTGGAATTATTATTAATTCAGATTTTTTAAATGGTCTTATTGCACCAGAAGACTCAGTTATTGAGACAATTAAAATTTTAGAAAAAAAAAAATTGGGTAAAAAAAAAATTAATTTTAGATTAAAAGATTGGGGTGTATCTAGACAAAGATATTGGGGATGCCCAATACCAATAGCTTATGACGAGGAAGGAAAAGTTCATCCTATTCCTAAATCAATGTTACCAGTAAAACTTCCAGAAAATATTAATTTAAACATCAAAGGGAATCCATTAGATGGCCAAAAAAAGTGGAAGGAAATCAACATAAATGGAAAAAAACTCACTAGAGAAACTGACACATTAGATACTTTTGTTTGTTCGTCCTGGTATTACTTGAGATTTTGCTCTCCTAAAGAAAAAGAATATGGTTTTAATAAAGAGGAAATCAACTATTGGATGCCAGTTGATCAATATATTGGGGGAGTAGAACACGCAATTTTACATTTGTTATACTCAAGATTTTTTATGCAAGCACTTTCACATAATAATGATGAATTTAAAATATTAGAGCCATTTGAAAGTCTTTTTACTCAAGGCATGGTATGTCATGAAACATATAAAGATTTGGATAATAATTGGATAAGCCCTGATGAAATTGAAACAATAAATGGGAAAAAGTACTTAAAGAGTGATAAATCAAAAATGATAAAAGTTGGTCCGTCAGAATCTATGTCAAAATCAAAAAAAAATACGGTTGACCCAGAAAATATTATTTCAAATTATGGTGCTGACGCAGCAAGATTGTTTATTTTATCAGATAGCCCACCAGAAAAGGATGTGCAGTGGTCAGAAGAAGGTATTATTTCTTCTTTTAAATTTATTCAAAAACTATGGAATTTACACCAAAAAATTTTAGATGAATCAAACAAAGATCATAAAAAAAATAATAATAATGCAATTGAGAAATATACTAATAAATTTTTAAAAGATATAACCCACAATCTTGAAAATTTTAGTTACAATAAGTTAATAGCAAATTTACACGAAATGTATTCTTTTATGTACAAGCAGATTCAAGAGCCTTATACCAAAATAACTTTAATAGAAAACTATCAAAAAATTTTGATTGCGATGACACCAATTGTTCCTCATTTTTCTACTGAATGTTTAAACATACTAGGCGTACAAGACTCTAA
>QCBC01000025.1 GCA_003281725.1 Pelagibacteraceae bacterium AG-345-O09 | reverse complement strand
TTTAGTGATTTTGGTTCTTTTGTATTAAAAGCATCAAACCTTAGATCTTATTATTATAAGAATATTTTAGCTTTTGGTGACTTATTACACAAGATACATCCATTAGCAGGCCAAGGTTTCAATATGTCAATTAGAGATATAAAAGTAATCTTAGAATTAATAAAATTTAAATTAGATCTTGGATTAGAAATAAATAGTTCAATATGTATTATTTTTGAGAAAAGAGTAAAACATACAAATTATCTTTTTTCGAAAGGTATTGATTTAGTTTACGAGTTTTTTAATTTAGATGGTAAAATAAATAACAATGTTTTAACTAAATCCATCCAGTTTTTTGGAAAAAATAAACTTTTAAATAAATCTTTTGAAAAAATTGCGAATAATGGATTACAAATATAGAATTATTGGACGGTTGTATTATTATAATTATCGAAAGAGTAGGTGGTTAATATTTCTGAAATTTTAGTTTTTCTTAATTCTAAATTTTTTGCCTCTAATAAAATTTGTTTTTCTTCTAGAGTAAACGGGGATGCCATTGCTAAAGCGTTTATGGTTTCATCTAGGCTTTGTTTTTCTAATGCTTTCCAATTAATTACAAACCCTCTTTTCTCAAAAAGAGTCTTAAGATCTTTAAAAATAAGTTTTAAATCTGAAAATTGAAGATTTTCTTTTTTAGTATTTAGATCATCATAAAAATCAGAAAAGTTCACTTCACATTCTCTATATTGTTTTCTTGATTTGATTTCATTTATAATCTTAAATCTAATTAGTCCTTTAAGCTCTATCAAAAACTGACCACTATCATTTTCTTTAAAACTTATTATTTTACCCATACAACCTATTTCATGCAATTTGGGAGCTTGTGTAATATCCTCAGCAGATGTTCTGGGCTGGATCATTCCAATAAACTTGTTTGACCGCATACTATCATTGATCATGTCAATATATCTAGGCTCAAATATATTCAGAGGCACTGTAGTTTTTGGAAAGATTATAAAATTACTTAATGGAAATACAGAGACTATTTTTGGCAAATCATCTTTTTTCATATTTTTAATATATCATATTTAATATTGCTTGAATTAAAAAAAACAACTATTTATACTATTTTATTTTGCGGGCATAGCTCAGTGGTAGAGCGTCTCGTTGCCAACGAGAAGGTCGAGGGTTCGACCCCCTTTGCCCGCTCCATAAAATGTTTTTAAAAATAAATAATAGAATTAAGGTATAATTTAAATGAATAAACTTTTAGAAAAAAAATGCATTCCTTGTGAAGGTGGGGTAGTCCCATTTGATATTTCAGAAATCCATAAATATCAAAAAATGGTAGATGGTTGGAATATCATCAAAGATAAAAAAGATATTTACTTTTTAGAAAAGCAATTTAGTTTCAAAAATTTCTTAGATAGTCAGAAATTTGTTAACGAAGTAGGAAAAATATCAGAGGAAGAGGGACACCATCCAGAAATCACATTTGGTTGGGGCTATGCTAAAATCAATATAACCACACATGCAATTGAAGGGTTATCAGAAAATGATTTTATTTTAGCTGCAAAAATTGACAAAATTTAGTGTCTAAAATGTCTAGTTTTGCAAAAGATTAATACAGTTCCTGTGGCATTAGCAAAATTTATTACTTCTTTGTCATTAATTGATCCTGAAGGTTGAACAACTGCAGAAACTCCTGCTTGGACTAATTTTTCAATACCATCAATAAATGGAAAAAAAGCATCAGATGCAGCTACAATCTCTTTTTCTAGACTCCTAAATTTTTTCATTTTATCAATAGCAATTTGACAGCTGTCAAGTCTACTTGGCTGACCTGAACCAATACCTACTGTTGTTTTATTATCTACTAGAACTATTGCATTAGATTTTACATATCTACAAACATTAAAAGCAAATATCAAATTATCAAATTGTATTTTAGTAGGCTTCTTCTTTGAGACAATCTTAAAATCATTTTTAGAAAAAAGTTTTTTATCCTCAGATTGCATCAAAATAGAATTGTTAAGAGAGTTAAATTTAAATATTTCATTTAGTGAAAAGTTAGAAGCATCAATAAGTCTTAAATTTTTTTTTGATTTTAATATTTTAAGTGCATTTTTTTCAAATCCATTAGCAACGATTACTTCAAGAAAAATTTTATTAAGTTCTAGAGCTAATTTTTTATTAATTTTAAAATTACAAGATACAATCCCACCAAAGGCACTTGTTGGATCACAAGCTAAAGCAGCTTTATAACTATCTAATTTATTTTTAAGAATTGAAACACCACAAGGGTTTGCGTGTTTTACTATAGCTGTACCAATATTTTTTGGTAGAGTTTTTGATATTGCTAAAGCAGAAAAAATATCATTATAATTATTATAACTAAGCTGTTTCCCATGTATTTTATTAATCTTTAAATTTGTGTTTTCTGAGTAAATAGCACTCATTTGATGAGGATTTTCACCATATCGTAGTTTCTCTATCAAATTACCATGAAAAATTTTTTTTTGAGGAAAGTATGTTTTAGAATCCATGTTAAAGTAATTTGATATAACAGAG
>QCBC01000024.1 GCA_003281725.1 Pelagibacteraceae bacterium AG-345-O09 | reverse complement strand
AAAGATTTAATACTGAAATAGAAGTATATTCTATTGATGAAGCATTTATAGATTTGTCAAATTTTCCAGACTCTGAAGTTGAAAAAGTTGGTAGAGAGATCAGAGAAACAGTTTTGCAATGGACTGGTATTCCAACTAGCATTGGTATCGCTAAAACTAAAACTTTAAGCAAAGTAGCAAATCACATTGCGAAGAAAAAACAATCAGGAGTAACCAGCTTAATTGGAATAGAAAATTTAGATCCTATTTTAGAAAAAGTCAAAATAAATGATATATGGGGTGTTGGTAGACAGCTAACAAAATTTTATCAAAAAAATGGTATCTACAATGCTAAACAACTTAAGAATAAATCTAATACCTGGATTAAAAAATGCTCTAATGTTTTAAGCTCTAGAACTGCAATGGAACTTAGAGGAATACCTTGCATAGATTTAGAAACTACACAAACTAAAAGAAAGAGTTGTGTAGTTTCAAGATCATTTGGTAAAAGAATTGAAAAATTTCAAGAACTAAAAGAAGCAGTTGCCAACTACTGCTTAAATGCATCCGAAAAAATAAGATCAGAGTCTCTAGTTGCAAAAGCGATTACAGTTTTTGTTCGAACCAGTCCTTTTCAAAGAGACCATGGTTATTATTCAAATGCTAAAACAGTTGATTTTCCTATTGCAACAAACAATAGTATCGAAACTGTTAAGACTGCAGTTGCGATACTGGAAAGTATATTCAAAAATGGTTATCGTTATCAAAAAGCGGGTGTGATGTTGACTGGGCTGCGAAATGATGACGGCAGAAAAAATTTATTTTCATCTGAAAAAGATGAAAAGATAAAAAGTTTAATGCAATCAATTGATAATACTAATTATAGATATGGTAGATCTACTTTAAGTCTTGCAAGTGCTGGAGTTCACAAAAAATGGAATATGAGAAGACAATATTCTTCTAAAATAGATACAGCAGATTTCTTTTCTTTACCAAGGATAAAAGCTATCTAACAAATCAAATTGTTAACCAGTATTTTTCATTGCAGCCGAAATGCCAGCTATTGAGGTTAACAAGGCATCATTCAAATACTGCTTATTTTTTGAGTTTTTATTAACTTTCAATTTTCTAATTACGATAGGCTGAATTATATTTAATACTTCAGAGTATATATTTCTAACTATAATTTGAGATCTAAATGGCTTTCTAATAACAGCAATCTCTTTTGGAGTTATCTTTTTATTTAATTTCTTAATAGAATCAAATTGAAATCTTAGCTTTTTTCCAATTTTTTTTAGACTTTCATCAGCAAGGAACTCCTCATAAATTTTAGAAATATCTGGATCAACTTTTGAAATTACCATATCAAGCATATCAAGCATTGCATTAAAAAATGGCCAATTTTTTTCCATATCAAATAAAATTTTTCTTGATCTTTTATAATAAGCGTACCTTAATGCCTCAGTGGAACCTAGCCAAGCTGGAAGCATTAATCTAACTTGGGTCCAAGCAAAAACCCAAGGAATAGCTCTCAAACTTTTAATAGTATCAACATTTTTTCTTTTTGATGGTCTAGAGCCAATTGAAAGTTTTCCAAGAGCAACATGGGGTGTCACTATTTTGAAATATTTTATAAAATCTGAATTTTGATTAATATTTTTTCTATAGGAACTTTTGGCTATATCAGACATTTTTTCAATTAAGTCTCGCCAATTATTTTTTGGAGTTGGTGGTGGATTTAATGTAGCTTCAGTTACAGCACCTATATAACTACATATGTTATATTTAGCCAAAGGTTCATAACCATATTTTTGCTGAATAACTTCTCCTTGGTCTGTAATTCTAATTTTACCATTTACAGAATTAGGTGGTAAAGACCTTAAAGTTGCTTGTATTGGACCACCGCCTCTACCTGCTGAACCTCCACGACCATGAAAGAAGACTAATTCAATATTAAATTTTTTTGCTAATTTCACTATTTCTTCTTGAGCTTTGTACTGATGCCAGCTTGCACACATCTTACCAGCATCCTTACCTGAGTCTGAATACCCTATCATCACCTCTTGTTCATTTTTAATCAATTTTCTATACCATTTTTGTGAAAATAAACTCTGCATTATCGATTTCGAGTTTATAAGATCATCTAAAGTCTCAAATAATGGGACTACTCTTAGTTTATTCTTAATGTTTGCTTCTTTTTGTAAAAAAGAAACTGAAAGTATATCTGAGGCTGAAGTGGTCATAGAAATTACATAGGCGCCCAAACACTCTGCTGGCTCATAAGAAATAGTTTTAAAGGTGGACCAAACTTCTTTATTCTCCTCATTTTTAAAATTAAAATTTTTGATAATATTTTTCTTTTTACCAATTAATGATTTCAAGAATTTAATTTTTTCTTTTTCACTAAATTTATAATAATCTTTTTTATATTTTCTTTTAACTAACTCATGAATTAATTGGTTATGTCTTGATGACTCTTGACGTATATCAAGTCTTGCTAAATTAATTCCAAAACATTTGGCCCTTCTCATTAAATCTAACAGATCTCCACTAGCAATATTTTTGTTATTATTTTTTTCTAAAGACTCTCTTACTACCCTTAATGGTTTGAGTATTTCTTCTCTAGAACTCAATAATTTTTCATAATTTAGAGGTTCTTGGCTAACTAAATATTTTTCAATGGCTCTATGAGTTATTCTCATTTTGTCCCTTAAAGGTCTTAAAAAAGCTCTATAAGGCTCAAATGATTTTCCAACTTGACGTATAATTTGTTTGGAACATTTCTTCATTGAATACGATCTAATAATTTTAGTTAAAGATTTTTCGTATAATTTAGCCGCTTCCCATCTAGATAATAAAATTACATCTTTAGTAATGCTTGATGTTACATTTGGATTTCCATCTCTATCTCCACCCATCCACGAACCAAATTCAATTGGATTAAAATTTTTAGGAAGTCCTTTATCCATATTTTTAAGAAAAATTGAATTTAATCTCCTATAAACTTTGGGAATTGTGTCCCATAGACTATCTTCAATCACAGCTAAGCCCCATCTGGCTTCGTCAAATGGAGATGGTCTTACTCTTTTTAAATCATCAGTATTCCAAACGATTGTTAATTCATCAAAAAGTTTTTTATCTAAAATTCTCAATTTTGATGGATGATCTCTAAGAAGATCTCTTTGCTCAAGTATTTCCATAATCTTATGATATTTCTGAATAAGTGTTCTTCTTTTCACTTCAGTTGGATGTGCTGTTAGAACTATTCCTATATTCAAATTTTTTGTAAGGTTATATATTTTATTTTGACTAATATTTTTATT
>QCBC01000023.1 GCA_003281725.1 Pelagibacteraceae bacterium AG-345-O09 | reverse complement strand
ACGTGAAACTTGTAATGATCTTGAGTGTCTAATTTCGATGATCCAAGAGAAAAATAAAGAAATAAACATAATAAGTAAAAAAACTGATAAAAAAAGGGCTATTAGGGAGCGCCATATACTTGATTCTGCACAAATAGTTGATTTTGTTGATTTAAAAAGTAATACAACCTGTGATTTAGGAACTGGAGGGGGTATGCCTGGATTAATAGTAGCGATAGCAATGAAAAAGATTAAAAATACAATGAAAATAAATCTTTACGAAAAAAGCTATAATAAATGCATTTTTTTAAAAGAGGTGTCAAAAAAATTGAATCTGAATACAGAGATAATTCACAAAGATATTTTTACAGTTAAAAATATTGAAACAGGAACAATAATGTCAAGAGCCTTTAAACCTATGCCGGTAATTCTAAATTTGGTTAAAGAAAATTTTAAAAAATATAAAAATATAATTTTTTTTATGGGTAGTAGTGGAAAAAAAATTTTAAACGAAACATTAAAAGAATGGGATTTAGATTACGAAGTAAAAAAAAGTTTAACTAATGATGAGTCATTTATATTAAATATACAAAAGATTAGAAAAAAAATTTAATGAAAATAATTTCAATAATAAATCAAAAGGGTGGGGTTGGAAAAACAACAACAGTGATCAACCTAGCTTCTGCTTTATCTCAACAAAATAAAAAAATTTTAGTAATTGATCTTGATCCACAAGGAAATGCCACCACTGGGTTAGGACTTTCTAATGTTGAACAGTCTAATCAAACTATTTATGGAATTTTAAATGGAACAATGTCAATTTCTAATGTGATTAAGAAAACTAAATTTCAAAATTTAGATTTGATATCTTCGAACGTGGATTTATCTGGATTGGAAGTAGAAACAGCTGGTGATAATGATAGGGCCTTTATTCTGAAGAGTAAATTAACTGCATATTTGAATGATTCTAGAGCCTTATACGATTATATCCTTATAGACTGTCCTCCTTCTCTAAGTTTATTGACTGTAATGGCTTTAGTATCTTCTAATTCCTTATTGGTACCTCTCCAAACCGAATTTTTTGCTTTAGAGGGTTTAACCCAGCTTATGAAAACAATAGAACGTATAAAAGTTAACTTAAACCCAGAATTAGAAATTCAAGGAATCCTTTTAACGATGTACGATAGAAGAAATAAGCTTTCGTCCCAAGTCGAACAAGAAGCAAGAGATTATTTTAAAGACAAAGTTTATCAAACAGTTATTCCTAGGAATGTAAGGTTATCCGAAGCCCCATCACACGGTATGCCAGTTCTCATTTATGATAAAAGTTGCCCAGGTAGTAAATCATATTACAGTTTCACAGATGAATTCATTAACCAAGAAAATAAAATAGGGAGTGCTGCATAATGAACACAATTAAAAAAGGACTGGGAAGAGGATTATCATCATTAATTGGAGAAACTAAAGTAGAAACAAAAAAAAACAAACTATTATTAAGTGAAATAATCCCAAACAAATATCAACCGAGAAAAAATTTTGATGCAGTAAACTTAGAAGACTTAACAAATTCTATAAAAGAAAGAGGAGTAATCCAACCAATTATTGTGAGGAAATCAAATATCGATAATTCTAAATACGAAATTATTGCAGGTGAAAGAAGATGGTTAGCTGCAAGTAAAGCGGGTCTTCATGATATTCCTGTCGTTTTAACTGAAGCGGATGATTTGAAATCTTTAGAATTTGCAATAGTTGAAAACGTACAAAGGCACGACCTCAATCCCCTTGAAGAGGCTCAGGGTTATAAAAGATTAATAGATCAATTCTCTTATGATCAAGAGAAAGTATCAAAATTTATTGGAAAAAGCCGCAGTTACATAACAAACGCACTAAGATTACTAACACTACCTAATGAAGTTTTAAAGTTTATAGAAGAAAAAAAAATTAGTGCAGGACATGCTAAAATACTAGTTGGATTAGATAATGCTTATTTTATAGCCAATAAAATTATTGAAAAAAAACTTTCTGTAAGACAGTCTGAAGATTTTGTCAAAATTTTTAGAAGGAAAAAAACCTCATTTATAAAATCATCAGATCCAAACATTCAAAGTCTTGAAAATTCTATTTCTGACAAAATTGGCTTAAATGTTTCAATTAAAAATAACAAAAATAACAAAGGATCAATAACATTTTCATATCATGATATTGATCAATTAAATAAAATAATCGATATAATTAAATCTAATTATTAGTATCCGCGTATCCTTTGTTGAGAATAAAGTCTGTAACTAATAAAATAGAAATATTATAATTTTTCTTAATTTGGAACTCTATATCGTTAATATGATAAATTAACTCTTTTATTTTTTCAGGTTTCCATTTATTCAGTTGTATTTTGACAATATCTTTTTCCTTCCAAAAAATAGGAGGTTTAGCTGAGTTAATCGTTTTATTAATATCTTTATTTTTTTTGTATTCTATAGATAAACTTAAAATTTTTTTTGCTTTCAATAAAAATGTTCTTAAAATTATTATGCAATCTTCATTTGAAAAGGTATTTTCATTTAAGATATTAATGGTTTTATTTGTGTTCTTAGCTAAACAATTATCTATCAGTTCATAAAAAGTATGATTTTCACTCAAATTTATTAACTTTAAGATCTCTCCACTAGAAATACTTTTTTTTTCTGTTAAATAGATTTTAATTTTCTCTAATTCATTTTCTAGATTGAGTCTATCTCCACCACATTTATCAACAATTAAGTTAATATTCTCCTGAGATATTGAAATTCTTATTTTTTTAAAAAAATTTATCGCTAATTTTGAAAGAATCTCGTTTGTATCTGGGTAGGTAGCTATACAAGCTAGATTTTTTTCTTTTTCAAATAACTTTCTAAGTTTAGATCTTTTTTCTAAAGCATTTGCATTTACCATTATCTTAACATCACTAATATTTCGCTCCATTAAATCAATGATAATTTCATAAATTTTATCTGTGCCACGGTTTATAATTATACATTTTGTACTCTCAAATAATGAGTTAGATAAAATATTTTCAAAAAAAATATCTTTATTTTCTAATATTTCTCTCTCCTCATACTTAAAAAAATTTTCATTTTCATTTTTTGCTGATAGTTGTTTAATGAGGTGGTCTTTTAATCCCTCATTTTTACCGTAAAATAAGAAAATTTTTAAATTATTTTTAATTTTATTTAATTCGTAAGATTTAATTATCATTTTATAATAGATAATCTTAGATTTAATTTTTGAGATATAGAAGATGCTAAATTTTCTTTGATAGTTTGTTCATAAGACTTTTCTTCATAACTATCTGAAATTTTTTGATAATTAAATTTTTCACTAACTTCTAACTTTTCTATAATTTCATTTTTATTGATTTCAAATTTAGCAATAGCTCTAGCCTGATAATCAGTTGTCGAACCTAGAGTATTCTTAGCCAGTATCTTTTTTGAATACTCACTACTAATTTTAATACTAATTATTTCATTAGAATTTTTTTGACTATTTCTTTTAAGATTTTGTACAATATATTGGTTT
>QCBC01000022.1 GCA_003281725.1 Pelagibacteraceae bacterium AG-345-O09 | reverse complement strand
TACCAACATTTCCAGTTGCTCCTACAATTGCTATATTCATGATAATGTTTATTTTTATACTAAATGAAGGGTAAATCGCAAACTGTTCCTACAAATATTTTATCGTTATTTAAATCAACTTTTGTAGTGATAATTTTTTCTGGAGTATTTTTGGCTACTTCCTCAATATCCATTCCACCTTGATCACTGGATATAAAGGCAATTTTTGAACTAGCTCTATCGACTAAGCAAGAGAGATAAAACTCTTTTTCTATACTTGAAGACTCTTCAACATATAATCTTTTTACTTCTCTACCTTCTGGGCCTGTTTGGTGAGTTATTAAAGTTTTTCCCATTAATTCTTTTGCAGCTTCACTTAGTTCCTCAATGGTATCTAAAATTTTTACACCTCCAGCTTTACCTCTTCCTCCAGCATGAATCTGAGCTTTTAGTACATATTTCTTTGTGTTTAATGATTTTGCTTTTTCCACTAATTCATCAACAGAAAGAGCAAAAACACCTTGTGGAACAATCACTCCATATTTTTTTAAAATTTGTTTTGCCTGATGTTCGTGAATATTCATTATTATTTAGAAAGATCGGGATCTATTTTAGATGCTGCTTCCCACAAAGCTCTGACTGCATTAATAGAATGCATAAATTCTTTTTTTTCTTTTTCATCCAAATCAATTTGTTCTATCATTTCAACACCATTCTTTCCAATAATCACTGGAACACCAGCGTAAACATTATTAACACCATACTCTCCATTAAGTTGAATAGCACAAGGTAATAATTTTTTTTCATCATTTAAGTATGCTTCTGCCATCTGAACTCCCGATGCTGCAGGTGCATAAAACGCTGATCCTTTTTCAAGATATTTCACTATCTCAGCACCACCATCTCTAGTTCTTTGATTGATTTCTTCTAATTTTTCTTGAGAAATTTTTCCTTCTTTTACTAAATCAAGTAAAGGTTTTCCTGATACTTTTGTAAATCTAGGCATTGGAACCATAGTATCTCCATGACCACCCATAACCGTTGCATCTATCTCTTTAACTGCAACATTAAGTTCTAAAGACAAAAATAATTTAAATCTTGAACTGTCTAAAATTCCAGCCATACCAACTACTTTATTTGCTGATAATCCTGAAAATTTTTGAAAAGCCATTACCATTACGTCTAAAGGATTTGTGATACAGATTACAAAAGCGTTAGGTGCATTCTGTTTAACCCCTTCAGCAACTTGTTTAATAATTTTTAAATTTATACCAAGTAAGTCATCTCTACTCATTCCAGGTTTTCTCGGAACCCCTGCAGTAATAATAATTACATCAGAGTTTTTAATGTCCTTATAATCATCAGTGCCTGAAAATTTTACATTAAAACCATCAACTGATGATGATTGAGCTATATCTAATGCTTTTCCTTTAGCTATCCCACTTGCTACATCAAAAAGAACAACTTCATCAACAAGTTCTTTTGTTCCAATCAAGTGTGCAAGAGTTCCACCAATTTGACCAGCGCCAATTAAAGATATTTTACTCATTAATATTTCTCCTTATTTCATTGTTGGCATTACGAACTCAGCATTTGATCTAATTCCAGAAGGCCATCTCGAGGTTATTGTTTTAAGTTTTGTATAAAATTTTATCCCTTCCATACCATGCATTGCACTATCTCCGAATAGCGATCTTTTCCAACCTCCAAAACTATGAAAGGCCATTGGAACAGGGATAGGAACATTAATACCAACCATTCCAACTTGTATCTTGCTTGCAAAAGTTCTTCCTACATCACCATCTCTTGTATAAATACTTACTCCATTTCCATATTCATGATCATTAATGAGTTTTGTAGCCTCTTCAAAAGTTTTTACTCTTACTACAGATAAAACTGGTCCAAATATTTCCTCTTGATATATTCTCATTTCTTTTTTTACATGATCAAACAAACAGCCTCCAATATAGAAACCATCTTCATAACCTTGTAATTTTAAGTTTCTACCATCAACTACTAACTTGGCACCCTCTTTTACCCCTAAATCAACATATCCTTTTACTTTTTCTAGATGCTCCTTAGTAACTAAAGGTCCCATCTCTGAACTTTTATCCATTCCAGGACCAACTTTTAAAGCCTCTGCTTTTTTTGATAATCTTGATACTAGTTCATCTCCTATATCTCCAACAGCTACTGCAACTGATTGGGCCATACATCTTTCACCTGCAGATCCATATGCGGCACCCATCAAACCATTTAATGCACCATCTAAGTCACAATCTGGCATAACAACTAAATGATTTTTTGCTCCTCCTAGTGCCTGAACTCTCTTTTCATTTTTTGCAGAATTTTCGTAAATATATTTTGCTATTGGTGTCGAACCTACAAAACTTACTGCTTTAATATCTTTGTTTGTTAAGATCGCATCTACAACTTCTTTATCTCCATTAACAACATTAAAAACTCCATCTGGAAGACCTGCTTCTTTTAATAATTCTGCTAGTTTTATTGCACACGATGGATCTTTTTCGGACGGCTTTAATATAAAGGTATTTCCACAAGCAATTGCGATAGGAAACATCCACATTGGCACCATTGCTGGAAAGTTAAATGGTGTGATACCTGCAACTACTCCTAATGGTTGTCGCATTGACCAACTGTCGACATTTGTTCCAACATTTTCTGAAAATTCACCTTTAAGCAAATGGGGTATTCCACAAGCAAATTCAACAACCTCTAAACCTCTGGTTAAAGATCCCTTTGCATCTTCATAAACTTTTCCATGTTCAGAAACTATCAACTGTGTAAGCTCATCTGAATTTTTTTCTATTAGCTCCTTAAATTTGAACATAATTCTAGCTCTTACAAGAGATGGTTTTAACGACCATTCCTTAAAAGCTTCTTGTGCAATATTAACTGTATGATCTAGATCTGCTTTAGAGGCTAATCTTACTTGTTTTTCTTGTTCACCAGTCGCCGGGTTAAAAACCTTACCTTTTTTATTTGATTTACCAGGAATTATTTTTCCACCTACAAAATGTTCAATTTGTTTCATGAATAGGATCTTTTAGATTAAAAACTCTTGTTAGTCTATTGTTTATATATTAGCGGTTGCTAACATTTTTTTTATTTCAGCAATAGCTTTTGCTGGGTTTAAACCTTTGGGACATGCACTAGTACAATTTAAGATAGTATGGCATCTATAAAGTTTAAGTTCATCTGCTACTTTTTTTAATCTAGCTTCTCTCTCTTCATCTCTGCTATCCACAATCCATCTGTAAGCCTGTAATAATACTGCTGGTCCTAAATACTTGTCTCCATTCCACCAATAACTTGGACAAGATGTGGAACAACAAGCACACATAATACATTCATATGCACCATCTAGTTTTTCCCTGTCTTTTTTTGATTGAATAATTTCTGTAGTTTCTGAATTGGAATTTGATTTTAACCAAGGTTCTATAGATTGATATTGTTTATATAAACCATCTAAATCACCAATTAAATCCTTTTTAACTTTTAAGTGAGGTAATGGATAAATATCTATATCCCCATCAATTTCAGAATGAGGAGTAGTGCAAGCCAATCCATTTTTACCACCCATGTTCATTGCGCAAGAACCACAGACTCCATGAGCACAAGATCTCCTATAAGCAATAGATGGATCAATCTCATTTTTTATTTTGTTTAAAACATCTAAAACTTTTGAAGGACAGTTATCCATATCAACCTCATAAGTATCAATTCTAGGGTTTTCTCCCGTTGAAGGATCCCATCTGTAGACATTAACTTTTCTTAAGTTTTTAGAACCTGTTTTGTCTTTGAAATAATTACCTTTTTGAACTTTAGAGTTTTTAGGTAAATTAATCTGAACCATTAATAAACTCTTTCTTGGGGAGGAAAATATTGAACTTCATTTGTAAGAGT
>QCBC01000021.1 GCA_003281725.1 Pelagibacteraceae bacterium AG-345-O09 | reverse complement strand
AATTAAATTAACACGCACACAGTTGTTGGTTTTATACCTCCGGTCCTTTATTGGAAATTACTGTGGTGGCTTAACCGGGAATAAATATGAAGATACCTAACGTAACAATTCAACAATTGCTAGAAGCAGGAGTTCATCTTGGTCATAAGACATTAAGATGGAATCCAAAAATGAAAAAATATATTTTTGGAAAAAGAGATTCTATCCATATTATAGATTTAACCCAAACACTTGAACTAACCAAAGTTGCTTTAGAAAAAGTATACGAGACAGTATCAAATAATGGAAAAATTTTATTTGTATCAACAAAAAAACAAGCATCAGAGGCAATAGCTGAAGTTGCTAAAGAAACTGATCAATATTTTGTAAACTATAGATGGTTAGGTGGTATGCTTACAAATTGGGGAACAATTTCAAATTCAATTAAGAAACTCAAAAAATTAGAAATTGATTTGGTTGCTGAAAATAGAGGTTTCACAAAAAAAGAACTTCTTAAAATGAGTGTTAAAAAAGACAAGCTACAAAGATCTTTAGGTGGTATTTCAGATATGAAAAAAGTACCTGATTTAGTTTTCATAATAGACACAAATTATGAGTCATTGGCCATTCAAGAGTCTGTAAAATTAGGAATACCAATTATTGCAATTTTAGATAGCAATTCAAATCCAGATGGTATTGATTACCCTATACCAGGTAATGATGATGCCAGAAGATCAATTGATTTATATTGTAATTTGATTAAGGAAACTATCGAGACTGCAAAGAAAGTAGCACCTTCAGTCGAACCAAAAAAAGTTTTAGAAAAAAAAGATAAATCTGAAAAAACTAAAACTGTTGCGGAAATTGATAGAGAGAAATTAGAAAAAAAATTTCCCAAAAAAAAAGTGGAGAAACTTAATTAAAATGAGTGATATTGAGAAAGTAAAAAAACTCAGAGATGCTACAGGTGCTGGCTTTAAAGACTGTAATTCAGCTATAAAGGAATCTGGTGGTAATTTAGATAAAGCTATCGAAATTTTAAGAGTAAAAGGAATCTCTAAAGCATCAAAAAAAATGTCTAGAGATGCTAAAGAGGGAGTTGTAGCAATCAGCGGAGATGAAAAAAAAACATCTATAATAGAAGTTAATTGTGAAACAGACTTTGTTGCAAAAAATGATGACTTTATTAATTTTGTTAAAGAATTAAGTGATCTTAATAACCAAAATGACTCTAATATTGAAGATTTAAAAAAAGAAAAAATGAAGAATGGTGAAACTGTTGAAAATAACTTAATTGCTCTTATAGCAAAAATAGGTGAAAAAATTACAATTGGTAAGACAATAACAATCTCAAATTCTTCATCAATTAACTATCAATATTTACATACTGTTGTTAAAGATAATTTAGCTAAAATAGCAGTTATTGTTTCTTTAGAAACTAAAGATAATTCTGATACAGTGAAAACTTTCGGTAAACAATTATCGATGCATATTGCTGCCTCTAATCCGTTGGCTTTAGAGTCTAATCAAATTGATAAAGCTATAATTGATAAAGAACAAGAATTAGTAACTGAAGAACTAAAAAATTCTGGTAAACCAGAGGATATTGCCAAAAAAATAAGTTTAGGTAAAATGAACAAATTTAAAGAGGAAAATTCTCTTTTAACACAAGCATGGGTAATGGAGCCAAAGAAAAAAGTTCAAGATGTTTTAAAAGAACTTGCTATTAATGATTTGAAGATCAAGGAGTTTAGCAGAATTAAAATAGGGGAATAGATGTTTGATGAAAAATCACATAGCCTCAAAATGGATAAATCAATAGAAGCTTTTTCCAAAGAGCTTTCATCACTTAGAACTGGTAGAGCTAACGCAGCAATGTTAGATCTTGTTAAAGTTGATGTTTATGGTCAACAAATGCCAATTAATCAAATTGGGAGTATAACAACACCTGAACCTAGAATGATTAATATTCAAGTTTGGGATCAGAATAATGTTTCTTTAGTGGATGCAGCAATCAAAAAATCAGAGTTAGGATTAAATCCTCAAATCGATGGTCAACTAGTAAGATTACCGATTCCAGAATTGAACGAAGAAAGAAGAACTGAATTAAAAAAAATGATCAAATCAATGGGAGAAAAATGTAAAGTTTCAATTAGAAATATACGTAGGGATGCTAATGATGAGTTAAAGAAACTTTTAAAGTCAAAAGAAATTGGTGAGGATGAAGAAAAAACTTTTGAAAAAAGTGTCCAAAATATTACTGATAAACATATTCAACTTGTTGATGATAAAGTTTCAGTAAAAGAAAAAGAAATAATGACAATATGAACCCCTTGAATCATGTAGCCATTATCATGGATGGTAATGGAAGATGGGGTCTTAAACACAAAAATTCTCGAAACGCAGGTCATAAAGCAGGATTAAATACTGTTGAAAAAATAATTAAAGGATCAATTAAAAATAAGATAAGCTTTTTAACATTATTTGCATTTTCAACAGAAAACTGGAAAAGACCAAAAAAAGAAATTAATTATTTATTTAGTTTACTAGAAAATTTTTTAGTCACTAGAGTTGAAGAATTACACAAACAAAATATTAAGCTTAAAATATTAGGATCCAAAAAGTTTTCACCTAAATTAAACAAGCTTTTAGATAATTCTGAAAAAAAGACATCCAAAAACACCAAATTACAAATTAATCTTGCATTAAATTATGGCTCTAAATCAGAGTTAATAGATGCTTTTAAAAAAATGAAAAAAAACAAAAGTTCTATAAGTGAAAAAAATTTAAGTAGAAATTTACAAACCAATAATATACCAGACCCTGATTTATTAATTAGAACAGGTAATACAAAGAGATTAAGTAATTTTTTACTCTGGCAGCTAGCTTATTCAGAAATATTCTTTGAAAAAAAATTATGGCCTGCTTTCAATGATAAAGATTATAATAGAATAATCAAAGAATATAGAAATATTAAAAGAAATTTCGGTAAGATATAATGATAAAAGAATTTGAAAAAAGATTATTGAGTTCACTGATACTAATTCCAATAGCTATATTTTCTATTATTCAAGGGTCAATATTTTTTATTTTTTTTCTAACTATATTATTCTTAGTTTCAGGCTATGAATGGTTAAAAATGAGTAAAAAAAAAAATTTATTAAAACTTTTAGGAATAATTTTTTTACTATTTTCATTTTATGCAGCATTTGAAATAAGAGAATACAAAAATTTTAAATATTTCCTATTTATAGTCATAGTTTGTATTTTTACAGATATTGGTGGTTATATATTTGGAAAAATATTTAAGGGTCCCAAGTTAACTAAAATTAGTCCTAATAAGACATACGCAGGAGTTGTTGGAAGTTTTTTTCTATCTTGTATTGCTGGTCTGACTTACTTAAATTATTTTGGTAAAAAAGAATTTACAGACTCAGACCATTTGATTATATTTTTATCGATCATATTTATTTCTTTAATAAGTCAAATAGGAGATTTAGTGATTTCCTACTTCAAGAGAAAAGCAAAATTGAAAGATACAGGAAAAATTTTACCAGGACACGGAGGTTTATTAGATAGAATTGATGGTTTAATTTTTGTCTTCCCGACAATATATATTTTAGTTCTAACATTAAATTTATTTTTATAATGAAAAAAAGAATTGCTATTTTAGGTTCAACAGGCTCTATAGGAAAAACTTTAATAAACATAATTAAACAAGATAAAAAAAATTTTGATATAGTTTTATTATCTGCTGATGAAAATTATAAGGAACTTTTAAGGCAAGCTAAATTTTTTAAGGTCAAAAATCTTATTATTACTAATGAGAATAGTTATAATAAAATAAAAAAGGATAGATTTTCTAAAAAAATAAATATTTATAATAATTTCAATAATTTTAGAAAAATTTTTAAAAAAAAAATTGATTATACAATGAGTTCAATCTCAGGAATTCAAGGCCTTAAACCTACAATTGAAGTTATAAGATTTACTAATAAAATTGCCATTGCAAATAAAGAGTCAATTATATGTGGTTGGGATTTAATTCAAAAAGAATTAAAAAAAAACAAAACAGAATTTATTCCAGTAGACTCAGAACATTTTTCAATTTGGTATGCCTTAAAAGATATAAATAAAGAACTAATAGACAAAATTTACATAACTGCATCTGGTGGACCATTTTTAAATAAGCCACTTAACAAATTAAAAAATGTGAGTTTGAAGCAAGCAATTAAACATCCTAATTGGAAAATGGGAAAAAAAATATCAATAGACTCAGCAACAATGATGAATAAAGTATTTGAAATAATAGAAGCCAAAAAAATTTTTAATTTATCTTACAAAAAATTATCAATTTTGGTTCACCCAAAATCATATGTACATGCAATAATAAAATTTAAAAATGGTTTAACAAAAATAGTTGCACACGATACAAATATGAAAATTCCAATCTTTAATTCTCTATATTCATCAAATAATTTTATGAATTCAAAGAAATTAAATCTAAAAATTTTAAATAATTTAGAATTTAAAAAAATAAATTATAAAAGATTTTCTGTGATTAAGATTTTAAATAAACTGCCTGAAAATTCATCACTGTTTGAAACCATTTTGGTCTCTATTAATGATAAATTAGTAGAATTATTCTTAGCTAACAAAATTAAATTTACTGATATTTCTAAAAAAATGCATAATATGCTCGATTTAAATGAATTAAAAAAATATAAAATGATTAAACCTAAAAAAATTAATGACATAATTTTTTTAAATAAAAAATTTAGAAGTAAGGTAGAAATTAAAAATAAAATTTAATTATGTTGAATTTCATATATAGATTAAAGTTTATTCTTATACCATTTTGTATATTAATTTTATCAATCAATAATTTGAAAGCTGAAACGGTAAACCAGATTATAGTTGAGGGCAACGATCGAGTTTCACCTGATACTGTTATTATGTTTTCTGGAATATCAGTAAATGACGATTTATCTGAAAATGATTTAAATCAAGTTTTAAAACAATTATATGGATCTAATTTTTTTGAGTTAGTTTCTGTCAAAATAGAAAATAACATTCTAAGGATTAAAGTAAAAGAATATCCTATTATTCAAAACGTTATATATGAGGGCATTAAGTCGAGTGAAATACTTGAAAAAGTTAAAAAGGATATTAGTTTAAAATCCAGATCTTCTTTCAATAAGATTTTATTAATTAAAGACAAAGAAAGCATGGCAAGAGAGCTTAAAAATTTAGGGTATTATTTTGCAGAAATCAATACTTCAGTTGAAGAACTTAATGATAATAAAGTTAATTTAATTTTTAATGTCTCCTTAGGTACAAAAGCAAAAATAAAAAAAATATCTTTTATAGGCAATAAAATTTATAAAGATAAAAAACTTAAAAGTATCATATTAAGTGAAGAATATAAATTCTGGAAATTTTTATCTGGTAAAAAGTTTCTTAACGAACAAATGATTGAATATGATAAAAGGTTACTTAAAAATTTTTATCTCAATAAAGGTTTTTTTAATGTTGTAATAAATTCGTCATTTGCAAAGATGATTAATGATCAAGATTTTGAATTAGTGTTCAACATAGAGGCCAATCCTAAATTATATTTTGGAAAATTGAAATTAAACTTACCAACTGATTTTTCCGAGTCTAATTACGAAAGTTTAAATAAGTTATTTAACAAGTTAGAAAATGAGCCCTATTCACTTTATAATGTTGAAAATGT
>QCBC01000020.1 GCA_003281725.1 Pelagibacteraceae bacterium AG-345-O09 | reverse complement strand
CTTTTTTTTCTTCTTCTGTAATTTCTCTTACAACTTTACCAGGAGCACCAATAACTAACGAGTTATCGGGAATTTCTTTATTTTCAGTGATTAAGGCTTTAGCACCAATGATACAGTTTTTTCCTATCTTGGCATTATTTAAAATTACAGCACCAATCCCTATTAAACTATTGTCTCCTATAGTGCAGCCATGGAGCATAACCATATGTCCAACAGTTACATCTTTTCCAACTTTAATTGGATAACCTGGATCAGTGTGCAAAACACATCCATCTTGCACATTTGACCCCTCGCCTATATGGATATTTTCAATATCTCCTCTAAGAGTAGCATTAAACCAAATACTTGTATTTTTATCTAATGTTATATCTCCTATAACAACTGCATTTGGCGCTACCCAATTTTCGCCAGAGTTTTTTGGTTTTTTATCTTTTAAATCATAAAACATAATTTATATATTAATACATTATGCCAATAAAAACTCCAATATGTGATTTTGGGCAAAATGCCTACGACTTTAAGCTTAAATCAACAGAGAATAAATTTGTTTCATTAAATGATGTAAAGGGAGAAAAAGGAACTTTGATTATGTTTATCTGCAATCATTGTCCATACGTTAAAGCCGTAACAAAAGACTTTGTTGAGGATTGTAATGAATTAAGTAAAATCGGAGTAAATTCTGTAGCTATATGCGCCAATGATGCTGAAAATTATCCAGAAGACTCTTTTGATAATATGATTGAATTTGCGAAAAAAAATCATTTTGGTTTTCCTTACTTAAATGATGAAACTCAAGAAATTGCTAAAATATATGATGCGGTATGTACACCAGATTTTTTTGGTTATAATAAAGATTTAGAGCTTCAGTACAGGGGTAGATTAAGAGAACTTAAAAACTTAGTTCCAGTTAGAAGTGGAGAGAGTGATTTATTAAAGGCTATGAAACAAATAGCTGAGACTGGAAAAGGACCTGAAAGTCAAATACCGAGCGCTGGCTGTGGTATTAAGTGGAAACAGTAATTAATGTATCTAATTATAACTAGAGCCTTCCCACCGGAGTTAGGTGGTATGCAGAGTTTAATGTGGGGCTTAACTAAAGAGATGTCTAAAAACTTTATGATTAAAGTTTTTGCAGATTATCATGAGAGTCATAAAGAATTTGATAATAAAGAAAACTTTTCAATAGAACGGGTTGGTGGAATTAAATTCTTAAGAAAAATAAGAAAGGCACAATTAATAAATGAATTTATAAAAGAAAATAAGATTCAAGGAATTATTGCTGATCACTGGAAAAGTTTAGAGTTGATTAAAACAGATAAAAAGAGATATTGCTTAATACACGGTAAAGAAATTAATCATCCTAAAGGGAGTTCTTTAAACAAAAGAGTAGTTAAAGTTCTCAACAATGTTGAGAAAGTGATAGCTAACTCGGAATATACAAAAAATCTGGCAATAAATAACGGTGTTAATAGAGGTAAAGTTATCGTAATTAATCCTGGTGTTGGAATTGTTGAGGAATTAAATAAAAAATCATTAGAAAAAGTTGAGAGTTTACTTAAAATAAAGACACCTCGTCTTATTACCGTATCTAGATTTGATAAAAGAAAAAATCATGAAAAAGTCATAATGGCTTTAAGAAATTTAAAACAACAATACCCTGATATTGTCTACATTTGTATTGGATATGGTGATGAAGAAGAAAATTTAAAAAAATTAGTTCAAGAACTTGATTTAGGTTCTCAAGTAATGTTTTTCAAAGATATTAGTAACGATCTTAAAAATGCTTTAATAGCAAAATCAAATATATTTGTTATGCCTTCAATAATTCACAAAACATCTGTTGAAGGTTTTGGTATAGCTTATGTAGAAGCTGCACAGTACGGTATTCCCTCATTAGGTGGAAAAGATGGAGGTGCTTCTGATGCAATTAAACATGATGAAACAGGATTGATTTGCGACGGTAACAATTTAGATCAAATTTATTCATCATTGAACTCAATGATTGAAAACAAAAAATATCATGTGTTTGGTAAAAATGCTAAAGAATATGTTTCTAGGTTTCATTGGGACAAAATTCTTGATGAGTACAAAAAAATTCTTAATTAAGATCTCTTTTTGAAAACTGTTTTATAAATATGCCACACAACAATTAAAATAGTTGTTGTTAATATACAAAGAGTGAGAGTTCTATCCCATAGAAACTCCCATGACCCGTTACTCAACAATAATGATCTTCTTAAATTTTCTTCCATTAAACCACCTAAAACAAAAGCTAAAATAAGTGGTGGCATAGGAAAATCATAGAGCCTTAAGAAAGTAGCAACAACAGCTATTCCTATCATTAGATAAATGTCAAAATTGTTGAATGAAATTACATAAATTCCTGTAATTGAAAAAAATAAAATTAAAGGAATTAAATAATTTTTTGGAACAGCTAAAATTCGAGCTATGTAAGGAATTAAAGGTAGATTTAATATTAATAAAACTACCATTCCAATATACATTGACATTATAACTGACCAAAAAATTTCTGGGTTAGTCATGTAAAGTCTTGGACCTGGTTGAATACCAAAACCCAATAAAGCTCCTAACATTACTGCTGTTGTTCCACTTCCAGGTATACCTAAGGTTAACATGGGAACGAATGAACCTGAGCAAGCTGCATTATTGGCTGTCTCTGGTGCAGAAAGACCATTAACACTTCCTTTACCAAATTTTTCTTTTTCATCATCTTTAACTAAGTTTCTTTCCATCCCATAAGCTAAAAAAGAAGCAATGGTTGCTCCAGCACCTGGTAATACACCTATTAAAAATCCGATTATAGAAGATCTGGGAATTGTTTTATACATTTTGCCTCTTTCTTCTTTATCTATCTTAATTGAGCCTAACTCAGTCAGTGAAACTTGTTTAGCAGCAGCTGTTGGATCATTTCTCTTTAAAATTATTGTTAATGCTTCACTCATTGCAAAAGTCGCCATCACAACAAGAACAAAACTTATACCATCTGTTAAATTCATATTATTAAAAGTAAATCTTGTAATATCTGATAAAGAGTCTTGCCCTACTGAAGCTAACATTAAACCTAAAACTACCATCATCATTGCTTTTAAGAATTGACCTTTTGATGAAAAAGCAGCTATAGCTGTTAATCCTAAAATCATTAATGCAAAATAATCTGGCGATCTAAAAGATAAACTTACTTTTGATAAGCTCGGTGCCATGAATAATAGATAAATTGCAGATAGTGTTCCTCCAGCAAATGAACTCCATGCTGCAATTGCTAAAGCTTTACCTGCTTTACCTTGTTGTGCCATTGGATATCCATCAAATGAAGTTGCAACAGTTCCAGGAACTCCAGGAGCATTTAATAATATTGATGATGTCGAGCCACCAAATACTGCTCCATAATATACTCCAGCCATAAGAATTAAACCTGTAGCTGGATCAAATCCATAAGTAATTGGTATCATTAAAGCTATTGCTGTCATAGGTCCTAGTCCAGGCAGCATTCCAATGATTGTTCCAAAGAAACAACCAATCATTACCACAAAAATATTTTGAAATGTAAGAGCTGTGCTTAAACCAATTAAAATTCCCTCAATCATCCCATTACTCCAATCGATTTTAAAAAAGGGTCTCTTAAATAAATGTCAAGGACACCATGAAGGAGATACATAAAGGCTGCAACAAAAGGAAAGGATAATAGAAACATTAATACCCATCTTCTTTCACCTAAAAAATAATATGATGTAAATAAAAACAAGGAAGTCGTTAAAAAATAGCCAATTTTTAAAATTGTAGCTCCATAAATAATTGCAATAATTATTAGAATACCTGTTTTTTTATATTCTAAATTTTTATGTTCAACTTTTATAGTATCTGGATCTGGTAAAATTAATTTTAATCCAGAAAAAAATAACCCTGTATAACCTAGATAAATTGGAAAAGTTCTTGCATTAAAAGGCGCATTTTCATCAAACGCAAAAACTTGAATTTGATATGCGGTATATAAATAGAATGCTGAGAAAATAAAAAAGAGCAGTGATATAATTTTAGTAGTATTTATATTCACTGCTCTTTAAATTAATTAATCCTAAGGATTAAATAACTCCTAGTTTTTTCATAAGAGCTGTCATTTCTTTAGTTTGTGTTTTTAAAAATTTTACAAACTTTTTGTCTGGATTATAAATATTAACCCAGGCATTTCTAGCTCTAACTGCTTCCCATTCAGGAGTTTTTTGTACATCGCCTAGCATTTTAGCAATAGCTTTTTTGTCTTTGCTACTCATTCCTGGAGGTCCAAAAAATCCTCTCCAGTTAACGAATTGTACATCGTATCCTTGTTCTTTAAGTGTTGGTGCATCAGGTGCATCTGAAACTCTATCAGGTGCAGTAATACCAATAATTCTTACTTGGTCTCTTGCGCCCATAAGTTCACCTAAACCTGTAGAAATAATTTGAGTTTCTCCAGATAAAAGTCCAGCTAATGCTTTACCACCTGCATCATAAGGAATGTAAGCTACATCATTTGGATTTGCTCCGGCAGCTTGAAAAGCTAAAGCGCCAATTAAATGGTCCATGCTTCCTCTTACAGAACCACCAGCCATTTTAATTGAGCTAGGGTTTGCTTTATATGCTTTTACAACATCTTCAAAGTTTTTGTAAGGTGAATTTTTAGCAACTGCAATTGCTCCATAGTCACCAATTACTCCAGCAATTGGCACAACATCTTTATAAGATAAAGTTCCACTGCCACTTACGTAACCTTTGTGTCTTGTAATTGATCTTAAAACCAATGGTGTTGATTGTACTAAAACAGTATTCTCTGGCTTAGTATTGATCATGTAAGCAAGTGCTTTACCACCACCACCGCCTGACATGTTTTCAAACGATGCACTTTTTAAGAATCCAGCTTTTGTTAAAGCCTCTCCAGTACCTCTAGCGGTTCCATCCCAACCACCACCAGCACCACCACCAATTACGAAATGAATTTTGTCAATTGCAATTGAACTAGTTGTTGTTGCTGAAAGTAAAAGAACTGCTGAGAGTAAAACTGAAAAAAAAGATTTAATTAGTTTCATTATTTCCTCTCGTTGTTATAGTTTATGGCTAGATTAAACATACTTTTAATGAAGTAGTCAACAACCTTTAATAGAATATATGCAACAAGCAATTCCCTTTAGCCGAGAAAATTTTAAAGATCTTTTTTCTAAAAAATTTTTGCTAGTCATTATTATATCTATTCCAAGTGCTATTATTGCTGATTTTTTTAACATTCCTCTTGCATGGATGATTGGTCCAATGATTGCTGTTTCTATAGCAGCTTTAAATGGACTTAATATTTTTATGCCTAGACTTGCTCTAAGTTCAATTTTAATTGTGTTAGGGCTACATATTGGAAATTACATAGATCAAAATCTTTTAAGTCAAATGGTAAATTGGGTTTGGACAACTATTATAATGTTTGGTTATATTATTATTAGCATATTGATTGTTTCAAAATACTTACGAAAATTTTCTGGTTACAAACAAAAAACCTCAGTTTTTTCTGCAGCACCTGGTGCTTTAGGTCCTTTATTGATATTAGCTGAATATGAAAAATCTGATTTATCTCAAGTTGCAACTGCTCACCTTATTAGATTAATTATTATAATAACTCTTTTTCCATTTATTATTGTCAGTCTTTCAGATTCAAACATCCTAGAAATTCAAAAATTTGATTACATTGCTCAAAATCACTGGGATCTAGTTATTTTGATCATAGCCTCAATAATTTTTATCTTCTTTTTTGATAAAGCAAAAGTTCCAGCTGCATTACTTTCTGGAACTCTTGTAGCAAGTGGTATTTTACAAATTTTTGATATTGCATCCTATAAATTGCCTGACGCATCAATTAATTTTTGTTTGCTAATATTAGGAGCTTCTGTTGGATGTAGATTTGCTAACAAAACAGTTAAGGAAGTGGCAAACAATTCATTCCATGGTTTAGTGGCTACAATATTATTGGTTTTATTGGGTTTGGTTGCTGCTTTTATTGCAACTTTTTTCGTAGATAATAATTTTTTAACTTTAGTTTTATCTTTTTGCCCTGGTGGTATTTATGAAGTAGCTGTAATTGCTATTGCTTTTGATTTAGAGCCAGACTTTGTGGCTTTCCATCATATAATAAGATTATTATTTATACTTTTTATTGTTCCTGTAGCTATACGATTAATTGAAAAAACTAAGTTAAGGAATTAGCTAATCTTTCTAAAACTTTTTCAGCACTTAAATTATTCAAGTCCCCTACTTCTATTGCTTTAAAATTTTCTCTTTCAATACTAACTTTATATGCTGTTGTATGTTTTCCAAATAAAGTTAAGCCTTTAGCTCCTACGTGAGCTGCAATGTGTGCAGGTCCTGTATCATTTGCTATAACGAAAGAGCTAGCTTTAATTATTGATGTTAATTGAGAAATATCAAGAGCTCTACCATTATCTAATAAAGTTTGTGCATGAATTTCTTTAGCATCATTTATTTCCGAAGAACCTGGAGCAGTAACAATTTTATACTCATCACCAAATTTATCTAAAATAAGTTTTATAAGATCATTATAATAAGGCCATTTTTTAATATTTAGATGAGGTGAGCAAAAAGGAAATAACAAAATAAATTTATTTAACCTGAAGTAATTTTTGATTTCACTAACATCAGAACAAGCCCAACTAAAATCTGGATTTAATGTATAGGAAGTTTTTA
>QCBC01000019.1 GCA_003281725.1 Pelagibacteraceae bacterium AG-345-O09 | reverse complement strand
GCATTGAATAAAAATATTTTTTTAAATTTTAAAGTACCTAATGGAAGAGGAGACTTCTCTAAAATTAGAGTTAATGGCAAAAATATTAATTTAATAGATGAAAGTTACAATTCAAATCCATTATCATTAAAAACTGCAATACTTAATTATGATAAAATTAATACAAGAAAATCAAAAAAATACATTTTGCTTGGTGATATGTTGGAACTTGGAAATCACTCAAAAAAACTTCATCAATCTATTATACCTATTATTAATCAAACTAAGGTAGACAAAGTTTTCGTTAAAGGAAGCAAGGTGACGTCTATATTTAATCAACTTACAAAATCTAAAAAAGGGAGAATTTTGCAAAATAAATCACAAATTATTAATTTGATAAGAAATGACTTAAATAATAATGATTATTTGATGATCAAAGCCTCAAATGCGACAGGTTTCAATAGAATAGTGAAAGATTTAAAGGGGCTAAATTAATGCTTTACCAATTTTTATTAAATTTCGTAGACACATTTGGATTTTTAAATGTTTTTAAGTATTTAACATTTCGAACTGGCTTGTCGGTTTTTACATCTTTATTAATAGTTTTAATAATCGGAAGTCCATTTATAAAACTTTTTTCTAATCAAAAAATTTATAACCCAATCCGTGATGATGGACCAGAAGATCATATTATAAAAAAAATTGGTACTCCAACAATGGGTGGGGTAATCATTTTATTAGGATTGCTTGTATCAGTTTTATGTTGGGCAGATTTATCGAATATTAATATTTTATTTTGTATATATATTGCAATCTCTTTTGGATTATTAGGTGCCTATGACGACTACAAAAAGATTAAATTTACTAACTCTTCAGGTATCTCATCGAAATTAAAAATTGTTTTACAAATAATATTAGCAATTATAGGAGTTATTTTTTATCTAAAATTTGTGGACTATCAAGATGTAACGAATTTATATTTTCCATTTTTTAAAGATTTAATCATAAACCTTGGATGGTTCTTTATTCCTTTTTCAGTATTTGTAATTATTGGATCATCAAACGCTGTTAATCTTACTGATGGTTTGGATGGTCTAGCCACGGTACCAGTAATATTAGTTGCAGCTTGTTTTGCTTTTATTAGTTACGTAACTGGTAATATAGTATTTTCAGACTATTTAAATATTCCTTATATTGAAGGAACAGGTGAAATTTCAATTTTTTGTGGAGCGGTAATAGGTTCCTGTTTAGGTTTTTTGTGGTTCAATGCTCCACCTGCCAAAATTTTTATGGGTGACACTGGCTCATTATCCCTTGGAGGATCTTTAGGTGCAGTGGGGATAATTACTAAACATGAAATTGTTTTAGCAATTACTGGAGGTCTTTTTGTCTTAGAAGCAGTTTCAGTAATGGTTCAAGTAATTTCATTTAAACTTACTGGAAAAAGAATTTTTAAAATGGCTCCAATACACCATCACTTTGAAAAGAAAGGTTGGCCTGAGTCAACTGTTGTAATCAGATTTTGGATTATTTCTATAATTTTGGCAATGGTAGGCTTAGCTACACTCAAATTAAGATAATGAAAATAGCTCAAAATATTTTTTTAGAAAAAAAAATATTAATTTATGGCCTTGGTAAAAGTGGAATTTCATCTTTTAAATTTTTAAAAGACTTAGCCCAAATATATTTATTTGATGATAATTTAAAATTAAACAAATTATTTAATCAAAAATTTATTAATCTAAGTGAAATAACAAAAATAAAAGTAGATATAATCATTATCAGTCCTGGTATTAATATTTCTAATTGTAAATTATCAAAATTTTTAAAAAAAAATAATTCAAAAATTTTTACAGATTTAGATGTATTTTACGCATTTTATAAAAATAAAAGTATCACCATTACAGGAACAAATGGAAAATCAACAACAGCTAAAATTTTACATGACGTTTTATTGGATCAAAAAAAAGATGTGAGACTTGTTGGGAACATTGGTAACCCAGTATTAAATGAGAGAAAAATAAAAAAAGAAACAATTTTTGTAATTGAGGCATCTTCTTATCAATTAGATTATAGCAAAATATTTACTTCAAAATATGTGGTTATTCTGAATATAAGCCCAGATCATCTTGAAAGACATAAAAATTTGAAAAGTTATGTAGATGCAAAATTCAAACTTCTAAAATTTCAAGATAAAAAAAGTTTTGCTTTTGTAAAAAAAAATGATGAGCTAATTAATAAAAATTTGAGATTAAATATATTTAAAAGTAAAATTACTAAAGTTGATAAAAGTCACAATAATCATTTTTTTAAAAAAATTAAAAATAATTATTTTGCTACTGATGCGAATAAAGAAAATCTATCGTTTGTGATTGAAATAGCAAAAAAATTAAAGCTTAAAAACAATTTGTTTTTACAAACAATTCAAAATTTTAAAGGTTTAAAATATCGTCAACAAACAATTTTAAAAAAAAATGGTTTGACAATTATTAATGACTCAAAATCAACTAGTTTTTCTTCTACTCTGAGTATTTTGAAAGCAAATTCTAATATCTTATGGTTATTAGGTGGAATTAATAAGAAAGGTGATAAATTTAATTTAAAAAAAAAAGAATTGAATAATGTAAGAGCATTCATATACGGAAAAAATAGAAATTTTTTTAATAAACAACTTAAAAATAAATTAAAATCAAAAAATTTTAGCGAATTAAAAGATGCTCTAAAAAATATTTCATATTTAGTTAAGAAGGAAAAACTAGCTCATAGTGTGATACTATTTAGTCCTTGTGCAGCTTCGTTTGATAGTTTTAAAAATTTTGAGGACAGAGGGCTCTATTTTAATCAATTGGTTAAAAAGTATTTCAATGGAAAATAAAAATTTTTTATACAATTTATATTATGATTGGTGGAAAAATATTGATAAATTCATATTTTCTTTAATTCTTTTGTTATTTTTTATTGGATTATTTTTTTCATTAGCATCTACCTCATTAGTAGTATCAGAAAAACTAGACACTAATGATTATTCATTTTTTTTTTAACATTTAATTTTTATTTTATTAGGCATCATCACAATTTTTTTTCTTTCTTCAATTAAACAAGAAAAACTTTTAAAATTTTCTAGCTTAATTTTTATCATCTCATTAATTTCACTGATTTTAGTCCCGATTATAGGTATTGAAGTTAAGGGATCTAAAAGATGGATTGATTTATATTTTTTACCTAGATTTCAACCAATTGAACTTGTAAAGCCTTTTTTGATAATTTTTATAAGTTTAATTTTAAGTAGTGAAAAATATTCTAATATTTACTTAAAATACTTTTTTACTTTTTTAATCACATTGTTAGTAGCCCTATTGCTTGCTGTTCAGCCTGATATAGGACAGACCCTTTTAGTTTTTTTCAGCTGGTCAATTTTAATTTTTACCTCAGGTATAAGTATTGTTTTTTTATTAATTTTATTTTTACTTTTAATATTTGTATTTTCATACTTAGTTTTTTTTGTCCCAAAGTTTGAATACATTAAAAATAGATTGGTATCTTTCTTTAACTCAGAGACAGGGACACATAATTTTCAATCTGATAAAGCCATAGACTCAATTACAAGTGGGGGTTTTTTTGGAAAAGGAATTGGAGAAGGAACATTAAAAAATAGAGTTCCCGAAGCTCACACTGACTACATTATTTCTGTTATTTCTGAAGAGTTTGGAGTTATTGCTATAATACTAATTTTACTATTGTTTTTAATATTTATCTATTCAGTATTTAAAAAAGTTTATTTTGAAAACGAGGAAAAAATAAAATTAATTTTAGTAGGTTGTATAAGCCTTATTTTGATGCAAGCGATGATACATATTGGAGTTAATATAAGGCTATTTCCAACCACTGGTATGACTCTACCTTTTATTAGTTACGGTGGTTCGTCTATTATAAGTATCTCAATTTTATCAGGTATAATCTTAAATTTGACAAAAAGAAAAATTAATTAAAATGAAAAAAAATTTCTTAATTACTACTGGAGGTTCTGGAGGTCACGTCATACCGGCTTTAATTCTTTATGAACATTTATCAAAAAAAGAAAATATAATTATATCAACTGATAAAAGAGGATTAAAATATTTAGATGATGAATTTTATAAATGCAAAATTATTAACACTCCAAGATTAAATAATATTCTTCTTTTACCTTACAACATGATTAAGATATTTATTTTAACCTTAAAATCATTATTTCTATTAAAAAACAAAAAAGTAGAGAAAATTTTATCCACTGGTGGATATATGTCTTTACCACTAATTTTAGCTGGAAAGATACTTAAATTAGAAATTTTTTTATTAGAACCCAATCAAGTATTAGGACGTGCAAACAAATATTTTTTAAGTTCTTGTAAAAAAATTTTTTGCTATAATAAAAAAATTATAAATTTTCCCAAAAATTTTTTAAATAAGATGGTAATAATAAATCCCTTAGTAAGAGAGAGTATTTATAAATTAAAATCATCAGGCAGTATCAAAGATAAATTTACAATATTGATAGTAGGTGGAAGTCAAAGTGCCAGTATTTTTGATATGAGTCTTAAGAATTCAATTGTTAATATATCAAAGAAAAAATCAATTAAGATTATTCAGCAGACTAACAAGGAAAATGTTTTGTACTTAAAGGATTTTTATTCTAAAAATAACATTGAAAATAAAATTTTTAATTTTGAAAACAACTTTGAAAATATTATTAAAGATGCAGATCTTTGTATAACTAGATCGGGTGCTTCAACTTTGGCAGAGCTGTCAGTTATCAACATTCCTTTTATAGCTGTTCCATTACCGACCTCAAAAGACAATCATCAATTAGAAAATGCTAATTTTTATAAAGAAACTGATTGTTGCTGGGTAATTGAGCAAACCAATTTTGAGAAAAAAATTGAGCATCTTCTGAGTGAGATTTTAACTGACAAAATTGATTACTTAAAAAAAAAGGAAAATTTAAAGAAATTAAATTATCAAAATACTTGGATTGATGTTAATCAAAAAATATTGGAAATTATAAATGAAAATTGAAATAGGAAAAACTGAGATAATTCATTTTGTTGGTATCGGTGGAATAGGGATGAGTGGACTTTCTTTGATTATGAAGGATAAAGGTTTTAAAGTCCAAGGAAGTGACTTGAGCCTAAATAAAAATGTTGAAAGACTTAAAAAAGAAAAAATTAAAATTTTTATAGGGCAGAAAAAACAAAATCTTAAAGATGCAACAATAGTTGTAGTATCTTCAGCTATAAAAAAAAATAATCCAGAAATTATTGAAGCAAAAAGAAAAAATTTACCAATAATAAAAAGGGGCAAAATGTTGGCACATATTGTATCCCTAATGAAAAATATAGTCGTAGTTGGTTCACATGGGAAAACGACTACAACCTCATTAATTACATCAATTTTTCAAACAACAAAGATAGATCCAACTATTATTAATGGAGGTGTAATAAATTCAATTAAAAATACTGCAAAATTGGGTAAAAGTGATTGGTCAATTTTAGAAGCAGATGAATCTGATGGAAGTTTCATTCATATTCCACCGACTTATTCCATCATTACAAATATAGATAGGGAACATATGGATTTTTATAAATCTATGGAAGACTTGAAAAAATATTTTATAGAATTTATTGAAAAGGTACCTTCATTTGGAAAATCGTTTATTTGTCTTGATGATAAAATTAATAATGAACTTGTAAAAAGATTGAAAGGTAAAAATTTTTATACCTATGGTGTGAATTCAAAATCAAATTTTTTGATTAAAAATATTAAGCGAAGTATGAAATTTTCAGAGTTTGATTTGCAAGTAAATCTTCCAAATAAAAAAAAAGCTATAATTAAAAAAATTAGAATTCCTTTATTAGGGATTCATAATATTAGAAATTCTGTTGCAGCAGCAGCGGTTGCTATTACTGTTGGAATATCAGTTTCTGATATAAAAAAGGGATTACTAAAATTTAAGGGAGTACAAAGAAGATTTAATAAAATTTTTACTTATAATGGAGTAGATTTTTTTGATGATTATGCACATCATCCAACCGAGATTAAAGTTGTATTAGAAGGAGTTAATAAAGTTTATGAGGGATATGATAAAATTTGTGTATTTCAACCACATAGAATTTCAAGATTAAAAGATTTAAAGAACGAATTTTCTTTTGCTTTTAAGGATGCCAATACAGTTATTCTATGTCCAATTTATGCTGCTGGAGAGAAAATAAGATTAGGATTTAACTATTTAAATTTTGCAAAACAGCTTATTAAAAATTCAAAAGTAAAACTTTTTTTAGTTAAAGATAATCTTCAACTAGCAAAATTTTTTAAAAAAAATATGTATGGTAAAAAAATTGTAATTGGAATGGGTGCTGGATCTATTTCTAATTGGATGAGGAAACTACCAGAGTTAATGTAATGCAAATTTTTGAATTAAAAAATATATTAAAAGAATTTGGTGCAAACGTAAGATACGAACATGACCTTAAAAAAAAAAATTGGTTTAATATTGGGGGAAAAACAAAGGTTTTTTATAAAGCAGATAACTTAAAAGAGTTAGTAAATCTTTTAAAAAAATTAAATAAAAAAGAAAAAATTTTTGTACTAGGTGCAGGCTCGAATACATTAATAAAAGATGAATTGTTTGATGGGGTAGTAATAAAACTAAGCAAAAACTTTAATAATATTTCTTTATTAGGTGAAAATACAATAATAGCTGGAAGTGCAGTTTTAGATAAATCTCTTTCAGATTTTGCAATGAAAAATAACCTAACTGGTTTTGAATTCTTATCTTGTATTCCTGGAACAATTGGTGGAGGAATAAGGATGAATGCTGGTTGTTTTGGAAAAGAGTTTAAAGATATATTGTTATCAATTCAGGCAATTGATAAATCCGGAAAAGTAATTTCAATACCATCCAAAGA
>QCBC01000018.1 GCA_003281725.1 Pelagibacteraceae bacterium AG-345-O09 | reverse complement strand
ACAACATTCCAACATTAAAAGCAGGACCTGAACATAAACAATCCCACCCACATGTATCCATTGATCTAAGTTCTATGTATTTTTTTAATCTATTCTCTGTAAATATTGTACTAAGATGAGTAGATAAATCATTTTCATTTGGCAAACGATTTTTGATCTCTTTAATTTTACCATTCATAAAATCTTTAAATAAATATTTTTTTCCAGAAATATAATTTTCCTTTTCTTGAATAAATAGAATTGGAAAATTCATGACAAATTCAGCATATTTTTCAAAATTTAAATTTTCAAAAAAAACTTTTGGTAATCCACCTCTAGATGTAATTTGCCAAACTTTAGATCGGTATGATAAATAATTACTATTTTTTTTTTCTTTAATTGAAGAATTGGCAAATAAAGCAATTGTAATTGGAACGATAGAATTAACAATTTTAAATTTTTTAATAAAATCTTGTTCTGAATTGTAATCAATATTGAGTTGGGTTCCACAAGTTCGATACATCATATCAAGACTTAATTCACCTCCTTCAGGCATATCTTTTGTCATTAATTCGTATCTTTTTTTTGGATTGTTAGGAACTTCACTAAGTTTTGAAATTGGGTCAAACCCTGCACTTACGATCTTAATATCTGTTTTTTTTGTTACTTGTCTTAGCTCAAACAAATAATCATGTGACTCTGCACATGCTTCATGGATAGTATTTAATTTATCTCCAGATAGCTCAATTTGATTTCCTGGCTCAAGAGTAATGTTTTTACCACCTTTATTTAAACCAATTATATTTCCTTTTTCTAAAACTGGATGCCAGCCAAACTCAAGTAAAGCTGTAAACATTTCCTTTATTTTAGAGTAATTTACTCTTTTGTTATCCTCATTATTAAATAGAAATTTTTCATGCTCAATCCCAATTTTAAAATTTTTAGTTTCCTTAATACCAGTTTTAAAATATTCTATTATTTGTTCTTTGAATGAGATCATTAGATATTAAATAGTACTTTATTATTAGATTTAAAGTAAAGAATACGGCTTTCTAGAAAAAATTTTTTTAACTATCGGTCTAAAGAACTCCAATGGCAATGATTTATAATTAGGATCAAATGAATTTTGATCATATTTTTCACAAAAATTGATTGTGTCATTATAATATTTGTGATCTTTATAATCATCCCTTTTGTTTCTATTTCCACCTAAATGATGTGCATAATAATACATCTGAAATTCTCCATGTTTTTCTATTATCCAATGAGTTTTTTCTGAAACATATGGTTTAAGAATTGATGCAGCATATTCAGAATGATTCATAGGGGCGAGTTCATCTCCAATATCATGCAATAAAGCTGCAACAACCATCTCTTCACTTTCACCATTTTTATAGGCTCTAGTTGCACTTTGAAGTGAATGCTCTAATCTTGATACTTGGTAACCTTCAAGTGTCTCAGTAAGATTAGACATAAAATCTAATATTCTATCTGAGGTTTTGTGAGCAAAATCTTTTTCATGTTTATCTAAAAAAAGATAATCATCCTTAGTTCCATTTTTCATTTCTGTAAAACTTACTTTTTTCATTTTTAGTTGTTTGATGCTGTGCTCAATAAAGATAATTGTGTAATTTTACTGTCACCTAATTCATCAACTGGTTTTACAGGATAATCCCCTGTAAAATAATGATCTGTTAGTTGTGGATAAGTTTCATTTCTTTTCTCAAAACCAATAGCTCTATACAAACCATCTATAGATAAAAACTTTAGAGATTTGGCACCGATATACTTTCTTATTTCATCATTTGATTTATTTGCTGCAAGTAATTCTTTTTTTGTGGGTGTATCAACTCCATAAAAATCTGGGTATCTTATCTCTGGGCAAGCTATTCTTACATGAACTTCTGTTGCTCCAGCATCATATAACATTTTAACGATCTTGTGTGATGTAGTTCCTCTTACAAGGGAGTCATCAATAAGAATTATCTTCTTATTTTTTATTGTAGTTTCATTCGCATTCAATTTTAGTTTAACACCTAAACTTCTAATTTTTTGACTTGGTTCGATAAAAGTTCTACCAACATAGTGATTTCTTATTAAGCCATGTTCAAAATTAATATTTAAATTTTGTGCAAATCCTAAAGCTGCAGCATTTCCTGAGTCTGGTACTGGAACTACTATATTGGCTTTAATGTCATTTTCTTTAGCAAGTTCTTTTCCTAAGTTTTTTCTGTGTTCATAAGCAGTTTTATTATCTATGAGACTATCTGGTCTAGCAAAATAGATATATTCAAAAACACATGGTCTGACTTTTTTTGGAGGGAAGGGCTTAATACTTTTCAATTCATTGTTTTCTATTAAAACAATTTCTCCATTTTCTACTTCTCTTAAAAACTTTGCACCAATAATATCTAAAGCACATGTTTCAGATGCTAATACATAGCTACTTCCTAATTTACCGATAACCAGTGGTCTAATTCCATAAGGATCTCTTACTCCAATTAAAGAGCTCTGAGTCAACATTACTAAAGCATAACCTCCTTGTATTTGAAATATAGCATCAACAACTTTATCTATTGTTTTTGGTCTTTTAGATTTAGCAATTAGTTGCACAATTGTTTCAGTATCTGAAGTGGTATAAAAAATAGCTCCATCTTCAACTAACTTATTTCTGAGTGAAATTGAATTTGTTAAGTTTCCATTGTGAGCAACACCAATACCACCTGCATTTGTGTCAGCAAAAAAAGGCTGAATATTTCTAAGAGTATTATTACCAGTTGTGCTATAACGATTGTGACCAATTGCATAACTACCCTTTAAATTATTAAGAACTTTTTCTTTATTAAAGTTGTCACCTACTAACCCAAATCTTTTTTCTGAATAATATTTTTTTCCATCAAATGAAACAATTCCACATCCTTCTTGTCCTCTATGTTGTAAAGCATGAAGACCAAGAGCAGTTAATGCGGCAGCATCTTTAGCATTACTAATACCAAATACACCACATTCTTCTTTTAATTTAGGATCAAAGTTCTTCAATTTTTTCTTTTGAATCTTGATATGTTTTTTCATTAGGAAATTCTTTTAATAAATAATTACTACCTTTTTCTAAATATGGAAAGATGTATGATTGGTCAGTATTTAATGGCCATTTATCGTAGTTATATACGATATGGATAGCTGAAAAGATACAAACAGAGATAATATAAGATCTAATAAAACCAAAAAAGAATCCAAATACAGTATCTAAACTTCCAAGGCCTGTATACTTAATAGCTTTGCTTATACCTTTACTAATAAGAAGTACTAAAAAAATGACAATTACAAAAACTACAACTCCAAGAGTGATATCTAAGATGTATTCATTATCAATTATATCTTTAACATATGGTTTTATTCTTGGGAAAGCGATCAACGTTATCACATAAGCAAATAACCATTTTGCCATTGCTAGAACACTTAGCACAAAGCCTTTTGAGTAGCATTTAATTAAAGAGAGAATTGTTATAACTATATAAATTAAGTCTATAATAGATATCAAATTATAAAGTCCTTTAATGATTTCCATTATTTAAATTTATTTTCCAAAAGGCTTTAGTAATAAAATTAATGATGGAAGAAGTGTCAAAACTGAAACCATTGCCAACAACATAGCAATCCCTGTAAAAATTCCAAAATAAATTGTTGGAATAAATTTAGATAAAACTAAAATTGAGAAACCAAACACAATTGTAATAGAGGTATTCAAAATTGCTTTTCCCACAGTCGAATGACATAAATTTATTGTTTTGTTGTAATCATTAGAAATAGTAAACTCTTCTTTAAACCTATAAATATAATGAATACTATTATCTACAGCGATACCAATAGTAATAGCAGCAATTGTAATAGTCATCATATCCAAAGGTATCCCGAGTAATCCTATAATTCCTAATATGAAAAATGCAGCAATAAAGTTTGGTATTACTCCTATTAATGATAATTTGATATTTTTAAAAAGAATTACAAACATTAAAAATATTCCAATCATTACTAATCCTAAAGTTAAAATTTGTGATTTAAAAAGACTTTGAAGTAGATTATTGAATAATATCAGAACTCCAGCAAGTTTGAATTCATCTTTTTTTAGTCCAAGTTGATTTTTTAAATCATAATTTATTTTTTTTATTAAATCATTACGCCTTAGATTTTCTTGAGAGTCGATTATTCTTAGATTAATTCGTGCTTCATTATTTTTTATTGATATATAAGGATCAATAATTTCCGTTTTTATAGTCTCAGGTATTTTTGTATATAAAACTCCCATTTCTAAAGTACCCAAAGGTTTATTATTATTAAGTAATGTTGCTACATCAATAATTGAGGAAAATGATAGGACTTTACCAACTTGAGGCAGACTATCCAAATAGTTATGAACAGAGGAAATTTTATCAATCTTATCTTTTGTAAACCAATATTTCTCTATATCATTTTCATTTTCATCTCCCCAATCTTCAAATTCATCATCCTCTTCAGTTTTAGCTTTTTCTTTTTTTGGAAACTTTAAAATAACTTCGAGTGGTGTGGTCCCACCAAGTTTTTCGTCTATAAGTTTCATTCCTTTATAAATCTCAGTCTTTTTATTAAAATAATTTATAAAACTATTTTCAACTTCAAGACGACTTATTCCTATAAGACTTAATATAATTAATATACCAGTAATCATAAAAATAATTTTATGATTATTTTGTGAAACTTTTGAAAAAAAGGATGTAATTATTGAGTCTTTATTTTCTTTTATTGAAATATTTTCTGTTGGCACAAAATTAATCAGAGATGGTAAAAGTGTAAAAGTAATTATGAAAGAAGTAATAAGACCCAAAGTCATCATCCAACCAAAATCAATAATAGGTTTTATTTCACTAAATACTAGGGAGAGAAAAGCAATTATAGTTGTTAAAACAGTATAAAGTATAGGCCAAAACATTTTTTCTGTAGTTAAAGTTATCAGTTCTAAAATACTCATTTGAGGATAGTTTTCTCTGATCTGTAAAAATCGAGTACTCATATGTATATTCATCGCCATTGTTAGAATTAACATCAAAGCTATAAAATTTGAGGATATAACAGTCACTTTCCATCCAAGTAAGCCCAGTATTCCCATCATGATTATTACAGAAAAAAAACAACTGCTAATTGGAACTATAATCCAAATTATTCTTTTAAAAACAAACCACAAAGTTGCAATAATAAATATCAGAACCCCTAAACCAAATACTATTATGTCACTTTTAATAAATGACATCATATCATCAGCAATCATGGGTATACCACCTAAGTGTATTTTACCAATATCCTCATAACTTTTAATAACATCTCTAATTTCAAGTATATTTTTATGATTTTGTTTTTTTAATTGATCTTTATGTTTTTCAATCTCTTCTTTTGTTTTTTTTTGAATATCTTTTAATTGTTCGTTTTTTTTTATGTATACGATAATTCCACTTGTTTTTCCGTCTTCACTAATTACAAAATTTCTAAAAACTGGACTATTAACTATTTCATTAAAGCCTCTATTTTTATCAATTCCCTCATCTTTGAGAGTCTTGAAACTTTCAAGCCTTTCTTGGAGAGGTGCATCTGAACTATTCAGCAAAGGAATATCTAATAATGTAACTACATTGTGAACCCAATCTAAACTTTGAATTTTATATTTAAGACTTAAGAGATTATTAATTGATGCATCAGAAACCATTCCTTCATTTGGGGTATAGGTTAAAATTAAAAATTCTTTTGAACCATATCTTTCTGATATTTCTTGAAGATATTTTAGGTCTGGATCACCCTCAATTAATAAAGTTTCAGATGAAGCATCTAATCGAAAATCTTTAGAATGATAGCCAAAGGAAATTAATGTTATTAATAAAATTATGAAAATAGATTTGGGATTCTTGAGTATTATATTTTGGTAAAATTGGGCTATCATTTACCCCTTTTATATTGGAATTTAGCTATTTTGAGTATCTTTAAATTTAGTAAACATTGCCTCAAACTCGAGCATTACGTTTCCAGTAGGACCATGTCTTTGTTTACCAATTATAATTTCTGCTAAATTAGATACTTCATTCATTTTTGCTTGCCATTCGGCATGTTCAACAGTTGCTGGTCTAGGTTCTTTTCTCTCTAAATAATAAGCTTCTCTATAAACAAACATTACAACATCAGCATCCTGTTCAATTGAACCAGACTCTCTTAAATCAGATAATTGAGGCTTCTTATCATCTCTTTGCTCAACAGCCCTTGATAATTGTGAGAGAGCAACAACTGGTATTGATAATTCTTTAGCAATAGCTTTTAATCCTTGTGTTATTTCTGATATTTCTTGAACTCTACCGTCTTTATTATTAAACGAACCTTTCATTAATTGTATGTAGTCTACTACAATCATATCAAGACCCTTTAATCTTTTTAATCTTCTAGCTCTATTGGTCATGGCTGCAATATTCATTGCTGGAGTTTCATCAATATACAAAGGTAGTTCAGCAATATTTTTTGAAGTTTCTATAAACTTATCAAATTGTTCATCTGTAATTCTTCCACGTCTAATATCGTTGGACTTTATTCTTGACTGTTCAGCTAATATTCTAGTTGACAATTGTTCAGATGACATTTCTAGTGAAAAAAAAGCAATTGAAGATATCCTTCCACTATCTTGTAATTTTTGCGCAGCATGAAATGCTATATTAGTTGCTAAAGCAGTTTTACCCATCGATGGTCTTCCAGCAATAATAATTAAATCTGATTGATGAAGACCACCTAGTCTATCGTCTAAATCTCTCAGTCCAGTTGGAACTCCAACAATACCTTCCTCATTTTTATATGCTGCAGAAGCCATTTCAATTGTTTGTCTCATAGCTTCATCAAATTTTATTAATGAAGAATTGAAAGAGCCTTTTTCTGCTAAATCAAATAATAATCTTTCAGAGTTTTCTATAATATTTTGACCATTTGTATTTAAATCATTTAATTTGGCTGTATCAATTGTTTGTTCTGAAATTTTTATTAATTCTCTTCTAACAAACATATCATAAATTATTTTAGAGTATTCAGTAGCCTGTCTTGATGAAGTAGAAAATTTTGTAATTTTTACTAAATATTCTGGAACATTTAATTCGTCTTTTTCATCTTCAAAATGATTTTTTAAAGTAATTGGGTTTGCCAACATACCTTTGTAGATTAAGTTTTCTATTGCACCAAAAATTTTTTGATGCATTGGATCATAAAAATTTTTGTCAGAAATAATAGTATTTACCTCTTCAAAAATTTCATTTGTAACTAATATTGAACCAATTACAGATTGTTCAGCTTCTATATTATTTGGAAGTTCTTTAAATTTATCTTTTACAATTGATAGATTATTTTCCATTAATCAATAAATATATTATTTAAATAATAAATAAATTTAAAAAATTGATTGGGGAAAAGATTGTATAATTATTGAATGGTTTCTGCTGACTCAACTACAATTAGTATTTCTGCATCAATTTC
>QCBC01000017.1 GCA_003281725.1 Pelagibacteraceae bacterium AG-345-O09 | reverse complement strand
ACCTCCCTTAAAAATTTTAAATTTTTCATCTAATTCAATTAGTTTATATGCTGATCTAGCGCGGAAACCGTCAACTTTAGATTGACGTACATAAATATCTCTTCTTTGTTTATTTACCCAATTTTTTGAAATTTTATTTTTTTTCAATTAATTATCGTATCTAAGGCTTTTGGTAATTTTATTTTTACTTAAAGTCTCAATCTCTATTTTTATAGTTTTATCAACCCTCATATCTTTGCCATCTTTCCATATTCCAGCAGCGAGATGCATTATTCCAATTTGATGGTTTGGTAAATATGGCTCAACAAATGTTTTTTGTTGTTGATCATATTTTGGAAGCAAATTACTTGTAATCCAATTACAATTTAAAGGTAAGAATTCTGTATCTAAATTATCAATATAAACTGACATATTTATTGCTAAACCTTCTGATCCAAAAATATTTCCCGCTTTTAGCGTTTTAACTAAATTTTTTTGCCAAGAATCCCAAGCTTCAGAATTTTTTTCTAGTGAAAATACTCCAATATTTATATGAGGTGCAAAAGCTAATTTTCTTGCATTGTTATAACCAATCCCTGATTTAACAGCATGTTTAAAATTTTGTGATTTTATAATTGCTAACTTTCCTAATAACCAACTAACTTTTGATATAACTTTATATCCTGGACCGATTGTTTGCGTAATTCCCAATTTTCCATTTTCACAGGCTCTAAAATATAATTCTATACAATTCCAATCGTTGACCCAAGCATCACAATCAATCCAGAGATATTTTTCGTAGTTAGGAAAATATTTTGGTAAAAAGGCTCTTGAGACCTGACTTTTTAACCATTCTTTTCCTTTTACTTTAAATTCTGGAACCTTAATATCCCACTCTGCAGATTTTATTTCATCTACTTTGTTTAACAATTTTTCTTTTTGCTGTTCAGTAAGTCCTGCATCTAAAATACAAATCGCAACACTTTCACTATCTTTAAATCTTTTAATTGAATTAATTAACTCTTCTAATAATGGAAAATAGTTAGCATCAGCCAAAGAAACAATTACATTTTTTTTCATTAAAGTACGTCTTCAAGATCATCTTCGTCATGAATTTTGTCTTTTTCATGTTTATTTTTAATTTTTTGATAATGAACATAGCTAATAGGTAATAATAATAAATAAACTATTGCACTTATTGCAATTACGTTAAATGTATAAACTAACAATAAACCAAAAAATAAAACAATTCCGAATAATAGAAATATTGTAGTTCTTCTTCGTATGACTATCTTTTTAAATGAATAGCTCGGAAATTTACTAATTAATAGAAAAGAAGTTGTTACAAAAAATATGGGTACAATTAAATCATGGTTTAATTGAAAAAAATCAAATCCACTTAAACTTATAATTAATGGAGTTAATACTAATATACCACCTGCTGGGGATGGGACACCTTCAAAAAAGTTGTCTCTCCAAGAAGGTTCTTGATTTGAATTAATATTAAATCTTGCTAGACGTAATGCTACACAAATCACAAATACTAAACACAGTAACCATCCAAACCTTCCTAGTGTATTTAATTTCCAAAAATACATTATAAATGCTGGAGCTACTCCAAAACTTATCATGTCAGTGAGTGAGTCTAATTCTTTACCAACTTTAGATGTGCCTTTAATTAATCTAGCAATCCTTCCATCTAGACCATCAATCAATGCAGCAAACATTATTGCTATAATTGCTAATTCAAATCTTCCATCTAAAGCAAATCTAATTGAAGTTAAGCCAATACAAACACCAATTAAAGTGAGTATATTTGGCAAAAGCATCCTAGCGCTTTTTTTATCTGCTACAATTTTTAAATTATTCTTTGGTTGTTCCATTTTACTTTTTAGCTAACAATGTTTCTCCTGAAACAGCTATTTGACCAGCTTTAACTAATGGTTCATAATTTTCATAATAAACATCAGCTCTACTTCCAAATCTTATCATTCCAACTCTATCACCTTGATTTAATTCTTGATCTTTTTTTGCTTCACAAACTATTCTTCGAGCAACTAGACCTGCAATTTGGACTAATACGATATCATTGTTTTGATTATCTTTTAATTTAAAATAGTTTCTCTCATTATCCTCACTTGCTTTATCAAGTGAAGCATTAAAAAATTTTCCAGGTTTATATAAAATTTCTTCAATCTTACCACCACAGGGACTTCTATTTACATGACAATCAAAAACATTCATGAAAATACTAATCTTTTTAAATCTTTTATTATCTAAATTCAGTTCTTTAGGACCGTCTACTTCTTCAACTTTTATTACTTCTCCATCAGCAGGACTAACTAGGAAGTTATCATCATTGATGATAACTCTCTCAGGATCTCTAAAAAAATAGTAAACCCATATTGTAAAAATAAAACCTACTAATCCTAGAAAATCACTAAAAATATAAAATATTATAGTTATTATTCCTGCTATAACTAAAAACTTGTATCCTTCTGCGTGAATTTTTGGAAATATTTTACTAAACATATTCTTCTATTTGATAATTTTTCATTAATATGTATATAAAATCGCGAAATTCAATTAATAAGATAAATATAAAATAAGTGAGCAAAATTAACGTAAAAAACCCTGTTGTTGAGTTAGATGGGGATGAAATGACCAGGATTATCTGGGATTTTATTAAAAACAAATTAATTCTACCATATCTGGATCTAGGTATTGAATACTATGATCTTGGAATGAAAAATAGAGATAAAACTGATGATCAAATCACAATTGACTCTGCAAATGCAATTAAAAAAATTGGAGTTGGTATAAAATGTGCAACTATTACCCCAGATGAAGCAAGAGTTGAGGAATTTAATTTAAAAAAAATGTGGAGGTCTCCAAACGGTACAATAAGAAATATTATTGGCGGTACTGTTTTTAGAGAGCCAATAATTTGTTCAAACATTCCAAAATTGGTTCCTTCATGGACAGATCCTGTTGTGATTGGAAGACATGCTTTTGGTGATCAATATCGTGCTACAGATTTTAAAGTTCCTGGTAAAGGTAAAATGGAAGTTAAATGGACTTCGGAAGATGGTAAAGATGAAATTAAGTATGAAGTTTTTAATTTTACTGGACCTGGAGTTGCTCTTTCAATGTATAATTTAGATAAATCAATAGAGGATTTTGCCAAGTCTTGTTTTAGTTATGGTCTTATAAAAAAATGGCCAGTCTATATGTCCACCAAAAATACTATTTTAAAGAAATACGATGGAAGATTTAAAGATATATTTCAAGAGGTTTTTGATAAAGAGTACAAAAAAGATTTTGAGAAACATAAATTGACATATGAACATAGATTAATTGATGACATGGTAGCATGTGCAATGAAGTGGAGTGGAAAATATATATGGGCGTGTAAGAATTATGATGGTGATGTTCAATCAGATACAATGGCTCAAGGATATGGCTCACTAGGGTTAATGACTAGTACACTACTAACTCCAGATGGAAAAATAATGGAGGCTGAAGCAGCTCATGGTACGGTAACTAGACACTATCGAATGCACCAGCAAGGTAAAGAGACATCAACTAACCCAATAGCATCAATTTTTGCTTGGACTAGAGGATTAGCACATAGAGGTAAGCTAGATGGAAATCAAGAACTTATAAAATTTGCTAATACAATAGAAGAAGTTTGTATTGGTTGTGTTGAGAGTGGATCAATGACAAAAGACTTGGCAATATTAGTTGGCCCATCTAGTAAATATCTTACGACTAACCAATTTTTAGATGTAATAGATAGTAATTTAAAAAAAAAATTAAATTAATGCCTTTATTTTTTCAAAAGCTTCATCAATTTTATTTTGGTCTTGACCTCCAGCTTGAGCAAAATCTTTTCTTCCACCACCACCTTTGCCACCAATCATCTCTGATCCTAATTTAGCAAATTTAACTGCATCATATTTACTAATTAATTTTTCTGTTATACCAACTGCAAGACCAACTTTATTATCACTGCTTGCGAAAACAACAACAATCCCCTCTCCTAGTTCTTTTTTTCCACTATCGACTAATTTTCTTAAATCTTTTGGTGGTAGATCTTGAACTTTTTGAAATCTAACTTTTACACCATTTATTTTTTCATCACTGATAATGTTTTTGGTTTTATCTTTCAGCACAGAACTAACATTTAATTGTTCAAGTTGTTTTGTGAGATTTTTTATAAGCTCTTTAAGATCATTATTATCAATGTTTGGCTTTCCACCTAATTTTATTATTTGAGATGACAATTCTTTTATATTTTCTTCATCTTTTTGAATTGATAAATTTGATAATTTCTCTTTGTTTTTAATATAATCCTCTAACTGCTTATCTCTCAATGCTTCAACTCTTCTAACGCCTGCAGCAATAGAAGCCTGACTAATTGTTCTAAATTTACCAATATTTCCTGTACTTTGGACATGTGTTCCACCACATAATTCTGTTGAAAAATAAGTTTCTTTTTCTTTACCCATTGAAACTACTCTTACTTCTTCTCCATATTTTTCCCCAAAGAATGCTAAGGCACCCTTATCAATTGCAGCTTTTGGAGTCATAATTCTGGTTGTAACCTCAGTATTTGCTTCAACATATTCGTTAACAAGTTTATCAATTTTCGCTAACTCTTCACTAGAAATGGGTTTCATATGACTAAAATCAAATCTAAGTCTATCAGGTGCAACTAATGACCCCTTTTGCATAACATGTTTTCCTAAAGTTCTTCTGAGAGACTCATGAAGTAAATGTGTTGCTGAATGATAAGCTTTAAGATTGTCTCTTCTTTCAACATCAATTTTCATTTCTACCACATCTTTTATTTTTACTTCACCACTTTTAACTGCTCCATAATGCACAAATAAATCTCCAAGTTTTTTTTGTGTATCTTCAACTTCAAATACAGAGTTTCCAGAAACAATTGTACCTTGATCTCCAAGCTGACCACCTGACTCTCCATAAAAAGGTGTTTGATTTGTTATAATAATGCCTTTTTCATTAGTTGATAATTTTTTTACTTCCTTATTATCTTTTAAAAGATTTAATATTACTCCCTCAGATTGATTAGACTTATATCCTAAAAATTCTGTAGGTCCTATTTTATCTTTTATTGAAAACCAAATGGCTTCTTCAGAGCTATCACCTGAACCTTTCCAGTTTTTTTTTGCTAGCTCTTTACTTTTTTTCATTAGATCATCAAATTTATTTTGATCAACTTTCAAAGATTTATTTTTTAAAATATCTTCAGTTAGGTCTAATGGAAAACCAAAAGTATCATATAATTTAAATGCTACTTCACCTGGTAAAACTTTATCTATTTTAGAGATTTCTTCATTTAAAATTTTTATTCCTCTATCAAGCAAGACTAAAAATTTTTCTTCTTCCATTTTTAGAGTTTCTTTAATTAAAGACTCAGATCTTTTAAGTTCAGGATAGCTGCCCGACATTTCATTTTTGAGTGAGTCAAATATTTTATAAAAAATTGGTTCTTTAGATCCTAATAAATGGGAGTGTCTCATTCCTCTTCTCATTATTCTTCTTAGTACATACCCACGTCCCTCGTTTGATGGTAATACACCCTCTGCTAAAAGAAATGAGCTTGCTCTTAAGTGGTCAGCTATAACTCTAAAACTTGAAATATTATTATCTATCTGATCAACCTTTGTTACATCCGATATAGAGCTTATCAATTTTTTAAAATGATCAGTTTGATAATTATCATGTGTTCCTTGTAATAGTGCAGCAATTCTTTCTAATCCCATACCAGTGTCAACAGATGGTTTTGGAAGGTCTATTCTTTTATCTTTTGTTACTTGCTCATATTGCATAAAAACTAAATTCCAAATCTCAATAAATCTATCTCCATCCTCATCTTTTGTACCTGGCAAACCTCCTTTTAAATGATCTCCATGGTCATAGAAAATTTCTGAGCATGGTCCGCAAGGACCCGTTTCTCCCATTGACCAAAAATTATCTGATGTAGAAATTCTTATTATTCTATCATCACTAAAACCCGCTATTTTACTCCATAAATTGAATGCTTCATCATCTTCATGAAAAACTGTTACATAAAGTTTATTTTTATCTATTCCAAAATCTTTTGTAATTAAATCCCATGCATAATGAATTGCTTTTTCTTTGAAATAATCACCAAAGGAAAAATTTCCTAACATCTCAAAAAATGTATGATGTCTCGGTGTATACCCAACATTTTCTAAATCATTATGTTTACCGCCCGCTCTTACACATTTTTGTGAGGTGGTTGCTCTTTGATAGTCCCTTTTTTCTAAACCTGTAAATACATTTTTAAATTGAACCATGCCAGAATTAGCAAACATCAATGTTGGATCATTATTTGGAACTAAATTGCTCGACTCAACAATCTTATGATCATTTTTCTCAAAATATTTTAAGAAAGTTTCTCGAATCTGATTTAATGATTTCTGAGCCATATTTTTAAAATACAGCTTTTTTATTCTATGTCTAGATAACGATAGGGGGGTAAAGGCGCTTAAAATAAGCGCCTTTATAATTTAAAGATGACCTTTAATTCTAGTTCTTTTTAGGAGGAGTAGCTTCTTTTTCAGCTTCTTCTTTTTCAGCTACTTTCTTCTCTTTTTCAATTTTTTCAGGACTTAATGGATTTCCTTCAATCTTTTTAGAAATCACACCAGCTTTTTCCCTAATTGCCATTTCAATTTCTGCAGCAACTTGTGGATGTTGAGCTAAATAGACTTTGGCATTTTCTCTTCCTTGTCCTATTTTTTCTCCTTTATAAGCATACCATGCTCCTGATTTTTCAATGATGTCGGCTTTAGCACCAAGGTCTACCAACTCACCCATTTTGCTAATTCCTTTTCCATACATCAAGTCAAACTCAACAACTTTAAATGGTGGAGCAACTTTATTTTTAACTACTTTCACTCTTGTAGAGTTGCCAATAATCTCATCTTTATCTTTGATGGCACCAATTCTTCTAATGTCCATTCTTACAGATGAGTAAAACTTAAGTGCATTTCCACCTGATGTTGTTTCAGGACTTCCAAACATAACTCCAATTTTCATTCTAATTTGGTTAATGAAAATCATCATTGTGTTTGTGTTAGAAATTGAACCAGTTAACTTTCTTAAAGCCTGACTCATTAATCTTGATTGAAGACCAACATGATGATCACCCATCTCGCCTTCGATTTCAGCTCTTGGAGTTAACGCTGCAACAGAGTCAATTACGATTACTGAAATAGAGCCTGATTTTACTAGTGTATCAGCTATTTCTAAAGCTTGCTCTCCTGCATCTGGTTGTGAAATTAAAAGCTCTTCAGTGTTCACACCTAATTTTTTTGCATAAACTGGATCTAAAGCATGTTCTGCATCAACAAATGCACAAATACCACCAGCCTTTTGAGCTTCAGCAACAACTTGTAATGCTAATGTTGTTTTTCCAGAAGACTCTGGTCCGTAAACTTCAACAATTCTTCCTTTAGGTAATCCGCCTATTCCTAAAGCTAAATCTAAACTTAAAGATCCTGTAGATATCGACTCGATATCCATAGCTCTTTTCTCACCTAGCTTCATAACTGAACCTTTTCCAAAGTTGTCAGTTATCTGGCTGATCGCAGCATCTAATGCTTTATTCTTTTCTTTAGCATCCATTTCTTGATCTTTGGTAGATTTAACTACCTTTAAATTATTTTTTGTCATTTAAGCCTCTTTTTTTATTAATTATTAACATTCGAATCATATAATTATTATGTACTACTTTTGTTCTCATTTGCAAGATTTAATTAATTTACCTTAAAAAGCCTTATATTACTGAATTTTTAAGTGGTTACTATTCAATAATCCAACAGATTTAAGCAGATTGAATTGAGAGAGAATGTAGTTTCTTTCAGAATCAGCTAATGAGATTTGAGCATTAAGTAATAAAGAGTTCGATTGGATAACTTCTAAAGTAGTCCTATCTGAACCACTATTATATTCAGCCACAATCCCCTCGTTGGCAATTTCAGCAGCGTTAACTTGTGCTCGAACTGAATTTAACAAACTTTTATTTGATTGATAATTAGACCATGCACTAGCAACATCCGTTTGGTTTTTTTTAGTCATATTATCAAGTAATAAATTTTTTCGATTTTCAGAACTTTTATTTTTTTTTAATGAAGCAATATTTTTTCCACCTGAGAAAAATGGCCATGACACTGTTGCTTTAAGAGTATCCTTCTTCCTCTCATCATAAGTGGAACTTAAATCTTCAGTTTTTGATCTATCGAAAGATAAAGTCGCTGATGGTGCTAAATCAGATCTAGCACTTATAGTATCTTTTTTTGCTTGTTCATATTCTAGTTTAGCAATAATTAAATCAGGGTTATTTTTTATTGATATTTCAATTGCAGAATTTAATTGCTGTGGCAAACTTACTTCTTTGATTGACTTTTTATCTAATGTTTCAGGATCGTTTATATTTCCAATTACGTTTTCATAATTTAGTTTGCTTGTTAAGAAATCATTTTCTGCTTGTATTAGTTTTGCTTGAGCTCCAGCTAATGAAGACTCAGATTGTGCAACATCTGATAATGAAATTTGACCTCTCTCAAGTCTAATTCTGTCTGTCTCAACTTGTCTATCTAACAAGTTAACATTTGATTTGTTAATTTTAAGTTTTTCATTTGCTGAAATAAGTCCTGTATAGGCTTCAATAGATTTGTATAAAATTTCTTGTTCTTTTTTTAAAAGTTTTGCGTCTGCCAAATCAATTCCAATCTTGCTTTTTGCTAATTCAGCACCTCTACCTAAATCAATTAAAGTTTGAGTAATTGTTATTGATTTAGTAGTTGGGTCTACATCATTAATAGAAGCATCAGTTCCATTTCTATTTGTTAATTTGTCTGTATCTTGCTGACTTTTACTCCCACTTAATGTAACAGTTGGAAGATAAGCGCCTTTTGAAATATTCAATTCCTGTTTTGAAACATTTAAATTTTCTCTTTCAGCATTTAACTCAGGATTGGTGTCATACGCTCTTTTTAATGCCATCATAAAAGTCTCTGCAAAAGCAGAGCTCACAAAAAAAGTTATAATAAGAATTGTTTTAAGGAATAATTTCATTTGTTTTTGTATATAGCAGATTTGATTTGATGTTTATTATTTAAATTAAATATAATTGAAGCATATTTTGGCATGTTCTTAAACATATTTTGGGTAATTCTTTGATAGGTCTGCATAAAATTAATTACATCT
>QCBC01000016.1 GCA_003281725.1 Pelagibacteraceae bacterium AG-345-O09 | reverse complement strand
TATCTAAATTTTGAACATTAATTGCATTTGAAACTATAAAATCTTTTCGGAGTGAAACATCACTACCCATTAAAGTGTGAATAAGCACTTGGTCTTTTTTCAAATCTTTTGAATACTGCACTTGTAATAAAGTTCTAGTTTCAGGATTAAGTGTAGTACCCCATAATTCCTCTGGATTCATTTCACCTAATCCTTTAAATCTTTGGATGTTCATTTTTGATTTTTCATCTTCTACTAATTTTAAAAAATCTTTTGATCCTTTTTTAATCTTTTTAAATTCTTTATTATTATTTATTATATATTCCTCAAGCTCCTTTTCATCTTTTATATAAATGCCTTTTAAGCCTTTGTTGACTTTAAATAATGGTGGTTGTGCTAAGTACACATTTCCATTTTCAATTAACTTATTAAAAGGTTTATTGTTAAAAAATGTTAATAATAACGCCCTAATATGAGAACCATCAACATCCGCATCTGTCATAATTATTATTTTACCATATCTTAGATCTTTGAGGTCAATCTCATGAGCTTTGGGATCTAATCCTAAAGCGTTAATTAAAGTTACAATCTCATTAGAAGAAATCATTTTAGATAATGCTTTTGTTCTTTGATCATCACCATTAGATTTACCATTTCCATTTCTTTTAGTTGGTAAACTATCAACATAAGTATTTAAAATTTTACCTCTTAACGGTAAAACAGCTTGATTAGATCTATTTCTTCCTTGTTTTGCTGAACCGCCCGCAGAATCTCCCTCAACTATAAATAACTCAGTTCCTTCTTGTTTGCCAATTTGGCAATCAGCAAGTTTACCTGGTAGACCACTTAATTCTAAAGCACCTTTTCTTCTAACATTCTCTCTAGCTTTTCTTGCTACATCCCTAGCTAAAGCAGCCTGTATAATCTTAGCTAAAATAATTTTAGCAACTGAGGGATTTTGATCAAACCATATTGACAATTTTTCATTAATTATTGTTTCAACAATCATCCTCACTTCAGAAGAAACAAGCTTATCTTTTGTTTGAGAAGAAAATTTAGGATCAGGAATTTTTGTTGAAAGTATACATGAAAGGCCTTCTTTTATGTCATCTCCTGAGATTGTAAATTTATTTTTTTTTAAAAGATTATGCTCGCTAGCATATTTATTTACTACCCTTGTTAAGGCACTTCTAAACCCAAGTAAATGTGTTCCGCCATCTCTTTGATATATATTGTTAGTATATGGAAGAACTTCCTCAGAGTAAGTAGCATTCCATTTAAGAGAACATTCTATTTCAATATTTTCTTTTTTTCCCTCTATATAAATAGGTTTTTTAAATAATTCATTCCCATTTTTATTATGTAATTTTTCTCTTTTTGCATCTAAAAATTCAACGAACTCCAAAACACCACCGTCAAATTTAAAAACATTAGTTTTTTCTTTTTTGTTAATTAGGTCTGTAAATATAATCTTAATACCTTTGTTTAAAAATGCTAATTCTCTCATTCTTTTAATAAGTATATTTGGATTAAATTTTATTGAAGAAAAGATTTTTTTTTGAAGGTAAAAAAGTTATTTGAGTTCCTGTATCTTTTGATTTACCAATTTTTTTAAGTGGTGCTATGGCATCACCATCCTCAAATTCTACAAAATATTTTTCACCATCTCTATTGATTTCTAATTTTAATTTTTCTGATAAAGCATTTACCACTGAAACACCAACACCGTGTAATCCACCAGATACTTTATATGAATCATGGTCAAATTTTCCTCCCGCATGAAGTTGAGTCATAATCACTTCTGCTGCAGATTTTTTTTCACCTTTGTGTAAATCTATTGGAATTCCTCTTCCATCATCTTTAACTGTTATGCTTCCATCTTTATTAATTTTGACATCAATATTTTTACAATACCCAGCCAAAGCCTCATCTATTGAATTATCTACAACTTCATAAACCATATGATGCAGACCAGTTCCATCGTCTGTATCTCCAATATACATACCAGGTCTTTTTCTAACTGCCTCAAGACCTTTTAAAACTTTAATTGAGTCTGCTTGATATTTGTTTTTGCTTGTCATTTTTTATTTTTTTGGAAAAATTAATTATACCATTTTTAAATAAAATTGCTCTTTTTATAATCTGATAAAGAGTTAAATAAGGCGAAATATAACTGCTAAAATAAAGCTTATTTATGGTGGAGAGAATGGGATTCGAACCCATGAAAGAGTTTCCCCTTTACACGCTTTCCAAGCGTGCGCCTTCAACCACTCGGCCACCTCTCCTAGATGTGAGTATAATAGTTAAATTATGAATTCACTATACTTGTTTTTATTTCTCACAAGATATTCTGGTAAATTATTGTTTAGTTCAACTTTTTTTAAAATAACATTTCTTTCAAAGATATCCTGACAATTTTCTATTTTATTTTTTATATAATTTTCATCTAGCATATATTCTTGAACTAGTTCATTGTGTGCAAACGATTTGAGTTTAGTTATAATTTCAGACGGTTTTTTAACTGAACTAAAATGCCATCCACCATTTTCTAATATCTGATGATTATAAAAAAATTTTTTGAAGAAGTTATTTCCATCACTAACTTTAATATTTCTTAACCATTGTGGTGATTTTAGGTATCTTTTAATACATAAACGCGAACCATACCATGTGGGCTCTGATACACATTTCAAATTAAATTTGTAATAAAACAATTGTTGTTTAAAAAATGAATATTTTCTTCTTTTATCGAAATATTGAATAACATCAGGATTAGGTAGCTCATCAATATCTGAAATTATAATCCAATCATCATCTGAAGCATCAGTTAGATATTTTGAAATTGAATTTCTAATTGATTGGTCAATCAAATGATGTTGTGACCAATTTTTTTTTAATTTTAAATTTTTATCAATTTTTAGTTTCTCGAGTGGATAATAACTTATTTTGTGTTTAAACTTTTCAAACTTATTTATATCAAATTTAAGTTTTTTGAATTTCCCAGTGTGAGTTAAATTTGACTCTATTATTATAAATTTATCTACAAAATCGTCTAAAATATTTAATCTTAAATCTAATAGCAAATCTTCATCAAAATACATGAAACAATCAAATATCCTCATTTTATATTTGCAAAATTTAAGGCTTTTATTATAAATCTTTTAATTGTTTAGTACACCATTATAAATCAAATGAAAAACAAATTAAAAAAAATTTTTATTACTGGTGGAGCTGGATTTATTGGTTCCCATGTGGCTGAATCTTTTTTCAAAAATTTTCCTAAATGCAATATAATAATTTTAGATAAATTAACTTATGCAGGGAATAAATCTTTCATTTCCTCGATTACAAAATCCAAAAGAGTAAAGTTTATTAAATGTGATATAATTAACACCAATAAATACAGTAGATTATTAAAAAATTGTGATCTAGCAATTAATATTGCAGCTGAAAGTCATGTGGATAATTCTTTTATTTCCCCATTAAATTTTACAAAAACAAATTCACTTGGTGCTCATGCTTTTTTATTAGAATGTATAAAAAGAAAAGTTAAAAAGATACTTCATATAAGCTCAGATGAGGTATATGGAGAAAAAATAACTGGAACTTGTTATGAAAACCAATTAGTAAATCCCACCAATCCTTACTCAGCCTCAAAAGCTGCAGCAGAAGTTTTAATTAACAGTTATAAATATACTTACAAAAAGGAAATAATTATTGTCAGAGCAAATAATATATATGGTATTAGACAATATCCTGAAAAATTAATATCAACTTCAATCGTAAATTTAATAAAAAATAAACCTATACCTATTCATGGTAATGGAAGAAATATAAGATTTTATTTATCTGCAGTTGATTTTGCTAATGCACTGATCTTTTTAGTAAAAAAAAAGGAAAAAGGTGTATACAATATTGGAAGTAATTTTTTTGAAAAAAATATTAATATTGCCAGACATATTTGTAAAATTTTTAAAAAAAACCCAAAAAAATTTATCAAGTTTACTGATGACAGGTTATATAATGACAAAAGATATTCAGTTTCCTCAAAAAAAGTTCAAAAATTAGGATGGAGACCAAAAAGAAATTTATTAAAAGATCTGCCAATGATAGTTGAATGGTATAAAAAAAATTATAAAATTTTTAAAAAATATGAAAAAAAAATTTAAATTTATACATAAAACTGGAAAAGTTTTTAAGGATGAAAGAGGTTATTTGCTAAAGATTCTGGATAAAGGATTTTCATCATGTATTGAAATTTTTTCAAAAAGAGGATCAATAAGAGCAAATCACTATCATAAAAAAGACGAACATTTTTGTTATATTTTAAAAGGTGAAATTTTATTTTTTTATAGAAATAGAAAAAAAGGGTCAAAATTAAATTATAAAGTTATGAAAAAGGGTGACTTGTTTTTTACTACTTATGATCAAGATCATTTAGCATACTTTTTAAAAACTACACATTTTTTGTCCTATAGCAGTAGAAAAAGATCTAAACTTGATTATGAAAATGACTTAGTAAGATTGAATATGGATAAAGAAAAAAAAGTGAAAGAGATAATTTTAAAGTATAAATAGTGCAGAAAAAAGATTGTGTTTTATTAAAAAGCTGCCGTTTATGTGGTAACAAAGGTATTCTTAGTGTCTTCGACTTAGGCAACACACCCTTAGCAAATTCTTATTCTAATAAGAATATTAGTAATAAACTAAAAAAGTACCCTCTAGGCTTAAATTTGTGTAATAGTTGTGGCCATCTACAATTATCACATTCCATTAAACCTCAAAAAATGTTTAGTAATTATTTATACAAAACAAACACTTCTTATAAAAATTTTTTACACTTTCAAAATTATGCAAAAAAAATTACAAAAATTTTTAAAAAAAGAAATGGTAAAATTTTAGATATTGCCTCTAATGATGGTACTTTTCTAAATTTTTTCAATAAAAAAAAATTTTTTAGACTTGGAATAGATCCAGCAAAAAATCTTAAAAAATTAACTACTAGCAAAGGTATAATGCAAATCGATGATTTTTTTACAGAAAAAACTAGTAATAAAATAAAAAAAAAATATCAAAAATTCGATATAATTACAGCAAATCATGTTTGCGCTCATGTTGAAAATATAAACGATTTTTTTAAAGGTGTTAAAAACTTACTAAAAGATGATGGTATTTTTATTTTTGAAGTTTCCTATAGAGGCTCTGTTTTAAAAAAGAATACATTCGACACAATATATCATGAACACTTAGATTATCACGCGTTATTTCCAATTTCGAAATTTATAAAAAAGTTTAAATTAAAATTATTCGATTTTGAAATTACTGAAGCGCAGGGTGGGTCTTTGAGGATTTATGTTTCAAAGAATCCAAATACCGTAAGTAAAAAAAAAATTAATAATCAATTAAATAAAGAAAAAAAAATATACAAATTGTTTAATGTTAAAACATATCAAAAGTTCAAAAATAAGATTAATAATTGTAGAGTCCAGCTTCATAAAATTCTCAAAGAATTTAACAAAAAAAATTATAGAGTCGCTGGATATGGTGCTGCTGCAAAAACAACAACATTTCTGAATTATTTTAATTTAAACAAAAATAAAACTATAAAATTTATTTTTGATGATAATAAACTTAAACAAGGTTTATATTTACCTGGTACCCAAATAAAGATTTTAGATCCAAAATATCTATTTCATAAAAATTTTGATATTCTAATTATATTTGCTTGGAATTATTCAGATATAATCATGAAAAATATAAATAAAAATAAATTAAAAAAGAAAAAAAGTTTGAAATTTTTAATTCCATTTCCAAAACCAAAAATACTACAATGAAAATATTAAATGTTGGTTTAGTAGGATATGGGAAAATAGGTAAAGTTTTTGCAAATGAAATTAAGAAAAAAAACAATTTTTATTTAAAAAAAATCTTAACAAAAAAAATTTTAAATAAAGACTTAATATCAGTTAAAAATTTTTTTTATGATAAAGATATTGATGTTTTTATTATTGCTTCACCGATTAAGACACATTTTAAATATTTAAAATATGCTTACGGAGCTAATAAAGATATCATTATTGAAAAACCTTTGGTTGAAAACCTAGATCAATTTAAAAAATTACTTACCTTAAATAAAAAATTCAAAAAAAAAATTGTAATACATCATAATGATGTACTTAATTTTGAAAAATTAAATTTCATGAAAGATTTCTTAAACTTTAAAAAAATTGAAAAAATTGATATGTTTTATGGAAAAAGAGAAATTATAAACTCTTATAAAAAACCTTTTTTTGACTGGTTGCCACACCCATTATCTATTATAATAAATTTTTTTGGAGAACCAAAAAAATTTAAAATCATAAATTATGTGAAAAATATTAAAAATAATACCATTCTGGAGCAACTAAAAATAGTATTTCATTTTAAATATTTTAAAATATTTTTAAATTTTTCAAACAATCTAGAAAAACCTACAAAAAAGATTATTGTTTATCAAAAAAATAAATTCAAAATTTATAATGGATATAATAAAAATAATCGAAGGACTATTAAATTACTTTTAGAGAAATTTTATAAAATGAATAAAATTAATGATATAAATATAAATTTACAAGTCTATAAATTATTATTTAAAATTGAAAATCAATTGTTAAAAAAATCAATCTAAACAAATAATTATTTTAATAATGTCATTTTCCTCTACAAATTTAACTCATAAAAATTATAGACCAGATATTGACGGATTAAGAGCTTTTTCTGTTTTTTTTGTAATTGGCTACCATACATTTCCAGAAATTTTTAAGGCAGGATTTATTGGAGTTGACATTTTTTTTGTAATATCAGGATATTTAATTTCATCTATTATAATTCAAAATCTGAAAAATAAATCTTTTTCATTTTTAGATTTTTATATCAGAAGGATAAAAAGAATATTTCCTGCATTAATTTTAATTTTGATTGTTAGTTTTATTTTTGGTTGGTTTTCTCTATTTCCAATTGAATTTAAACAACTTGGAAAACATATTTCTGGTAGTGCTGGTTTTATTGCAAACTTCATTTTATGGAATGAGTCAGGTTATTTTGATAATGCTGCAAGCACTAAACCTATGTTACATATATGGAGCTTAGGAATAGAGGAACAATTTTATTTTATTTGGCCATTAATATTATGGTTTATTTTTAAAATTCGAATAAACTTTTTATTATCTATAATTTTTCTTATTTTAATCTCATTTTGTTTTAATATTTATGAAGCCAACAGTGACAAAATTGCATCTTTTTACTCACCACTTACCAGATTTTGGGAACTTTTAGCTGGTAGTCTACTTGCATTGATAAATGAAAAAACTAAAAGTCAGGAAAATTTTGGAATAAATTTTAACTTTTTATCATTTTTAGGAGTTAGTTTAATCTTATTCTCATTTATTTTGATTAATGATGAGTCTGCATACCCTGGTGCATTAGCCCTATTTCCAGTTATTGGTTCTTTCCTGTTAATATTTGCAGGAAACAGAGCAATTTTTAATCGTATAGTTTTGTCTAATAAAGTTTTGGTCTGGTTTGGTCTTATTAGTTTTCCTCTTTATCTGTGGCATTGGCCCTTAATTTCTTTTGCTAGGATTATTGAAAGTGATTTTCCTAATGAAAATTATAGAATTATTTCTGTTTTAATATCAATATTTTTATCATGGATTACTTATAAATATTTAGAAAAACCAATTAGATATAAAAAATCAAAAATAATTCCTGCTTCATTATTTTTATTAATGTTAGGAGTTGGTCTTGCTGGATTATATTCATATAAAAATAATGGTCTGCCTGATAGAAGCTATATTTCAAACTTTAATGAGGAAAATTTTAAAATGGCTTTTCTTTTTTCTGAGGATGATCCTATAAGCCATCAAAAATGTATGGATATCTATGGGCTTAAAGACTTTATTCGTTACTGTAATATAACCTCATCAAAAAAAGCTAAAATTGCTTTGATAGGTGACTCTCACGCTAGAGCTTTGTACGATGGGTTAGCTCACTCATTAGATAAATATAATAAAGATTTGCTTAATTTAGGTGGGAGACTTTTTTTAGATGTTGAGACCTATCCAGTAGGGGATAAAAAAGAAATTGAAGTTTATAAGGGTGGTATTAAAGCAACAAATTTCGTCATAAACGAACCATCAATTAACACTGTAATCATGGTTTCAAAGGGTCATTATTTAACAAATGAGAATTGGGTTTTCAAACTTATAAGCAACCCAAATATTAAAGATAAAAAAAAAGTTTGGGAAATTGCTATGAGAAAAACATTGGATAGTGCAGTTGAGAATAACAAAGATGTAATATTTGTAATAGACAATCCAAGTCTAGGTTTTGACCCTAAATCATGTATTTATGGGAGGCCCTTCAGTAAAAATAAATCAATAAAAAAATCATGTACAATCTCAAGATCTAAATATGAAAAAGAAAGTAAAGTTTATAGAGAATTAGTTATGTCAATATTAAATGATTATCCTAAAGTAAAAGTTTTTGATGCTGCTGACCATTTATGTGATAACACGAAATGTTATGGAATGCTTAATGGAAAAATCTTATATAGAGATAATGACCACTTATCTTTAGAGGGTGGAAAGTTAATATCTAAAGAATTAATAAAACTTTTAAATTTAGAAAAATAACAAATTTTTTAAGTTTTAAAATAATTTTTTATTTTTGAACAAATAAGATTTAATTCTGGATTGTTTAATTTATTATTCATCGGTAAAACCAGAACATTTTTTGTAGCTATTTCTGCATTCTTAAAATCATTTTTTTTAGATATTTTATTTTTATAAATATTTAAATGTTTAAGTTGATTTAAGCTATAAAAGCCTGGTCTACATAAGGTAGATTTATTGTTGAGAATTTTCATTATTTTATTTTTATCTTTTTGTTTTTTGAATAGAATTGGAAATCCCCATCTTACTGGTAAAAAATTATTAGGATCCTTCATCAAAGTAAAGTTTTTGTTGTTAGCTAACTTTTTTTCGTAGATAGAATTAATTTCTGTTTTTTTTTTGATTATTTTTTTGCTTCTTAAAATTTGAGAATAACCAATAGATGCTAATAAATTGCTTAATCTAAAATTTCCACCTGTCATATTGTAGTAATAAGGTTTATTGATTTTCTGTCCATGATTTCTCAAAATTTTTAGCTTTAAACATATTTTTTTTGAATTTGTTAATATCATGCCTCCCTCTCCAGTAATCATTGTTTTTGAGGCATGAAAAGATGCGTAACTCAAATATTTCTCCTTATTAAATTTCTTACCATTTCCAACATAATCATCATAACGCTTAGATAATATAACCTCAGAGGTATCTTCTATAACAAAAATATTTTTTTTTTTTGCAATCTTTATTATTTTTTCATAATTGCAGATACTTCCGTAGTTATGAATCAATAAAATTGCTTTAGTTTTTTTATTTACTTTATTTGCAATCTGATCAGTATCAATTTGTAAATTATCTAATCTAATGTCTACAGGTATTGGCTTTAAACCCATAAGCTTTATCATGTGTACAGGACTTATGTAACAAAAAGAGGGAACAATTATCTCATCACCCTTTTTTAAATTTAAACTCATAAGAATTAAGAGTATTGCGCTAGTGCCATTATTGACTGAAATACCAAATTTTGCTCCCAATGTGTCTGATAGTTTTTTTTCAAATTTTTCCACATATGGACCATAAGAAAGCCAACCAGAATTAAATGCTCTTTTTAAATGCCCTTTTTCTTTTTCGGTTATTAATGGATCAACAAATTTTATATTACTCATAAATTTTTAATTTTATTGCCTCTTTAGTATATTTTAAAAAAACATTTAAA
>QCBC01000015.1 GCA_003281725.1 Pelagibacteraceae bacterium AG-345-O09 | reverse complement strand
TGGTTTAAATGAAAAAGTAAATATTGAAATTAAAGATTATAGGGATTTAAAAGATAAATATAATTCAATAGCTTCAATTGAAATGATTGAAGCAGTAGGCCAAAATTATTTGGAAAGTTACTTTAAAACTATTAAGAATAACTTATCTTCAAATGGAAGAGCAGCTATTCAAGCGATTACAATAGATGATAATTTATTTGATAGATATAGGACTAAAAAAGATTTTATTCAAAAATATATTTTTCCAGGAGGTTTTCTTCCAAGCAAAAATTGTTTGAAAAAATATGTGTCAGATAACGGTTTGACGATTAAGTCTTATGACTCTTATGCTGGCCATTATGCAAATACATTAGCTATATGGAAAAATCAATTTAATAGAAAATGGGATTTGATTAAAAAGCAAGGTTTTGATTTAACTTTTAGAAGAATGTGGGAGTTTTATTTGTCTTATTGTGAGGCTGGTTTTAAATCAAAAAATATTGATTTAATACAATTTTCAATTCAAAATAAATAATTAAATAGAAGAAATATGCAAAACAAAGTTTTTAATGTAATCTTATTGATAATCTCGATTTTATTAATTACAAGTTGTTCAAAAAATAGTTCTATGAAACCAGAAGACTTTAAAGATAAAGAACCAAGATTAATTATAGAAAATTATTTGTCAGGAAGTGTTAAAGCTTGGGGGGTACTTCAAAATAGATCCGGTAAAGTTACAAGACAGTTTTCAGCTGATTTAAATGGAAAATGGGATGGAAAACAGCTGGTACTTGATGAAAAATTTAATTGGGATGATGGTGAAATTCAAAATAGACAATGGCGAATTACTAAAATAGATGAAAATAACTATGAGGGCACTGCTGGAGATGTTGTAGGAAAAGCAAAGGGCTATTCTTATGGACCAGCTTTTAAGTTTGAATATGTATTATTAGTGCCAGTTAAGGGAAAAGAAATTAAAATTACTTTTGATGATTGGATTTTCAAACAAGATGATCGTGTCGCAATTAATAGAGCGACAATGACTAAGTTTGGTTTTAAAGTTGCCGAGCTGACTGTAGTTTTTGTTAAAGATTAATCCTTCTTTTGGTATTTTGTCATTTTTCCTACTAATCCAAAATAAATTTTACTTGGTAAAAAACTTAGTGTTTTAAGTATTAAGGTAAGAGTTTTAGGAAAATGAATTTCAAAAACATTCTTATTTACTAAGCCATCATAAATCTTTTCAGCTGCGTAATCAGTAGTTTTTAGAAAAGGCATTTTAAAATCATTTTTATCAGTCATCGGTGTCTTAATAAACCCAGGGCTTACTAAACAAACTCGAACATTTGATCTTTTAAAATCAAAGTATAAACTTTCTGCCAAATTATTTAAAGCCGATTTTGATGGCCCATAACCAGTTGAATTAGGTAACCCTCTATAACCAGCTATAGACGAAACAATCGTTATAATACCATTTTTTTTATTTTTAAAATGTTCCTCTACAGCTTTAATACTGTTTAGTGTACCAAAAAAGTTGACTTTAAAGACATCCTCTATTTGTTCAACATCTATATCTTTTTCTTTTTTAGGATTCCATGTTCCAGTTGAAAAAAAACAAATATTGATTTCTTGAAACTTATTTTTAATTTCTTCAAAAACCTCTTTACACTTTAACTTATCTGTTACATCAAGAGGAAATCCATGAATATTTTCATTACTATCTGAAATCTCCTTAAGAAGATTTTCTCTTCTAGCTGAAATAGCAACATTCCAACCTTTATTAGCAAACTTAATTGCTAAAGCTTTACCAATGCCTGTGCTTCCACCTGTTATCCAAATTGTTTTTTTATTCATAATATAGTGATGTATAATACTTATATGTTAAAAAACAAATTTCTATCATTTGTTCTGTTCTTTATAATCACCTATTCGGCGTCATTTATCGGAGGTTTCGTAACAGTTAGTCTTAAAGAACCTTGGTATTCACAATTAATTAAGTCAAACTATAATCCACCAGACTGGATTTTTGCTCCTGTTTGGACAACTTTATACCTTATGATGACATTAGCTGTTTGGTTTTTCTGGCACAGCAACAGAAGAGATATGAATACTGTCTATATATATTTCATTCATATTGTTTTTAATACAACTTGGAGTATTGTTTTTTTTGGTCTTCACCAAATTTTATTAGCACTTCTTGTACTTTTAATACTAATTTTTTTGATAATTATTCTTATTGTAAGATTTAAACGTGTTAATTTAGCAAGTTATTATCTCATGATTCCCTATTTACTTTGGACATTCTATGCACTATTTCTGAATTTTAACTTAATGATTTTAAATTAGATATGGATGATGTTGTAATAGTTGGTGGCGGAATAATAGGGACTGCAACTGCATATTTCTTATCAAAAGAAGGTAGAAAAGTAAAAGTAATCGAGAGAGACCCAACATATAAAACAGCCTCGTTTCCATTGTCACTAGGAGGGTTTAGACGTCAATTTTTTCAAACAGAAAATATTTTACTTGGTAAGTTTGCTAGAGAGTTTATTTTTCAAATTCCAGAACTTCTTAAAACTGAAAAAAATCCAAAGCCCACTGCAAGCATGGTGACTAACGGATATTTGTTAATGTTTGGACCCGAGCATGCAGAGGAGCAATATAAAGCCTTAGAAAATCATAAAGCTTGTGAAGCTGGAACTAAAAATATTAAAGGATCTGATTTAACAAAATTTTTTCCATATATAAATAATGAAGGTATTGAGACTGCAACATTTACAGATAATCAAAGCGAAGGATGGATAGATCCATTTATGTTTCATGGTGCTTTAAAAAGCAAAGCAATAGAGCTAGGAGCTGAGTTTATCAAAGGTGAAATTAAAGATCTTTCAGAAATAAAAGCTAAAACAATTATCTCAGCTGCAGGGTGTTGGACTAAAGAACTTCTCAAGGACATACCAGTTGAACCACAAAAACATACAGTTTTTAGAGTTAAATGTCCCAAACATATTCCAGAAATGCCATTGACTGGTGATCTGACAACAGGAGTTTATTGGAGACCTGAGGGTAAAGAATATTTAGCAGGATCGCCAAAATCAGTTTTTGATGCAAAAGATCTTGAACCTGCATGGGAAGATTTTGAAGAACTTGTTTGGCCAGCATTAGCTAAAAGGATACCTGCAATGGAAGAATTAAAGTTAACAGGAGGATGGGCGGGTTATTATGATTGTAATAAGCTTGATAATAACGCGGTTGTTGGAAAACATCCGAAATTTGAAAATGTTTATCTTGCCACAGGTTTTACAGGCAGAGGTTTAATGCAAGCTCCTGGAATTGGAAGAGCATTAACAGAGTTAATTATGACTGGTGCTTATCAGTCAATTGATATTTCTAATATGGCTGTTGAAAGAGTACTAGGTAAAGAATCAAGACCTGAACCTTACGTCCTTTAATTACGTCCCACAAAATGTTTGGTAATTTCTATCTGAATTGGATGGAATTCGATAGTCAGAAATATTTTCTTGATTTAGATATGGGTTTTTTAAAATTTCCAGTAATTTAGTTATTGGTTTTAAATCATTTTTTTCTGTAGCTTTAAGTGCCTCCTCAACTTTGTGATTTCTTGGAATTACAAATGGATTAGAATTTTTCATTAATTTTAAATATTGATTTGACGTTATATCCTCAGATTTTAATCTTAATTCCCATCTTTTTTTCCAGTTTAGAAAGTCAGCGTCTTTGTAAATATTATTTTTTTGAATTCCCTCATTCATTAAGTAGCAAAAGGTGTTTGTATAGTCAGCTTTTTTTTGATGCATCCAAGTTAATAGATCTACAATAAGAAATTTATCTTTTTCTTCAGGTTTTGATAAGCCTATTTTATTTCTCATCATATCAAGCCATTTTATTTCATATTTTTTTTCAAATGTATTAATTATTTCAGTCGCTTGACTTACAGCCTTATCTTGATCAGGATTTATTAATGGTATCAAGCATTCAGCAAATCTAGCTAAATTCCATTTAGTAATAATAGGTTGATTACAATAAGCGTATCTCCCTATTTTATCTATGGAGCTAAAAACAGTTTTTGGATCATAATTATCCATAAAAGCACACGGACCATAATCAATTGTTTCACCTGAAATACTCATATTATCTGTATTCATCACACCATGAATAAAACCAACTCGCATCCAGTTGATAACAAGATCAACTTGTTTATCTAAAACTGCATTCAAAAGTTCAACCGCTTTATTTTTAGAATTTCTTAACTCTGGATAATGTCTGTTAATCACATAATCTAATAATATTTTTAGTTCATCTTTCCTTTGTCTTGCAGCAACATACTGAAAAGTTCCAACTCTGATATGGCTTGAGGCTACTCTAGTAAGTATTGCGCCCGGTAATGGACTTTCTCTTATTACTTCTTCCCCTGTCTTAACAACAGCTAAACTCCTTGTGGTAGGTATATTTAAGTTATGCATTCCCTCACTAATAATATATTCTCTTAACATAGGACCTAAAACTGCTCTTCCATCACCAGTCCTTGAAAAGCTTGTTTTACCCGAACCTTTTAATTGAATATCATAACGATGATTTTTATTTGTAACATGCTCTCCAATTAATGTTGCTCTTCCATCACCAAGCATAGTGAAATGACCAAATTGATGACCCGCATAAGCTTGAGCAATAGAGTGACTTCCCTTGGGTAAATTATTTCCTGCAAATAAAGAGGATAACTCATCTTTTTTTATATTAGAAAAATTTAGATTTAATTCTGTTGCTAAATTTTTATTAAGAACTATTAGCTCAGGGTTTTTTACAGAAAAAGGATTAATATTTTCCTTAAAAGTATCTGGAAGTTTCGAATAGGAATTATCGAAATTCCAATTAATATCATTTTTCATTTTTTATTGACTCCAAATATTTTTTAAAGTCTCTTCTCTTTTGCAAGCTTTTTTATATCTCAGATAATTTTGTAATTTAATCTTATAAAAATCTTGATGTTGTTCTTCTGCTTTGTAAAATTTTTTAAATTCTCTTAAATACGTCACAACTTTTTTATTAAACTTTTTTTCTATATCTTTTATATCTCCTTCAATTAATTTCTTTTCTTTATCACTTTTATAAAATGCAACTGATCTATAGCTGTACCCTTTGTCACAAAATTGTCCGTAAGCATCAAAAGGGTCTATATTGATCCAAAAATTATTAAGTAATTCTTCGTAGGATATTATATCTTTATCATAAATAATCTCAACGACCTCGAAGTGGCCGGTTTTACCATAGGTCACCTCCCTATAAGTAGGATTTTCAGTTATACCACCTGAATATCCTGAAATTACTTCTTCAACTCCATTTAGTTTTTCGAAAGACTCTTCTACGCACCAAAAACAACCACCAGCAAAATATGCCTTATCTTTTTGAGCTGAATAAGAAAAATTAGTGTTAGTTAGAATAATGAAAATTATAATTAAATATTTCATAAATCATCATAAACAAAATAGTTATGATAAGTCTAGGTTAATAAAGGTAGCTACATTTTAGTAATCTACCTTCATTAATTTTAAAAATTATTTTTTTTTGTATTTTGCTGCTTCTTCAGATCCGCCAGTTGCAGATCCTTTGCTATATGAGTGTGCTCCCATTCCTGCCAGCTGACCATCTTTTACAATAAGATATTGATTTCTTATTTCTTTGCCGTCAAAAAAACATTCTAAAATTTCTCTAACTCCATCAGAATACCTCGCTTGTGCAGTCAAAGAAGTTCCAGAGGTATGAGGTGTCATACCATGATTGGGCATACTTCTCCAAACGTGATCGTTAGGTGCTGGTTGAGGAAACCATACGTCACCTGCGTATCCACTCAACTGACCGCTCTTTAAAGCTTTAGCAATAGCATCACGATTACAAATTTTACCTCTAGCAGTGTTGACAATGTAAGCACCTTTTTTCATTTTACTTATCATGGCATCATCAAATAAGTTTTCTGTTTCAGGGTGAAGCGGACAATTGATTGTTACAACATCACAAACTTTAACCATAGACTCTACAGTTTCATGAAAAGTTAGGTTAAGTTCCTTCTCAACACTATCAGGCAATCTATGTCTATCAAAGTAATGTAGATGTGTATCAAAAGGTTTCATTTTTCTTAGTGCATCTAAACCAATTCTTCCTGCCGCTACAGTTCCAATGTGCATACCTTCTACATCGTATGATCTTTGGACGGCATCAGCAATATTCCAACCACCATCATTAACAATTCTGTGCTGATTATGATAATCTCTTACCATTGAAACAATCATCATAACAATGTGCTCAGCAACCGATCTTGAGTTACAATAAGTTACTTCCACAACATCAATTTTGTTATCCATTGCAGCTTGTAAATCAACATGGTCGGAACCAATACCCGCCGTGATAGCCATTTTTAGGTTTTTTGCTTTAGCTATTCTTTCTTTAGTCAAATAATAGGGAAAAAATGGCTGTGAAATAACGATGTCCGCGTCAACTATATGTTTATCAGCTTCACATCCGTCGCCATCTTTACTATTTGTAACAACAAATTCATGTCCATTGCTTTCTAAAAATTTTCTTAAACCAAGTTCACCAGAAACACATCCTAGTAGTTGACCTGGCGTATAATCTCTTCCGTTAGGTGAGGGAAGTGTCATGCCGTCTGGATACTTCTCTATTTTTGGTAGTTCCGATAATGCGTAAGATTTTGGCATTCCTCCCTTTGGGTCATCGTATAATATACACAATATTTTCATTCGCTCTCCGTTGTTACTTAAAATATTAATTTAAATAAGATATCTAACATTATTTTAAAGCTGCTAGCAATCGAATTATTTTAATTTTGGATATGATTTTTTTAGAATAAAACGATTAATTATTATACCAAAACCCAAAATGATTATTGAACCAGAAATAACTGGATTTAGTAAGTAATCTGGAGAAACACTTCCCATAATTACTATAATAGGATTTCCACCTGCAGGTGGATGAGTTACATTTAAAAATATCATTAAACCCACCCCAAATCCTACTGCTACTGGTAATATTAAATATAACGGCAGAGGTATTAAGTATAAAAATATCATTCCTACAATAGCAGTAAGAAGATGACCAAAAAAAACATTCTTAGGCTGTGCGAATGGACTTTCAGGATATCCATATAACAAAACCATTGATGATCCAAAAGAAGCTATTAAGAATATTCCAAAATCAGTTTTATAAGTTAAAATAGTTAAAACACCTATTGTGATTACAGAAAATAAACCAGCCAAGAAAGATTGTTTAAAATTGTTCATTTAGAAATTAGTCAGATACAATTTTTTGTACAGTTTTAAAAGGTAATAAAATACATTCTTTACGAACTTTATTTTTAGATTTAAATAGTTTCTGCATAAGTTTCCATTTTTTTTTAATAATATCACTATTACCATCAAAAAATGATTTTGCATCATCACATAATTCATTTATTTTTGATTTTTTTTTATTTATTGAAATCTTGGATAATAAGCTCGCAGATGCCTGACAATAAACACAGCATTTACCCTGATAACCAAAATCAATAATTCTATCTTCATCTATAATAAGATTTATTTGCATTTCATCACCACATAATGGATTTTTCAACTTTGAATGGTGGGTATGATTCTGAAGATATTTATTGTTATTGTTATCTGAGGCAATTCTAAGAATTTCTAAATCCATAGGAATTTATTATCTTAGATTAGATTAAATTTGAATAAAATTTTTGTATAAAGATCTAATTTTTGTTGTAGTTCAAACTAATAAGAATTAAATATTCAAATATGGTAGAACTGAGAAATGAAAAAATCGCTATACCTATAGTTTTATTTGCTGGTATTCTTTGGTCCTTTGGTCCATTGGTTGTCAGATACATGAACGATCCTCATATGGTTCCATGGCAATATATATTTGGTAGAGGTCTTACTATTTTTATAATATTAAATTTATACTTATATTTTGAGGAGGGAATTAACTTTTATAAAAATTACAAAAAAGTTGGCAAGTCAGGACTCGTTGGTGGTATTGGCCTAGGTATAGCTATGATATCTTTTATTTATTCTATAACTAATACTACTGCAGCAATTACACTTTTATGTTTAGCTGCTATGCCATTTTTTACAGCTTTATTGGCTTTTTTGTTTTTAAAAGAAAAAATTTCTCTTAATGTTTGGATATCAATGATTATTGCTACGGTAGGAATAATAATTATGGCTGTAGGAAATACAGAAAAGAATTCTTTAATAGGTTTTGTTTTTGGACTTACATCCTCTATTGGTTTTTCTATATTTTCAGTGACACTTAGATGGCGAAAAGAAACTCCAAAGTTTACAACAGTTGCAGTAGCTGGTTTATTTTGCTTTGTCATTGCTACAATTATGATTTTAGCAAATAATCAAACATTTTTTGCTACTAGCTATAATAGTGCAATGTTTTCACTGCATGGAATAATAGTATGTTTGGGTTTAATATTATATTCTATTGGATCAAAAGCAATACAAGCAGCAGAGCTAACGTTATTATCTTTAACAGAAGTAATTGGAGGAATTTTTTGGGTATGGTTACCATTATTTGGTATTAATGAAATACCATCAACAAATACAATAGTAGGTGGCTTTTTTCTTTTTATTTCTCTTATTTACTATAGCCTAATTATGAGATGGAATAAGAGATATATTGCTCTCAATTAATTTCTTATCGAATGAGTATAGATAAAATAATTGTAAATAGTTGGAATGAATGGGATCCCTTAAAACATGTAATAGTTGGCAAGGCAGATGGTGTTTGTATACCTGCTCCCGAGCCTGCATTAGATGCGAAAGTTCCTGATGATTCTGATATGAAAGGGCAATTTGGTCCTAGAACTAAAGATACTGTAGATAAAGCAAATCAATTACTTGATGATTTCTCTAGTACGCTAATTAAGCGAGGTATTAAAGTAGATAGACCCTCACCAATAAATTTTAATCAGAAGATATCAACACCTGACTGGAAAGCTCAAACTATGTTTGGCTGTATGCCGCCAAGAGATGTTTTATTAACTGTTGGAAACGAAATATTGGAGGCAACTATGAGTTACAGATGTAGATGGTTTGAATACCTCTGTTATAGACCTCTTTTAAAAGAATACTATAACTCAGATCCCAATATGAGACATGAGTCTGCACCCAAACCTAGGTTGACCGATGCAGATTATCGAAAAGATTATTTGTCTGATAGGATTGGGATTCAAAAAAGATTAAAATGGACTGAAGATAAATTTTTTGTAACTACTGAAGAAGAACCATTGTTTGATGCAGCAGATGTACTAAGATTTGGTAAAGACTTAATCGTACAACATGGATTTACTACCAATTTAAAAGGGATCGATTGGTTAAGACGTCATTTTAAAGATCATAGGATTCATGCAGTAAATTTTCCAGGTGATCCATATCCAATTCATATAGATGCAACTTTCATACCAATAAAAGAAGGATTAATTATAAACAATCCTCAAAGAAGACTTCCTAAAGAACAAAGAAAATTATTTGAAAAAAATGATTGGAAAATAATTGATGCAGCTCAACCAGCTCATAATAAACCTCCACCACTTTGTTATTCATCAGTTTGGCTATCAATGAATGTTTTAGTTTTAGACTCAAAAACAGTTTGTGTAGAAAAAAGTGAAAAATATCAATCTGAACAATTAGACAAACTTGGCATGGAGGTAATTCCAGTAGATTTAAGAGATGCCTATGCTTTTGGTGGAGGACTTCATTGTTGTACAGCAGACGTTCATAGAGAAGGAAAATTAAAAGACTATTTTCCAAACCAATAAAGTCTAACTCGGGTTTTTTTTTAAAAACTCTATATATTTTAAGATTTCTTCATATTTATTATCAGGGATATCTTTGTAACTGGAATCAAATTTATTTTTGATACAAATTGCTACATGAGCATATGGATTTCTCCCATTAGGATGATTTGGGTGGTTTGGTAAACGACCCTGTAAATAATCACCTGTTTCTTGAATTATTTTTCACAATTTTTCAGCATTCTCTTTATTC
>QCBC01000014.1 GCA_003281725.1 Pelagibacteraceae bacterium AG-345-O09 | reverse complement strand
GAAAATTGGTCATAGTCAATATTGTCTGGAATTGAGAGATTTTCATCTCTTTTAAACGCAAGAATATCTGCCTTTTGCCTTTTTAAATAACCTCTATAATGCGAATTAATTTCGATTTGTTGATCTATCTCAGAACCAAGGTTTAAAGTTTCTGGCCAAATCTCTCTAATTTTTTTCATGTTTACACCTTTTTGAGTCAAAATTTCCTCAGCAGATCTAAAAACACCATCTTTCGCAATTTTAATACCAAATTTATCTGCTTTAGATGGGGAAATATTCAAATTAACCATTTGCATAGAGATTTTGCTTAATTTTTCAAATTTATCCTCAAATAAATCCTTTCTTAACTTTGAAATTAATCCAATCTTTATTCCTTTATGAGTTAATCTCAAATCTGCATTATCGGATCTAAGACTTAACCTATATTCAGCTCTAGATGTAAACATCCTATATGGCTCTGCAACACCTTTGGTCACTAAGTCATCGATCATAACACCTATATAAGCATCAGATCGATCTAAAATAAAAGGTTCCATATTTTTGAGGGAAAGAGCAGCATTAATCCCAGCTACAAGACCTTGAGCAGCTGCCTCCTCATATCCTGTAGTTCCATTAATTTGTCCTGCAAGATATAAATTCTTTATTTTTTTTGTCTCCAATGTCAAAAAAAGCTCTCTAGGGTCAATATAGTCGTATTCTATAGCATATCCTGGTCTAATTACTTCAACATTTTCTAAACCATTGATATTGTTAAGTATTTCACGCTGCACAACTTCAGGTAGAGATGTTGATATGCCATTTGGATAAATTGTATGATCATTTAGGCCCTCTGGCTCTAAAAATATCTGGTGCCTAGTCTTATCTGCAAATTTTACGACTTTATCTTCTATTGAAGGACAATATCTTGGTCCAACACCTTGTATGTTACCAGAGTACATTGCACTTTTAGATAAATTCTTTTCAATAATCTTATGAACTTTTTCATTAGTATAGGTCATTGAACAGGATACTTGCTTGTTTAAGTTTTTACTAGTCAGGAAAGAAAAAAAATAAGGATCATTATCAGCGGATTGTTTTTCTAAATTTGTAAAATTAATAGTTCTAGAGTCTAACCTTGGAGGTGTGCCTGTTTTCAATCTACCGATCTTAAAATTATATTTTGCCAACTGTTCAGTTAGACCTGTACTAGATTTTTCATTAAATCGACCTGCAGGTGTTTTCTCATCGCCAATATGTATCAATCCATTTAAAAATGTGCCCGTTGTTAGAATTAACTTACTACAACTAACTTTATTACCTTTTTGCGTAATAAATCCATTTATTTCGTTATTATCAAAAATAAAACTAATTACAGGATTAGAAAAAATGCTTAAATTACAGTAGTTTGCAAGTTTTTCTTGCATAAATTTACGATATAATGATCTATCAGATTGAGTTCTTGGTCCTCTTACTGCTGGCCCTCTGCTCCTATTTAATAGTCTAAACTGTATTCCAGACTTATCTGCTACCTCACCCATAACACCATCTAGAGCATCTATTTCTCTTACCAAATGTCCTTTTCCTAAACCACCAATAGCGGGATTACATGACATTTCACCTATGGTATCCTTATTATGAGTGAATAAGGCAGTATTAATTCCAAGACGTGCAGAAGCTGCTGCTGCCTCACAACCCGCATGGCCTCCACCAATCACTACTACATCAAAAAATAAATCTTTTTTCATGGAGTGAATCTATATTCGATTAAAATATTTACAAGATTTGAGTTTTTTTTCTTAAATAAGCGTTATTTATCAACGTAAAAGATGAAAAAAGGTCTAAAAATACAGCAAAATTGCTATTATTTTCCAATACAAAAATCGTTGAAAATACTACCTAATATCTCCTCTACATCGACTTTTCCAACAATCATCCCCAGATGTCTAGTTGCTAATCTTAAATCCTCAGCTCCTTTATCAAAATCCTTTTTATCATTTTTATCCAAAAAATTTTTCAAATGATCACAGCACTGTACAAGATGTTGTCTATGTCTTTCTCTGGTAATTAAAATATCCTCTTCAATTATAAATTTGTTTTTTAAATTATTTTTAATTTTTGAAATTAACACATCTATATTTAAATTATCTTTTAATGAAATTAAGACGTGATTAAACTTAAGAATTTTCGAGTCTAATTTTTCTTTAAGAAGATCTGATTTATTAACAACTAAAATTGCATCTTTTTTAAGCAAATCATTAAAAAAACCGCTTAAATCAATGTTTTTAGCATCAACTACTACTAATTTTAAGTCAGCATTTTCGGCTTTTTTAAGTGATAACTTTACACCTTTTTTTTCAATTTCATCTTCTGAGTCTCTTATACCTGCAGTGTCTGAAACAATAACAGGGTACCCATCTATATTTAAGTGTGTCTCTATAACATCACGAGTAGTACCAGCAATTTCGGAAACTATAGCAACTTCTCTGTTTGATAAATTATTTAATAAACTAGACTTACCTGCATTAGTTGGTCCTACTATTGCAATTTTAAAACCCTCACGGATTATCTCTCCAACCTTTTGGTCATTTAGAATTTTATTAATCTCATTTAATACATACGAAGAATCTTTTTTAATTTTTTTTAAATTTTCTTTTGGCAATTCTTCTTCGGGGAAATCTATTTTAGCTTCAACAAATGATAAAAGTTTTAGTAATTTTTCTCTAAGCTCATTAAATTTTTCAGAGGATTTGCCTCTCATAATTTTAATGGCTTGTAATCTTTGAATTTCAGTCTCTGATGAAATTAAATCAGCAATACTCTCAGCTTTGAGTAAATTTATCTTTCCATTTTGAAATGCAATCTTTGTGAATTCACCTGGCTCAGCTAACCGACAATTCTTTACCTTAGATATCTCATCTTGGAGTGCTAAAATCACAGCCTTACCGCCATGGATATGAATTTCTGCCATATCCTCTCCTGTGTAGCTCTGAGGCCCAGGAAACCAGATTATTATACCCTCATCAATAAGCTCAGAAGTGTTGATATTCTTTATTTTTCTCAGGGTTGCCATTCTTGGCACAGGAATTTTACTCTTTGTTATTAATTTAATTACCTCGGAAGCTTCTGGACCTGAGATTCTAACAATTGCAACGCCTGAAACACCTGGACCAGTTGATAAAGCATAAATAGTCATAAAATATTATAACTTTTATTCTGATATATTGGAAAACCTAATTATGCTGGTTTGTTCATTGAATTAAAGAACTCAGCATTATTTTTGGTGTCTTTTAATTTAGAATTTATGAATTCTATAGCATCCATTGTTCCCATTGGTGCGATTATTCTTCTTAGCACATTCATTTTTTGTAAATCATTTTTATCAAATAACAACTCTTCTCTTCTAGTGCCTGATTTTGTAATATCAATAGCTGGATAAATTCTTTTATCAGCAATTTTTCTATCTAGGACTGTTTCACTATTTCCCGTTCCTTTGAACTCTTCAAAAATTACCTCATCCATTCTACTTCCAGTATCAATAAGAGCGGTAGAAATTATAGTTAAAGAACCTCCTTCTTCGATATTTCTTGCTGCACCAAAAAATCTTTTTGGTCTTTGAAGGGCGTTAGCATCAACACCACCTGTCAAAACTTTACCTGAGCTCGGAATTACTGCGTTATACGCTCTACCTAATCTTGTAATCGAATCTAATAAAATCACTACATCTTTTTTATGCTCAGTTAATCTTTTAGCTTTTTCAATTACCATCTCTGCTACGGCCACGTGACGTTGCGCTGGTTCGTCAAAAGTGGAGCTTATAACTTCACCCTTAACTGTTCTTTGCATGTCTGTTACTTCCTCTGGTCGTTCATCTATTAATAATACGATTAGGTAGCATTCTGGATAATTCTTAGCTATCGAATTTGCAATACTTTGTAAGATCATTGTTTTACCAGCTTTAGGAGGTGAAATAATAATTGATCTTTGTCCCTTACCTATTGGACTTACTAGGTCAATCAATCTTGGTGTTAAGTCTGGTTTTTTTTCTGTTTTAACCATTTCTACTTCCATAACTAATTGTTTATCTGGATAAAGTGGTGTTAAATTATCGAATGCTATTTTATGTCTAGATTTATCCGGTTCTTCAAAGTTAATTTTACTTACTTGAAGTAATGCAAAATATCTTTCACCTTCTTTAGGGGCTCTAACTGGACCTTCAACAGTATCACCTGTTCTTAAACCAAATTTTCTAATTTGACTCGGGCTAACATATATATCATCAGGACCTGGAAGATAATTTGATTCCATTGCTCTCAGAAAACCAAAACCATCTTGTAATAATTGAAGTACTCCAGCACCTGTAATTTCTTCTTTTTCAGCTACCTTTTTTAAGATAGCAAAAAGAATCTCTTGCTTTCTAAGGGTACTAGCGTTTTCAATTCCAAGCTCTTCTGCTTGAGTAATCAGTTGCTCAGATGATTTAAGTTTTAGTTCTTGAATGTTCATGGTTAAAAATTATTAAGGACTTAATAAGTAAAGTTAATATATATACTATTTAATATTATTCAACCCTAGATAGGCTTAAAAATTACTACAAATATGATTAAAATCAGTAATATTGTTGGAATTTCGTTAATGTATCGAAAAAATTTATGTGAGTGCTCATTAAGATTTAGCTTAAATTGATTAAGGATACTTCCTAAATAAAAATGATAAATTGTTAGCAAAACAACAAAAACTAGTTTCAAAATCATCCAAATTTGTCCTAATTGCTCAAAACCAATTTCGTGAATTAGTAGTAATCCAAATAACCAAGATAAAATCATAGCAGGAGTCATAATGTAAAAAAATAATTTTTTTTCCATAACTTTAAATACTTCTGATATGATTGGCTTAGAGTTGTTTTGGGCATGATAAACAAAAATTCTCGGTAAATATAATAAACCTGCCATCCAAGAAATAACTGATATTAAATGAAGAGATTTAAAAAGAAGATAAGTATTCATAAACTAAATACTGTTTTGAATTAAGGATTTTAATAAAATAATGTGATCGTCGTTATCATTTAAACATGGGATCATGTCAAAATTTTCCCCACCTGAGTTTATAAAACTTTCCTTGCCTTGAATTAATATTTCTTCAAGTGTTTCTACACAATCAGAAGAAAAGCCTGGGCATATTGCTAGCACGTTCTTTTTTCCTTCTTTGGGTAAATTTTCAAGAGTTTTATCAGTATAAGGTTGTAGCCATTCTTGAGGTCCAAATCTTGATTGAAACGTAGTTTTTATTTCTATTGAGCCAAATTTTTCTGAGATCAACCTTGTAGTTTTGTGACAATAGCAATGATAAGGATCTCCTTTATCAAAATATTTTTTCGGAATACCATGATATGATGCAAGTATTAAATCTGGTTTCCAATTAATTTCATTAATTTTTTTATTTATAGAATTTACTAAAGCGTCAATATATAATGGATCAGACTCGTAATGTGGGACAATCTTTAAGGATGGTTGCCATCTCATATCCATTAATGATCTGTAAACTTCATCACAAACAGTAGCGGTAGTAGCAGCAGCATACTGAGGATATAGTGGTAAAATAATTAAATTTTCACATCCTTGTTGATGTAAGTGAGCAATTTTACTTTTGATACTGGGATTACCATAACGCATTGCAAAATCGACTATTAGATTTTCTGAAGAAATTAAGTTAGAAATTTTATCTTTTTGTTTCTGTGTATAATATAACAAAGGTGAAATATTTTCATTTTTCATCCATATTTCTTTATAAGCTTTGGCTGTTTTAGATGGTCTTAAGTTTAAAATGAAAATATTTAGAATCAATTTCCAGATTAGTGGATTAACCTCAATAACACGCTTATCAGAAAGAAATTCTTTCAAATATCTTCTAATATCAAACCAACTTGTCGAATCTGGAGTTCCTAAGTTTATAATTAATGCTCCAGTTTTGCCAAATTTAATCGGCGGATGCTCAAAATTTTTATTCATTAATAATCTTTTACCATCTTTACAAGATAATCCATCATATTTGGATCGGTTTCGGGCAAGACCCCGTGTCCTAAATTAAAAATATATGGATGATCTTTAAATATATCTAAATATTTTCTTGTTTCTTTTTTTAAATTTTCCTTGTCAGTCAATAATACCTTGGGATCCATACCGCCTTGTATGGGTATTGTAATGTTCTTCCTTATTTGAATTGGATCAGTTTCATAATCTATACAAATAACATCGGGTTTTACATTGTCACAATAAATTTTATAATCTTTAATACCTCTTGGAAAACATATAACTGGAATATTTTGGGACTTAACATATTCTACTAATGATAAAGTTGGGGAATAAACGTATTTTGGTAAGTCCTTTGTTTCTAATAGACCAGCCCAACTATCAAATATTTGTATTATTTCAGCACCATTATCAATTTGATTTTTAATGTGAATTTTAAGAAATTTATCTAAAATGGACAATATTTTTTCTATCGATTGAGAATTTTGGAAAAAATTACTGATTAGTTTTTGTTTTGGTGATTTTCTATTAATTAAGTAAACCAATAGAGTCCATGGTGCACCAACAAAACCTATCGTACTTTTGTTATGTGTTAAATCATTTCTTTTAACTAAGTCTAACGCCATATAAACTGGCTTAAGTTTTTGAGTAAATTCTTTTTTGTTGAAATTTGATATTTCTTGTAAATTTAATTCTCCTAAGATAGGGCCAAAATTCTTTTTAAATTCAACTCTTTGATTTAAGCCATAAGGAACCATCAAAATATCCGAAAAAATTATAGCAGCGTCTAATTCAAATCTTCTTAAAGGTTGTAATGTTATTTCAGCTGATAATTCATGGTTTAAACATAGCTTGATAAAATCAGTATTTTTTTTTCTAATATCACGGAATTCAGGGAGATACCTTCCTGCTTGTCTCATAATCCATATAGGATTTATGTTTGTCTTTTTATTTTTTATAACTTCATATATTTCTGACATATTAATAATTAAATATAATTAATAGTATTTGTAGTATAACTTGTGAATAACGGTAATTAGTATTTTTCAACATTTTATAAACTTATTATTAACATTTAGAGCCTAATATTTATTAAATATATAAGTAATATTGTAGCCTATTAACAATTTGATCAAAATTACTTTAATTATTATACATAGTATTAATAATGTTGATAAAAACAGTGTTTTACAATGTAAATTATTGAATATTAAAAATATCTAATATGATTTAAATAAAACAAAAATATCAACTATTTATACATGAATAATACATATCAAATTTATTTAATTTCAGACTCTACCGGAGAAACCTTGGATAGGATTTTTACTGCTATCAAAGCTCAATTTAAAAATATTGAATACAAAATATACACATTTTCTTTTACAAGAACAGAAAATCAAATTTCAAAAATTTTATCTAACGCTAAAAAACAACCAAATCCTATAATTCTTTATTCTATTGTGGACAGTAGTCTTGCAAAATATTTAGTAAATATTAGTAGTGAAAAAAAAATCCCTTGTTTTGGAGTGCTTGGCGATTTAATACTCGGTTTCTCTAAATTATTGAATCAAAAAGCATCACACGAACCGAGTGGTCAGTATGCCTTAAATGATGAATATTATAAAAGAATTGAAGCTATTCAATTTACCATGAGCCATGATGATGGAAATTTATTAAAAGAAATAAAAAAATCTGATATAATTTTATTAGGTGTAAGCAGAACCAGCAAAACACCAACAGCAATTTATCTAGCGAACAAAGGTTTTAAAACTTCAAATATTCCATTAGTAAATGAAAACTCAATTCCACAAATTCTAAAAGACAAACCAAAAATCTCCTGTATTATTGGTCTAAGCACAGAGCCAGAAAGATTAGCGGACATTAGAAAGAATAGAATGAGTTCTTTAAAAGAAAATGAAAATAAATCTTATACAGACTTAGAAAAAATTAAAAAAGAGGTAAACAACGCAAAAGGAACCTTTCGTAAATATGGGTGGCCCACAATAGATGTGACTAGAAAGTCTGTCGAGGAAACCGCTGCATCAGTCATAAAAATATACGAAATTTACAAAGAAAATGTTTAAATTGATACTTGCGTCAAAAAGTAAAGTTAGAAAAGAAATATTAGATAAAAACAATATCCTTGCTGAAGTCCAGCCCTCCAGCGTTGATGAAGATCCAATTAAACAAAGTTTATTAAATGAAAATGTATCTCCAGAAATTATTTCCAAGAATCTGGCAGAACTTAAAGCTAGTAAAGTTAGTCAGAAAAATTTCGATGTATTAGTTTTAGGGGCCGATAGCGTCATAGATTTAGATGGAGAATTGATTTCTAAACCTCAAAATAGAGAAGAAGCCTTAGGTATTTTAAAAAAATTAAATGGAAAAAAACACAATCTAGTAAGTTCAGTATGTATTTCAAAAAATGGCTCTATGATTTGGAACCATACTGATAAAGCAACCCTAACAATGAAAAAATTTAGTGATAAGGAACTTGAAGAATACTTATCAAAAATATCAGATGAGTTATTATATGCTTATAATGTTTATCAAATTGAAGGGGAAGGAAAAAATTTGTTTCTGAAGATTGATGGGGACAAAAATACTATAATGGGTCTTCCAATAGAAAAAATTCAAGAATACTTAAATAATTATATATGAAAGAATATTTAGTAATAGGGAATCCAATAAATCATTCACTTTCACCTGAACTACATAATTATTGGATAAGAGAAAATGGTATAAATGGAGTTTACAATAAAAAGAAATTAAATGAAAATGATTTAAAAGAATTTTTTCTAAAGATTAAAAATAAAGAAATAAACGGAGCCAATATTACAGTTCCTTTCAAAAGAGATGTTATTCCTCATTTAGATCAGCTTAGTTTTGAATCAGAAAGAACTCAGTCTGTAAATACTATTTATTTAAAAAATGATAAAATTATAGGACACAATACTGATATTGACGGATTTGAACTTGCTATTAGAGATGTAGATTATGAGGTTAAAGGAAAAAAAGTTTTAATTCTTGGAGCAGGGGGTGTTGTACCATCAGTTATCTTTGCTCTTTATAAAATGGGAGCCTCAAGTATTACCATAAGTAACAGAACAAAAACTAAAGCTGAAAATTTAAAAAGTTTATTTAATGATCTAGAGATAGCAGATTGGAATGAAACATCAGATTTTGATATGATTATTAACGCTACAAGTATTGGTTTAAAAAAAGAAGATAGATTAAATTTAGATTTTTCAAAATTTCAAAATTGTGAATTTTTTTATGATGTAATTTATAATCCAAAAGAAACTAATTTTATTAAAGATGGTAAAAATTTAGGAAAAAAAACTGAGAATGGAAAAAAAATGTTTATTTATCAGGCCGCAAAAGCTTTTAAAATTTGGCATGGAATTGAACCGAAAATTAATGAACAAGTTATTAGACTGCTTGATAAATGATTAAAATTGGAATTTTAGGTGATATAGGATCAGGCAAAAGTTATATTGCAAAGAATTTCGGCTATCCTGTATTTAATGCTGATAAACAAGTAGGGAGGTTATATAAAAAGAATAAAAGAATTTTTATTAAGTTAAAAAAAGTTTTACCAAAATTTATTTATTCATTTCCTATTAATAAAAATGAAATTATTAAAGCAATACTTGCAAATAAGAGAAATCTTAAAAAAATCACTAAAATTATTCACTTTGAAATAAGAAAAGAAATGAATAAATTTTTGAAAAAGCACATCAATAAAAAAATTGTAATTTTAGATATTCCACTTTTGTTAGAAAATAAAATTAATAAAAAAGATGATATGTTGGTTTTTGTCAAATCTAATAAAAAGGATATTCTAAAAAGATTAAAAAAAAGACCAGGTTTTAATTATAATTTATTTATTAAATTTAAAAAAATACAACTTCCACTCGACTATAAAATGAAAAAATCTCATTTTATTATTAAAAATAATTTTACAAATAAATCTGTTAAAAGAGATATTAAGTATATTTTAAAAAGAATTTTATAAATGAAAGAAATTATTCTTGATACTGAGACAACTGGTTTATCAGTAAAAGATGGCCATCGATTAGTAGAAATTGGGTGTATAGAATTAGAAGATTTAACACCTACTAATAATAAGTTTCACTGTTATTTAAATCCTGAGAGAAAAGTTTCGGAAAAAGCATTAGAAGTTCATGGATATACTGATGAATTCTTATCTTCAAAAAAAAAATTTAAAGAAGTAGTCCAGGAATTTTTAGATTTTATTAATGGTAAAAGATTAATTATTCATAATGCCGAGTTTGATTTGTCTCATCTTAATAATGAGTTAAAAATTATCGGTAAAGGGACATTAAAGAATGAAATAGTTGATACTTTACAATTAGCTAGAGATAAATATCCAGGGTCATCTTTAAGTCTTGATGCCTTATGTAAACGATATAGAATTGATAATTCTAAAAGAATTCAACATACTGCATTAATAGATTGTGATTTATTATCTAAAGTTTATGTCAATTTAATTGATCAAAAGGAACCTACCTTAAATTTCAACAGTGAGACTATTGATAATAAGTATCAAAAGGACAATAAAGTTTTATATTTTAAGAAGATTATTAAGCTAAGTGATAAAGAAAAGTTAAATCATTCTCAATATTTAAAAACTAATCTTAAGAAAAATTTTTTTAATTAAATTTTTTATTATAAAGCTCTTCGAAATTAATTTTTTTATCAAATTTAATATTAGGGAAACCAGACATTTTCAGAAGATTTAGTAGAGCTTCTTCCATTTCTGAATACATTTCATTTTGCACATCGCATAAAATAATTTTCTGCAAAACTTTTTTTTCTTTAATTTCTTTCTCTAGTTTAATAATTGTTGTATATGTTAATTCAAAATGAGATTTTTTTTTACTCTCGCTGTTATCATGAAATTTTAATAAAGTATTAATTTCAATAATTTGTGCTTTCAAAGCTTTTGATTTGATTTCGATATTCATTTGATATTTAGATATATAATCTTTTACGTATAAATATGTTTCAATATCTGGAATTTCACCTGAAATATCTTTTATAAATTTACTAATAATCTTATAATTTTCGCTCATCATCCTCTTCTATATCTTCAAATTCACCCTCTATGTAAGGTTTTTTATCTCTTTTTTCATTGCTAAATTTTTTAATAAATTTTCCGAACATTAATTTTCTGGTTAGTGGAAAGATTAAAAGAAATCCAAGGATATCAGTAGCAAACCCTGGTATTATCAAAAGTAATGCGGCAAAAGCAATTGCTGCTCCAGAGATTATCTCATAAGCAGGCAGCTCGTTTTTAACTAATTGTGAAAATCCTGATTTAAGTGTGTTTAATCCTTCATACCTAGCATAAATTACTCCTATAATTGCTGTGATGAATATTAAAGAAATAGTGTTAAATGCTCCAATCTGGCCACCAATTTTTATAAATAAATAAATTTCGATTATCGGCACCAATATTATAGTAATTAAAACTGTGTTCATTTGTCTTTACTTTAATTGCTAGTTGAAATTAATCAACATAGTAATTAAATTAGGTTTATGAATTATAGTTTTGAATACATAGATATTATTTTGCTGGCAATGATTGCTGGATTTATTGTTTTAAGATTAAGAGGAATTCTTGGTAAAAGAACTGGATTTGAGGGCAAAACACCGGCTCAGTTTGAAAATATTTTAAAAAAAGTTCATCAAGAAAAAAAGACTAAACAAAACGAAAACTTTGATGCTGTGGCTCAAAAGGAGTTTTTAAAAGGAGCTAAAATTGCTTACGAAACTATAATTACAGATTTTAGTGACAATGATAATAAGTTAATTGCAAGCAAACCTTTACTTAGCAAGAAAATTTATGACGAATTTAATAAAGCTCTTATTGAAAGAAGTCAGAGAGGACATTTTGCTGAAATAACGTTTATAGGTATTAATTCTGCAGATATTAAAGAACACAAAAAGATTGATAAAGTTTTAAAAGTTACCGTAGATTTTGTTAGCGAAATCATTACTTGCATTAGAGACAAAGAAAAGAAAATTGTTTCAGGCAGTCCAGATAAAATAAAAAAAATTTACGATACTTGGACTTTTTCAAGAGACATGAGTTCAAATAATCCAAACTGGCTACTTGTAAACACCTTAAACTAGTTGAATAGTAAACTTTCAGATAAAGACAAAAAGGATTGGGAAGAGTTTTTATCAAGAGATCAAAAATTACCCAACAAGGATAATTCTAAAAAAAAACTGAAAAGAGGCAAGGTAACCTCAATAGACCTTCATGGCTATACTTTAGAGGAAGCGAATCAAACAGTGGAAAATTTTATAAATAAATCTTTTGAAAATAATATTTCTAAATTAATAATTGTTACTGGCAAAGGTCTTCATTCAGATAATGAAAATGACCCTTATGTTTCAAAAGATTTGAGTATTTTGAAATATTCTGTTCCTGAATTTATTAAGAAGAATCAAAAATTAATGATAAAAATTTATGATATTAAGGAAGCTGATATTAAAGATGGTGGAGATGGAGCTTTTTATATATTTTTAAAAAAAAATAATTTATCTATGGATTAAACATCTTCAGAAAACGAACTTAAATATATATTGTAATTTTAGAGAATAAACTTTGATAAATCAGTATCTTTTACAAGATTATCTAAATTTTTGTTTATATACTCTTTATTGATTATAATTTTTTCCCCTGATTTATCTGTTGCTGTGAAACTTATTTCATCTAGTATTTTTTCAATAATAGTATGTAATCTTCTAGCCCCTATGTTTTCAACTGTCGAATTTACTTCAGAGGCTATATTCGCGATTTCATCTATTCCATCATCAGAAAATTCAAGCTCAACATTTTCAGTTTTTAATAAAGCAATATATTGTTTAATCAAACTAAAATCAGGCTCCTTAAGTATTCTTTTAAAGTCATCACTCGTTAAGGCCTCTAATTCCACTCGAATAGGCAGTCTTCCTTGAAGTTCTGGTAACAAGTCAGATGGTTTAGCAAGTTGGAATGCTCCTGATGCAATAAATAAAATGTGATCAGTTTTAATAGGTCCATATTTTGTATTAACAGTTGTGCCCTCTATTAATGGCAATAAATCTCTCTGCACACCTTCTCTAGATACATCACCACCCACTCTATCTGTCCTCCCAGATATTTTATCAATCTCATCTAAAAAAACTATTCCATTGTTTTCAGTTGAAATTTTTGCTGCTTTGATAATCTTGTCCTGTTCAATTAATTTATCTGACTCATCATTAATCAGAATTTCATGAGATTCTTTTACTAACATTTTTTTCTTTTTTTCTTTACCACCCATGGATTTTCCAAGCATTTCTCCAATGTTTATCATACCGATGTTTGCCCCAGGCATACCTGGTATTTCAAAAGACGCACCATTATTAGATCCACTGTCATTTACAGAAATTTCTATTTCATTATTGTCTAAATCGCCATTTCTTAATCTTTTTCTAAAACTTTCTCTTGTAGCAAGACTTGCTTTTTTTCCAACCAAAGCATCTAAAACTTTTTCTTCTGCTAATTTTTGAGCTTGAGCTAAAACTTCTTTTCTTTTTTTTATTTTTTCCATAGCAATGGCAATTTCAACTAAATCTCTTACGATTTGCTCAACATCTCTTCCCACATAACCAACTTCAGTAAATCTTGTGGCTTCAACTTTTACAAATGGTGCTTCAGCAAGTTTTGAAAGTCTCCTTGATATCTCAGTTTTACCAACTCCAGTTGGCCCAATCATTAAAATATTTTTAGGTAAAACTTCATTTTTCATTTCTCCTTTAAGGGCTTGTCTTCTCCATCTGTTTCTTAATGCGACAGCCACAGCTTTTTTTGCTTTGTTTTGACCCACAACGAAACGGTCTAATTCTGAAACTATTTCTCTTGGTGATAAAGAGCTTACAAGATTTAGACTTTCATCAATATTTTTATCTTTAGGTACTAAAGGAGTTACGTTAGATTTTTCCATTATATTTTTTCAATCTTAATATTGTTATTAGTAAAGACGCAAATTTCTGAAGCAACTTCAATTGCTTTTTTTGCCACTTGTTCAGCACTCATATCTGTTCCAATTAAAACTTTTCCTGCTGCTAATGCATAATTTCCACCAGATCCTATTCCTATTAAGTCTCCTTCAGGCTCTAACACATCTCCTGTTCCAGAAATTATATAGCTATTTTCTTTGTCTCCAATAGCCATAAGAGCTTCCAGTCTTCTCAAGTATTTATCTGTCCGCCAATCTTTCGCCAACTCCACTGCAGCTCTAGATAAATTTCCAGCATGCTTTTCTATTTTAGCCTCTAATCTTTCAAACAAAGTTAATGCATCCGCTGTAGAACCAGCAAAACCTGCTACAACATCTCTTTTTTCAATTTTTCTTACTTTAGATGCAGAGCTTTTAACAACAGTATTTCCCATACTTACTTGACCGTCACCTGCGACGACTACTTCGTTATTCTTTCTTACTAATACAATCGTTGTCATAGCTTATAAATGGATACTAAATTCAATAGTTCAAGCCCAGGTTTAGTATTATTGCCATAATTGAATAATATATGTATACCTAATTTTAATTATGAAGCGGAAAGGTAAAATTAGTAGAAAAACAAAAGAGACCAGCATTAGTGTTGATTTAAATATTGATGGCAAAGGGAAATATAAGATTGATACTGGTATAGGTTTTTTAAATCATATGTTAGAGCAATTATCTAAGCATTCATCAATCGATATGAATATTAAAGCTAAAGGCGACACTCATATTGATCTCCATCACACAACAGAGGACACGGGGATAGCAATAGGAGAGGCATTAAAAAAGGCTTTGAAAAAATCTGTAGGTATAAGAAGATATGCTCACTCAATGATACCTATGGATGAAACTTTATCACGTGTTGCTATAGATATTTCTAATAGACCTTACTTGATTTGGAAAGTTAAGCTCAAAGTAGAAAAACTTGGAGAAATGGATACAGAATTGTTTAAAGAGTGGTTTCAAGCTTTTGCTCAGGCTGCTGGAATTACTTTACACGTTGAAAATATTTATGGTGATAATAGTCACCACATTATTGAGTCCTGTTTTAAAGGATTGGCAAGATCATTAAGAACCGCGTTAGAAATCGATCCTAGGAATAGAAAAACAATTCCATCGACTAAAGGTTCTCTTTAAGTTTGATGAAAGTCATCATTGTTGACTATAATTCGGGCAATATAAGCTCAGTGATAAACTCCTTTAAGGAGGTCGCTAAAGATAAAGTTAAAATTGAAGTAACTTCAGATTTAAAAAAGATCAAATCAAGTGATAAAGTGGTTTTACCAGGACAGGGTTCATTTAAGAGTTGTGTGGATGCCTTAAACAAAATTAATGGTCTTACAGACAGTTTAAATGAATTTGCAATAAATAATAAAAAACCACTTCTTGGAATTTGTGTTGGCCTACAAATGTTTGCTGATATTGGTTATGAAGAAACAGAAACCAAAGGCCTTGGTTGGATTTCAGGTAAAGTTTCGAAAATAGATAATCAAGGTGGAAAATTTAAACTTCCTCATATTGGATGGAATCAAATTAATATTGTAAAAGATAGTAAAATTTTTCAAAATATAGAAAATAATTCTCATATGTATTTTGTACATAGTTATGAATTTGTGCCAAATGAAAAAAGTGTAATTTCATCTACAACAGATTATTCATCAAATATTGTTTGTTCAGTTGAAAAAGAAAACATCTTTGGAACCCAATTTCACCCTGAAAAAAGTGACAAGACAGGACTTAAAATAATTAATAATTTTATAAGTTTATAAATGAAAATATTTCCAGCGATAGATATTAAAGATAAAAAGTGTGTAAGATTAGTCAAAGGAGATTTTGATAATAAAACTGAGTATGAAATTTCACCAGTTGAACAAGCTGGAAAATATAAAGATCATGGTTTTAAAAATTTACACATTGTTGATCTCGATGGGGCATTAACTGGTGAAACAGTAAATCTAGATATTATTCAAGATATAGTTGGTAAATTTGATTTAAAGGTTGAGATAGGCGGAGGTATTAGAAATTTTGAAAGTATCCAGAAATATACTGATGTTGGTGTTGAGAAAGTTATTCTAGGAAGTGCTGCGATAAAAGATAAAAATTTTTTAAAAGAAGCGTGTAAAAAATTCCCAAATAAAATTGCTTTAGGTTTAGATGCTAAAGATGGGTTATTGTCAGTATCAGGATGGAAAGAAAATTCTAATCAATTAACTTTAAGTTATTTAAAAGAAGTAAATGATTACGGTGTAAGTAGATTGATTTTCACGGATATCAATCGAGATGGAATGAAACAAAGCCCAAACTTCGAGGAAACCTCAAAAGTTGCTGATACATCTAATTGCCCAGTGATAATTTCTGGAGGTGTATCCTCAATTAATGATGTTAAAAAAGCAAAAAGTTTGAAAAATATTGAAGGAATAATAGTTGGTAAAGCTATTTATGATGGTGATATTAAATTAGCAGAACTAGTGAAGGAAGATGCTCAAAAATAGAATAATTCCATGTTTAGATGTTAAAAATGGTCGTGTCGTTAAAGGAATAAACTTTGTAGGCCTTAAGGATGCAGGAGACCCTGTCGAACAAGCAAAAATTTATAGTGATGGTGGTGCAGATGAAATTTGTTTTTTAGATATTACTGCCTCCAATGAAAATAGAGATACAATTTACGATGTCGTTGAACAAACCTCAAAGAAATGTTTTGTGCCTTTAACTGTTGGAGGAGGAGTGAGAAGTGTTGAAGATATTTCAAAATTACTTAATTGTGGTGCAGATAAAGTTTCAATAAATACGGCTGCAGTCGAAAATTCAAAAGTTGTTATCGATAGTTCAAAAAAGTTTGGATCTCAATGTATTGTAGTTGCAATAGATGCAAAAAAGAATGGAGATAAATGGGAAGTATTTACACATGGAGGAAGAAATAACAGCGGTATTGATACCTTAGAGTACGCAAAACAAATGGAAGAAAATGGTGCTGGAGAACTATTAGTAACTTCAATGGATAGAGATGGAACTGAGGTTGGTTACGACATTGATTTAATGTCTAAAATTTCATCTAAAGTTAATATTCCTGTAATTGCATCAGGTGGTGTTGGGAATCTAGATCATTTAGTTGATGGAATAAAGTTAGGAAATGCGAGTGCAGTTTTAGCAGCGTCTATATTTCATTATGGAAAACATTCTATAAAAGAAGCCAAGGAATATTTGGACTCAAAGGGAATACCTGTTAGAATTTAGAATGTTTAATACTTTAGAAAATTTGTTCAGTCTCGCTAGAGATAGAAAAAAATACCCAAAAGAGGGGTCATATACTAACAAATTACTTAATGATAAATCATTAAGTAAAACAAAAGTTTTAGAAGAGATAAATGAACTAATAGAGGCCGTAGAAAAAGATACCAATAAAATTCATGAGGCAGCAGATGTTTTTTATCATTTGATAATGTATCTTGAGGCAAATGATATAAAAGTTGAGGACGTAATGGGTGAGCTTGATAAGAGAAAAAAATGAGTTATGACAATAATAATATTTTCGCAAAAATATTAAGAGGAGAAATACCTTGTAAAAAAATTTATGAGGATGATTTTGTGCTATCTTTTTACGATATAAATCCTCAAAAAAAAATTCATGCACTGGTTATACCCAAAGGAAAATACCTAGACCTAGATGACTTCAGTACTAATGCCTCCCAAGATGAAATGGTTGGATTATTGAAAGGAATAAATATTGTTGCAAAAAAACTTCAAATTTCAGTAGATACTGGGAAAGGATACCGGGCACTGGCTAATATAAGTGAGCATGGGGGTCAAGAGGTACCTCATTTGCATTTTCATTTGTTTGGAGGAGAAAAAGTTGGCAAGATGGTAGAGTGAATAAAAAAGTCGAAAGAAATTATTTAGAAATAACATCTCTTAAAGATCTAAGAGATTCTTTTTATAATTCAGATGAATACGCAGTTGAAATTGTTAATCCAGTAGATTTTCAATTAAATAAGTTTTTTTATAAAAATATTGGCAAGAATCATAATTGGGTAGATAGACTTGTTTGGACTGAAAAACAGTGGATAGAGTATGTATCCAACTCAAAAGTTGAAACTTATGTTTTAAAAGTAAAAGGTGTTTTTGCTGGTTATTTTGAATTAATTTTCCATCTTGAAGCTAACGAAGTTGAAATTGCATACTTAGGTTTATTATCAGAATATCAAAATAAGAAATTAGGCTCATTCATATTATCAGCAGCTATAAAAAATTCATTTTTGAAAAAGCCAAAAAGAGTATGGGTACACACATGTTCATTAGATCACAAAAATGCACTCAATAATTATATCTCAAGAGGTATGAAAGTTTTTAAAACAGAAACGATACTTTATTAAATCAGATTATTTTTTTTTTGGAAGTAAAAATAAATTCTCTTTTAGCTTTTGATTTCGCTTAATTGATGAGAGATAAGTAATACTAACATTTTGATAAATATCAATGGTTTGCCAACCAATTAGGTTAAAGGTCATCTTATCAAAAAATAAATTAATTTGATTTTCATTTTCTAGAAAACTAAAATTTACAAATTTCTTATCAACATCTCTTTCTTTTAAGTTTTTGATTTTTTTTAGTAAAAAATCTTTGTCTAAAATTGTGTTTAAAGGGGTTTTTTTTAAAGGATAAATATAATAACTACTTAAAGTTTTTATTACTAAAGAATTACCATTTGAAATCAAAATTTTTTTATTACTTGAATTATATTTACAATTGATTTTTTTGGGGTATTCGATAATACAATTTCCATTCTCAATTTTTCCATTTATATTTTGTTCAAATTCAAAAGATATATTTTCAACTTCTTTTAGTTTCGTAATTATACTATCTTTTATAGATGCAAATGAATTTTTTGATAAAATTAAAAAAAAAGCTATTAAAAATATTTTTTTCATTAAAGAACATCTCTTTTGCCAACATGATTAGCTTTACTAACGATACCATCTGCCTCCATCATATCAATAATTCTTGCAGCTCTGTTATAACCAATTTGTAGTTTTCTTTGTAAAAAAGATGTTGAAGCTTTACCTTCAGATTTAATTATTTCTACAGCAGTCTGGTAAAGTTCATCTTTGTCTCCTTGATTTTTTGTAGTTTCACTTATTTCTTTTTCATCAACAAAATTTAAAATCTCATCTACATAATCTGGTTCAGCTTGTGATCTTAAAAAATTATTTATTTTTTCTATTTCATTATCAGAAACAAAAGGAGCATGTATTCTCACAATTCTATTTGCTGAAGACATATATAACATATCTCCTTTACCCAATAATTGTTCGGCTCCCTGTTCTCCTAAAATAGTCCGACTGTCAATTTTGGAAGTTACTTGAAAAGATATTCTAGTCGGAAAATTAGCTTTAATTGTTCCTGTTATCACATCAACGCTAGGTCTTTGAGTTGCCATTATTATATGAATACCAGCTGCCCTTGCCATTTGAGATAACTTTTGGATATAATTTTCAATTTCTTTACCTGCTACTAGCATCAGATCAGACATTTCATCAACCACAACAACTATATAGGGCATAGGTAGTTTATGTTTCGTATTATAACCATCAATGTTTCTTACACCCTCTTTAGTCATTAACCGATATCTACTTTCCATTTCTTTAACGACCCAACCTAAAACTGAAGCTGCTTTTTTTGCTTCAGTAATTACAGGACAAAGTAAATGTGGAACACCCTCATATGTAGATAGTTCTAACATTTTAGGATCTATAAGAATGAATTTACATTTTTCTGGAGTATGTTTGTAAAGAAGTGACAAAATTATAGTATTTATGCAAACAGATTTACCAGATCCTGTTGTTCCAGCAATTAGTAAATGTGGCATTGATGATAGATCACTAATTATTGGTGTTCCAGAAATATTTTTACCTAGTGCTATTGGCAATTTTATTTCTTTTTTTTTAAAATCTGTACTATTTAAAATTTCACTTAAATAAACATTTTCTCTATAAGAATTAGGGAGTTCAATTCCCACTGTGTTACTACCTAGTATAGTTGCTATACGGGCCGAGTCTGAACTAGTATTTCTTGCGATATCATCTGAAAGATTAATTATTTTTGAAACTTTAACACCTGCTGCGGGTTCAAACTCATTAAGAGTAACAACTGGCCCATGACTAACTTTTTTGATTTTTCCATCTACACCAAAATCTAAAAGTATTTTTTCTAAAAAATCTGGATTATTATTTGGACTATTATTTGGCTCAACTTTTTTCTTTTCACTTGAAATTTTTAACAAATCTAAAGAAGGTAGAAAAAATTTATTTTTATTTAAAAATTTATTAGTATCTGCTTTAATAAATGGTAAGTCTTCTTGAATTAAATCTTTTATCCCTTCTTGAGGAATAAATTCACTTATAACTTCATTTTGATTCGTATAATTCTTTGAACTTTTTTTAAAAACAAAATTTATAAATTTTTTAAAATTAAAAAAAAAACTTTTTAAATTAAAATTTATACTAATTAAGAAAAATAAAAGTGTCACTATAATAAACAAATAGAATAAAACATCATTATATGAGTTAGTTAAACTTTTAATAAATGAATCACTTAAATAGTTTCCAACAAATCCGCCATTGCCATTTATATAAAGAGTAAATGTGTTTAAATAAAAAAGGCTAAAGAATAAAGAACCAAAAAAGGAATAGATTACAACATAAAAAGTATTTTCAACTAATAGGAAAATTTCTTTACGTTTAAAAATGTTTATTCCAGTAAATATTAATGTAATTGGAATTAAATAAGCAATCAACCCGACAGATTGAAAAATAAGGTCAGATACAAAACTACCTTGATAACCTAATATATTTTTAATATCTGTATTTTCTGGAAAGATAAAATTTGGATCTTCAGGAGAATATGAAATTAATGCTGCAAGTATTAAAACACCTAATAGAATGACTAAAATACCGAATATCTCAATTAAACGCTTAATAAGAAACGTTAAAATCTTGTTTGATAGTTTTTTTATATCCATTTTAGATGAATCAAATATATCACTTTGTATCATCTAATTTTTATTGTTAAAATTAAAAATATTATGAAACTAGGTATAATAGGCGGTGGATTGACAAGTTTAAGTTTAGCTAAATCTTTAGTTAACCAAGGAATAATAGTTGATCTTTTTTTTACTGAACCTAAATCATATTTTAATAGAGGTAGGACCATTGGAATATCAAAAAAAAATTTAGATTTTTTTAATAAAAATATTTTGGATATAAAAGATATTACTTGGAATATAGATAAAATTGAAATTTTTTCTGAAAAAGTTTCTGATGAAAATATTTTGAAATTTGAAAAAAATAACGAACCACTTTTTGGAATAATTAAGAATCATGAATTACAAAAAAAGTTATTATCTAAGCTGTCTAAAGATAAATTATGTAACTTTAAAAAAAAAAAAGATTATCAAAATTTGAAAATCAAGAATTATAGTTTGATTATAAACTGTGACAGCAATATTGGAATCTCAAAAAAGTTTTTTTTCAACAAGATAAAAAAAAACTATGAGA
>QCBC01000013.1 GCA_003281725.1 Pelagibacteraceae bacterium AG-345-O09 | reverse complement strand
GTTGTTCATGGAATTGGAGGTTATGGTAACTGTATGGGTGTACCTACAATAGCTGGTCAAACATCTTTTGATAGCTCTTACAATGGGAATATTTTGGTTAATGCGATGACTTTAGGATTGGTTAAAAAAAATAAAATATTTTATTCAAAAGCAGCAGGATTAAATAAACCAGTAATTTATGTAGGCTCTAAGACTGGAAGAGATGGTATTCATGGTGCGAGCATGGCTTCTGCAAGTTTTGACGAAAAGATTGAAGAAAAAAAACCAACTGTACAAGTTGGAGACCCTTTTACTGAAAAACTTCTTTTAGAAGCATGTTTGGAGTTAATGGCCGGTGATTCTATAATTGCTATTCAAGATATGGGCGCGGCAGGTCTGACATCTTCAAGCATTGAGATGGCATCAAAAGGGAATTTAGGAGTTGAAATAAATCTAAATAAAATTCCTTGTAGAGAAGCTAAGATGACACCTTACGAAATTATGCTTTCTGAAAGTCAAGAAAGAATGTTGATTGTACTAGAAAATGGTAAAGAAGAATTAGCAAAAAAAATATTTGATAAATGGAATTTAGATTTTGCAATAATTGGTAAAACTACTGATACAAAAAATATTGAGTTATTTTTTGACAATAAACAAGTTGTGAATATTCCAGTTAATACCTTAGTTGAAAACTCACCTATGTATGATCGAAAATGGAAAAAATCTAAATTGCCAAAAAAAAATAAAATAAAGAAGGATTTTTTAAACAGTCTAAAAATTAAAGATGTTTTAAAAAAAGTTTTATCTAACCCAAATATATGTAGCAAAGAATGGATTTGGCAACAATATGATCACACAGTAATGGGTGATACAATTCAAAAACCTGGTGGAGACTCTGGTGTAGTAAGAGTTCATGGCACGAATAAAGCAATAGCAGCTTCAGTGGACTCATCAGCAGTATATTGTTGGGCTCACCCTTTAACTGGTGGAAAACAGGTAGTTGCAGAAAGTTGGCGAAATTTAATTTCTGTTGGTGCTACACCAATAGCAATAACTAATTGTTTGAATTTTGGAAGTCCAGAGAATGAAGAAAACATGGGTGAATTTGTCGAATGTGTTCAAGGTATTGGAGAGGCGTGTAAATACTTAAACTATCCTGTGGTTTCAGGAAATGTTTCTTTTTATAATCAAACAAAAGAAATAGGAATCAAACCAACACCTTCTATAGGAGGAGTTGGACTAATAAAAGACTACACCAAAATGGTTACTATGAATTTTAAAGAAATTAATAATATAGTTATGGTTATTGGAAAAACTGAAGGGCATATTGATCAAAGTCTTTTTGCTAGATCAATTTTAGATGAAAAAAATGGCCCCCCACCAGAAGTAAATCTTTTTAATGAAAAAAATAACGGAGAGTCATTATTAAATTTAATACAGAAAGGTCATATTAAAAGTGCTCACGACGTATCTTTAGGTGGTATAATAACCGCAGTGAGCAAAATGGCTATAAAGGGTAATAAAGGTATTAAATTTAATAAATCTAAAAATTTGATTAACGAAATTGATTACCTTTTTTCAGAAGATCAAGGAAGATATATAATCGAGATAAATCCTAAATATTTAAAAGAAGTTATTAAAATTTTGGATCAAAATTCAGTTTATCACGAAGAATTAGGCATCATAATTGAAAAAGATATGATAATTAATCAAAAGACAAAAGTTACAATTGACGAATTAAAATCTTATAATAGTAATTGGTTAACTAATTATATGAGTTCATAATGGCAATGGATTTAAAAGAAATAGAGAGACACATCAAAGAGGCTTTACCTGATGCTTCAATAGAAATTCAAGATTTAGCAGGAGATAATAATCATTACTCAGCAACTATAACATCTGCTAAATTTGCCGGTAAAAGTAAAATCGAACAACATAAAATGGTATACGATTCATTAAAAGGTAAAATGGGTAATGAACTGCATGCTTTAGCAATTAAAACAAAGGAACAATAATGGATGATAAAGTTAAGAATTTAATTCAAAATCATATTGATAACAATGAAATTTGTTTATTTATGAAGGGTACACCAGATGCTCCTCAATGTGGTTTTTCGATGGCAGTTACAAATATACTAAAAATTTTAGAAGTTAACTTTAAAGCTATTAATGTTTTAGAGGATCAAACATTAAGAGAAGGAATAAAAGTATTTAGTGATTGGCCAACTATACCTCAACTTTATATAAAGAAAGAATTTGTTGGAGGATGCGATATTATCAAAGAAATGTATGAGAGTGGTGAAATTAAAAAAGTTTTTGACGATAAAGGTATAAATTATAAAAAATAATTTTATCTTGAATAATATTCAATTACTAAGTTTGGTTCCATAACTATTGGATAAGGCACTTCTTCAAGTTTTGGTGTTCTAACAAACTTAAATTTTTTATTTTTTTCGTCCATTTGAATATATTCAGGAGTTTCTCTTTCTTTACTAGCTAAAGCTATATCGATAATGGCTAATTGTTTAGATTTATCTCTTATTTCAATTGAGTCTTCTTCATTTACTGAATAACTAGCTATATTAACTTTTTTGCCATTAACTTTTACATGACCATGATTAATCAGTTGCCTTGCTGAAAAAATTGTCGTGGAGAATTTTGCTCTATAGATTACTGCATCAAGCCTTTTTTCTAATAAACCAATTAAATTTTCACTAGTATCACCTTTAAGCATGCTTGCTTTTTTATAAATATTCCTGAATTGTCTTTCGTTAATATTACCATAATAAGCTTTTAATTTTTGCTTAGCTTGTAATTGAATTCCGTAATCTGATGGCTTACCTTGTCTTGATTGACCATGTTGACCAGGTCCGTAAGCTCTAGTATTGAATGGGCTTTTTGGTCGTCCCCATAGGTTGACTTTTAGTCTTCTATCAACTTTATGTTTAGAGTTTAATCTTTTTGTCATTTAATAGAGGGGTTTATAAACTTACTCCTTATTTTGTCAATCAACGTTTTTTACTCAAACTAGCAAATACACTTGATAAAATACGTGTTTCTTTGTCAGACAAGTCCATTTTATAAAAAATATTTCTTAAGTTCTCAAGCATTTTTGGTCTCTTTTCTTTAGGCTTGAAGAAATCTATTTCATCTAAATTTTTAATACATAGACTTAACATTGATTGAATTTCTTTTTTACTTGCAGATTTAACTTTTTTTGACTTTTTGAATGGAATACTTTTGAGTTTGATAATATTAGCCACATATTGAGCAATAATTATTAAACTATGTGACAAGTTAAGAGATCTAAAATCAGGGTTAGTTGGTATCTGTAAAGTATAATTAGCATAACTGATCTCTTCATTTGATAAACCTGACGCTTCTGAACCAAATAAAAAACCAATTTTCTTTTTAAAATTTATCTTTTTTAATTCCTCTAAAGTAATGTGTTTAATATTTTTATTCCTAAATCTTGCTGTTGTAGCAATAATAATGTCAATTTTACCAAGAGCTTGTTCTAAAGTGTCATACTTTTTGCTATGATCAATAATATCTTTAGCTCCAACAGAAGTAGCTAAAATTTTATCATTAGGAAAAATTGGTTTTGGATTAATTAATATTAGTTTCTTAAAGTTAAAGTTTTTTATTGCTCTAGCACATGCACCAATATTTTCTGATAATTGAGGTTTGTGAAGAATAAAAGAGATATGATTTTTACTCATTTATTTACTAGCAGGGGCGTTATCTTTAAATAGTTTATAATCTAAACTATCAATTAATGCTTTGAATGAAGCATCAATTATGTTTGTAGATACACCAATAGTAAACCAATTTTTTCCTTTAGAGTCTGTGCTTTCAATTGATACTCTAGTAACAGCTTCAGTACCCGTATTTAAAATTCTGACTTTATAGTCGACTAATTTTAAATCTTTTAAATATTTTGAATATTTCGCTAGTCGATCAACATTTTGTCTTATAGCGTTATCAAGGGCATTAACTGGTCCATTGCCCTCTCCTTCACAAACAATTTTTTCTCCATCAACCTCTAATTCGGCTTTTGCAGAAGAAACTATTTCTCCAAATTTACTTTTTTTTACAGAAACATCATATTCATTAATCGATATATATCTTGGAATTTCTCCAATAATTCTTCTAGCTAACAGTTCAAATGATGCATCAGCTCCATCATAACTATAACCAATAAACTCTCTATCTTTTACTTCATCTAATAATTTTTTGATTTTTGGATCATTTTCCTTAATTTCGATTTTAATACTTTTCAATCTTGAAATTATATTTGATTTCCCTGACTGATCTGAAACAACAATATTTCTTGTATTACCAACTTCTTCTGGACTGATGTGCTCATAAGTTTTTGGATCTTTTTGAACTGCAGACACATGTAATCCACCTTTGTGTGAAAAAGCTGCAGCACCAACATAGGGTAAATGTTGATTAGGTTTTCTATTCAAAATTTCATCTAATAGTCTTGAACAATCAGTTAAATTTTTAATATTTTCTGATTTTATTCCTATTTCAAATTGAGATGAAAAATCTTTCTTCAAAAAAAATGTTGGTATCAATGACATTAAATTTGCATTCCCACATCTCTCACCTAGCCCATTAATTGTACCTTGAATTTGTCGAACACCAGACAATACTGCAGCTAAAGAATTAGCTACTGCGTTACCTGTATCATTGTGTGCGTGTATCCCTAGGTTCTTTGAGGGAACAACTTTTGAAACTTGACTTACTATTTGTGAAACTTCATGTGGGAGAGTTCCTCCATTTGTATCACACAGTATTATCCATCTAGCGCCTTGATCATATGCAGCTTTTATACAAGACAAAGCATATTTTGGATTTGCTTTATAACCATCAAAAAAATGCTCTGCATCAAACATAAATTCTTTTTTTGCTTTAACAAAATGTTTGGCGCTTTCAGAAATATTATCTAAATTTTCCTCGTTTGTTATTCCTAATGCAACATCGACATGAAAATCCCAAGACTTTCCAACCAAACAAACTGCTGAGGTATTAGAGTTCATAATAGCTGACAATCCTGTGTCATTCTCAGCACTTCTGCCTGATCTTTTAGTCATTCCAAAAGATGTCAATTTTGAATTTTTAAAATCATGTTTTTTTTGAAAAAATTCTGTATCAGTCAGATTAGCCCCTGGCCATCCAGCCTCTATGTAATCCACTCCCAAATTATCTAAAGCCGAGGCAATTTTCTCTTTATCTTCCAATGAAAAATCTACCCCTTGGGTTTGTGCACCATCCCTTAAAGTTGTATCAAATATATATAGTCTCTCTTTGCTCATTTAATTTTCCAAATTGTTTTACCATCTTTATCTTCAATTAAAACACCTTTACCTAATAGCTCATCCCTAATTTTATCCGCTAATTTATAATTTTTTTTATCTCTCGCTTTGTTTCTTTCATCAATTTTGTTTAAAATATCTTTTTCAGAAAGTTTTAAATTTTGTCTTTTAAAACTATTCCATTCCTCTTTCGATTGATTTAAAAGACCAATAAATTTACATGCAGTCGTAAATAATTCTTTCTCTTCTCTATTACCGTCTTTTGCTTTATCATAAAGTCTATGTAGTGATGCGATATAGCCAGGTGTATTCAAATCGTCATACAAAGGTTTTAGATCATCATCTTTTATCAATACTTTTTTATTAACAGATACATAACAATTATACCATTTATTCAAAGTTTTTTCACATTCGGCCATTAGTTCTTCATTCCAATCAAGAGGTTGAGTGTAATGCGCACTTATTAATGCTAATCTCAAAACTTGACCATTATATTTTTTTTTAAAATCATTTATTTTTAAAATGTTTCCTTGAGATTTTGCCATTTTCTCTTTCGACATTGTAATAAAATTATTGTGGACCCAATAGTTTGCAAATTTTGTAGTTTTGTTGGCACATACTGACTGGGCAATCTCATTTTCATGATGTGGGAATATTAAATCTCTACCTCCGCCATGAATATCAAAAGTATCACCAAGATATTTTTTAGACATTGCAGAACACTCTAAATGCCATCCAGGTCTCCCTTTACCCCAAGGGGATTCCCATGATGGTTCACTATCTTTGGACGGTTTCCACAATACAAAATCCTCCTGATTTTGCTTTTTATCTGATAGTTCTATTCTTGAACCAGCTATCAAATCATCAATATTTTTATTAGAAAGCTTTCCATAGTCATTATATTTTCTTACTTTAAAATATATATGCTTTCCCTCTTCATAAGCAAACTCACTTTTAATTAATTCGTTTATCATATTAATCATTAATTCAATATTATCAGTAGCTTTAGGTTCGTAAGTTGGAGGTTCACAATTTAAATAATTACAATCATCATGAAACTTTTTTGTAACATCAGAGGTTAACTTGGTTATTGAAATTTTCTTTTCTGCAGATGATTTAATAATTTTATCATCTATATCTGTTATATTACGGACGTAAGTAACAGATTCATTTCCATATTTACATTTAAGAACTTTAAATAATATATCGAAAAGTATTAAAGGCCTAGCATTTCCAACATGTGGATCATCATAAACAGTAGGACCACAAACATACATTCCAACATTTGTTGGATCAATCGGAGTAAATTTTTCTTTTTTATTTCCAAGAGTATTTGTTAAAAAAATATCCTGATTCATTCAGTTCCAATTCTTAAATCCACTTGTAAGTGGAAATCTTCGATCCCTTCCAAAAGCTTTTGATGTTACTTTTGGCCCTGGTGCTGCTTGAAATCTTTTGTATTCAGATCTAGCTAATAGTTGAGCTGTTTTTTCGACAATTTTTCTATCAAAACCATTTGAAACAATTTTTTCGACTGAAATTTCTTTTTCAACAAGACCTTTTAGAATTTCATCTAAAATTTCATATTCAGGCAAATTGTCAGTATCTTTTTGATTCTCTTTTAATTCTGCAGTTGGTGCTTTTATAATTATATTTTGTGGAATAACTTTTCCTTTAGGTCCTTTGAATAAATCAGAGAAATTTTCATTTCTCCATTTACATAAATTAAAAACATCAGTTTTCCACACATCTTTGATAGGAGCGAAACCTCCACACATGTCACCATACAACGTTGAATATCCAACTGCATATTCTGATTTATTTCCAGTCGCTAAAACCATGTAGCCATATCTATTAGATAAGGCCATAAGTAACAATCCTCGAAGTCTCGACTGTATATTTTCCTCTGTAATACCTGGTGAAAAACTTTTACCATTAAATTTTCCCAATGTTTTATCAATAATTTTCATAGCTTCTTTAATTTCTAAATTTGAAAATTTAATTTTTAAAAGATTTGCTGCCTCTTTAGCATCGTTTAAACTTTCTTCACCGGTAAAAGGGCTTGGAAGCATAATTGCTTGAACCATTTCTGAGCCGAATGCATCAGTGGCAATTGCTGCAACGAGAGCGGAATCAATTCCACCCGACAAACCTAAAACAACACCTTGGAATTTGTTATTATTCACATAATCTCTTAATCCAAGAACTAGAGCTTTATATAATCTTTCTATTTCAGAAGTGTTTTTATCTAAATTTCCAGAGCCAATCCATTTTTCATTTTCTTTAGTAAAATCTATAATTGAAACCTCCTCTTTAAATTCTGATGAACAAAAAAATTTATTTCCATCATGATTTAAAGCAAAGGAGGAGCCATCAAATATCAGTTCATCTTGCCCACCCGTTCTGTTAAGATAAATTAGTGGTAATTTAATTTCATTCACTCTGGATAAAGTCACATGATCTCTCTCAAAACTTTTCGAGGTAGTGAAGGGTGATGCATTTATCGCTATAATAATTTCTGCACCAGATTTTGATAATTTTTCAAGAACAGTTTTTTCCCAAATATCTTCACAAATGGGTAATCCAAATTTAATATCTTTAATTTTTACACAATCTTCTAATTGACCTTGTGTAAATATTCTTTGTTCATCGAAAACGCCAGTATTAGGAAGTTCATATTTATCTTTTATTTCAACAATTTTACCATTTTCAATTACGTATACTGAATTTTTAATAGCTTTATTATCCTTTCTGGGCGCTCCAACTATTATTGCTGATTTTTCATCCTTTGTGATACTTACAAGTCTCTTTATTTCACTTTCAACTAAATTTAAAAAATCCTCTCTTAAAACTAAATCATCAATTGGATATCCAGAAATATATAGTTCCGGGGCAACTAAGATATCAACTTCACTATTTAATTTTGATCTTATAGTTATCAATTTATCTACATTGCCTGAAACATCTCCTACTAGAGGATTTAGTTGTGCAAGCGCGATTTTTAGTTTTTTATCCATATTTAAGATATAATCATTTTTAATTAATATTGTATAAATTGATAGTCATACTTTAATAAGCCTATTTGATTAATAAGCTTTTAAGAAGCAGCTTTAATAATATTTTTTGCGTAATTAGAATTTTTCTTAATTTCATCTGAAATTAAAAAAGCTAATTCAATAGACTGATCTGCATTTAGCCTTGGATCGCAATGTGTGTGATATCTACTAGATAAATCTTGGTCAGATATATTTTTGGCCCCGCCAGTACACTCAGTAACACTTTGACCCGTCATCTCAATATGAAGACCTCCCGCATAAGACCCTTCACTTTGGTGAACTTGAAATACGTTTTTAACCTCTTTTAAAATATTGTTGAATGGTCTTGTTTTAAATCCTGTTGAGGACACTAAAGTATTACCATGCATAGGGTCGCAAGACCAAATAACATTTAAACCCTCTTTTTTAATTCCTCGAATTAATTTTGGTAAAAACTTTTCAACATTTTGATGACCAAATCTAGAAATCAAAGTAATTTTACCTTTTTCATTTTTAGGATTTAAAACTTCACAAATTTTAGCTATCTCATCAGGTTTAGAAGTTGGACCACACTTAATCCCAATTGGATTTTCTATACCTTTACAAAATTCAACGTGTCCACCATCTAATTGTCTTGTCCTGTCACCAATCCAAACAAAATGAGCAGATGTATCGTGGTACTCACCAGTTGTTGAATCTACTCTAGTCATAGTTTCTTCAAACGGCAGATGTAAAGCCTCATGAGAAGTCCAAAAATTGACTGTATATAGTCTGTTGTTAAAGTCAGATGTAATTCCACATGCATCCATAAATGCTAGAGCATCAGCTATCTTATCTTCTAAATCTTTAAATTTTTTAGCTTGAGGACTTTTTTTAATATAATCTAAGTTCCATAAGTGAACTTTATTTAAATCTGCAAATCCACCTTTAGAAAACGCTCTGAGTAAGTTTAGAGTTGATGCTGATTGTGAATACGCCTTAAACATTCTCTTTGGATCTGGTCTTCTAGCTTTCTCATTAAAGTCGATTGCATTAATATTATCACCTAGATAACTTGGTAGTTCTATATCACCCTGTTTTTCCGTGGGTGCACTTCTAGGTTTTGAAAACTGACCCGCAATTCTTCCAAGTTTTACAACGGGTAAAGAAGCAGAGTAAGTTAATATCAATGACATTTGCAAAATTACCTTAAAGGTATCTCTAATATTATCAGGGTGAAACTCCGCAAAACTTTCTGCACAATCTCCACCTTGAAGAAGAAAAGCTTTTCCATCTACAACTTTAGCTAACTGATCTTTCAAATGTCTAGTTTCACCAGCAAATACAAGAGGAGGAAAAGTTTTAAGCTTATCTAAAACATTATTTAATTCCTTCTCATCATCATACTTAGGTATGTGCTTAACAGGATATTTTCTCCAACTATTTACTTTCCAATTTTTCATATTCAACCTAAGATTGTTGTATCAGAGTTTTTTAATTATTCAACGGTGACAGATTTAGCCAAATTACGAGGTTTATCAATATCAAAACCTTTTTTAAGTGCAGAATAATAAGCCAATTTCTGCAAAGGTATTGTTAAAAGGAAAGGTAAAAGATCCTCATTGGCATTTTCTACCTCTATAGTTTCCCAAATATTTTCAGATAAAACTTCATCTTTACTTCTATTTGTTATTAATAAAACTTTCGCTCCTCTTGCAATTACTTCCTGCATGTTTGAGATTGTTTTTTTATAATAATTGTCTCTTGGAGCCAAAACTACAACTGGCATTCCCTCCTCAATTAAAGCTAACGGACCGTGTTTCATTTCTCCAGCTGGATAGCCTTCAGCATGTACATAAGATAATTCTTTTAATTTGAGCGCACCTTCAAGAGCAATTGGAAAAGAAAAACCCCTTCCTAAAAACATCGATCCTTTTGCTTCATTAAATGTACCACATACTGTTTGTATTTTATTATCAATAGATAATGTCTTCTCAACTAATTTTGGTAAACCTTTAAGATCTTTAATTTTTTTTGTAAATACTTTTTTTTCTATATCTTGTTTTAACATTCCTAGTTTTAAGGCTAAAATATAAAGAATTAAAATTTGACCTAAAAAAGCTTTTGTTGACGCAACCCCAATTTCAGTTCCACAATGTATTGGTAGAACAAATTCACTATCTCTAGCTATTGAACTTTCAATTACGTTAACTACTGCACAAGTCTTCATTCTATTTTTAATACATATATCTAGTGCTGCATAAGTGTCTGCTGTCTCACCAGATTGGGATACAAATACATATAAAGTATCTTTTTTGAATCTGTTTTTTCTGTATCTAAATTCTGATGCTATATCTATATTAACATCTATAGAGGTAAGTTCTTCGAACCAATATTTTGCCATTAAGCAAGAATGGTATGCTGTTCCACAACCGATTAAAGTAACAGACGATATCTCATTAATTTTCCAAGGAAAATTGTGAATATTGATGTCATTATTTGATGTATCAATATATTCTTTAATTCCATTTTTAAGTGTAATTGGTTGTTCCTCTATTTCTTTTGCCATGAAATGTTTGAAATCACCTTTGTCATATTTCTCATCTTGTGATGATAATTCTAAAACTTTTTTATTAATTTTTGTTCCATCTTCACTAAAAAATTCTACATGATCTTTTTTAATAATACAAAATTCTCCATCATCTAAATAAGTGATCTTATTTGTCATTGATTTAAGTGCATATGAGTCTGAACCTAAATAATTTTCATTAGGACCATATCCAACAGCAAGAGGAGAGCCTCTTCTTGCTCCAACAATTAAGTCTGGTTCATCTTTAAATATAATTCCTAATGCGAAACTTCCATGAAGAGATTTTAATGTTTTTTTAACTGACTCAACAATATTTTCTGTTTTTAAATTTTCTGTTATTAAATGAACTATCACCTCAGTATCAGTCTGAGATTTAAATTTATGACCTTTTCCTACTAAAAACTTTTTTAATAATGTTGAGTTTTCAATAATTCCATTATGAACAACTGAAACATTTTGAGATGAATGAGGGTGAGCATTTATACTATTTGGTAATCCATGTGTTGCCCATCTTACATGGCCAATACCCACAGTGCCTTCCATACTTTTTACTAAAGAACTTTTTTCAAGATTATCAACTCTTCCCTCAGATTTAATTTCATTAATTAAACCATCATAAAGTGTGGCAATACCAGCTGAGTCATAACCTCTGTATTCTAATTTTTTAAGAGAGTTGATGATTGTTGCTGAAACTGGTTTGCTACTATTTATACCAATAATCCCACACATATTTATTTTCTTTTTCTTTTATAATTTTTTACCTCAGTTTGTAAACTCCTAGTGAGAGCTAAAGATTTTCTTTTTACTTTTTTAGTTATAACCGAACCAGCGCCAATAGTACTACCTTCCTCTAATGTTAAAGGCGCCACTAATGAAGAGTTTGATCCAATAAATACGTTATCTTTTATAGATGTTTTGCTTTTTTTAATGCCATCATAATTACAAGTAATAGTACCTGCCCCAACATTTACATTTTTACCAATATTTGCATCACCAATATATGTTAAATGATTAACTTTAGAATTTTTTCCAATCTTACTTTTCTTAATTTCAACAAAGTTTCCAACTTTAGAACATTTTTCTAAAATAGTATTTGGTCTAATTCTTGCATAAGGTCCTATTTCAACTTTATCTTTAACAATGCAATTCTCTAAATGGCTAAATGATCTAATTAATACATTGCTTCCAATTTTTACTTTTGGGCCAAAAACAACGTATGGTTCAATAGTTACATTTTTTCCAATTTTTATATCTTTAGAGAAATAAATTGTTTCTGGTCCAGTCATTTTTACACCTGACCTTAAAAATTTATTTCTTAATCTATCTTGGTCTTTTTTTAAATTTATCTGTTTCATCTAGGAAAATCTTTATATTAAGTATATATAATTCTTAATTCACAAAATATTTCTTAAAAATACTTTTAATTATGAAGCAAAATTTTACAATTCTTTTTGATTTAGATGGAACTTTAGTTGACACAGCACCAGATTTAATGCGAGCTCATAATCATGTGATGAAAAAATTTGGTTACCCAACGAAATCAACTGAGGAAATCAGAAATTTAGTTGGTCAAGGTGCTGGGGCAATGCTTGGAAGATCCATATGGGGACAAGCTAAAAAAGAATTTGGAAAAGTACAAGATGAAAAAATTAAGAAAGAGATGGTTAAAGATTTTGTAGATTTTTATGGAAAAAATATTGTAAATGAAAGCACTCTTATAAAAGGTGTTAAAGATTTTCTGATATGGTCTAAAGACAGAAATATTTCAATGGGTGTTTGTACAAATAAACAGGAACATCTGGCTGTTGATCTTTTAAAAAAAATTGGCATTTATGATTTTTTTGAATATGTAGCTGGTCATAATACTTTCAATTATTGCAAACCTGATCCTCGACATCTAACTTCAGTAATAGAAATTTTAGATGGAGATATAAAAAGATCCTTAATGATTGGTGATAGTGAAACTGATGCAAATGCAGCAAAAGAAGCTGGTATGCCAATAATCCTGTTAGAAGATGGTTATACTGAAAAAAATACTAGTGAAATATATCATAATCACTTAATAAGAGACTTTGTAGGAATTGAAAAAATTGTATTAAAATATCTTTAAGATTGATTATTTTTTTTTAACTATTAAAAACAATTCCGTAAATTAGGAGTTATTTTGATAGTACATAATGTTAAAGTTTATCCATCTAAGATTCATCTCCCTAAAAAAAACCAGCTTGCCTGGAAAATTGCAGAGATTGCAAGTGATAATTCAAAATTAGATAAAAATGCAATTGAAATGGCAATTAATAGAATTATTGATAACGCTTCAGTTGCTATAGCTTCTTTAAACAGAAGACCTGTTATTTCTTCAAGAGAAATGGCTTTAAAACACTCAAGAAAAAATGGAGCTTTATTATTCGGTGTGAGCAAAAAATTAAAATTTGATTGTGAATGGGTAGCTTGGTCTAATGGTACTGCGGTAAGAGAACTAGATTTTCATGATACTTTTTTAGCTGCAGATTACAGTCATCCTGGAGATAATATTCCTCCATTGTTAAGTGTTGCTCAACAAAATAAAAAAAGTGGTTTAGATCTTCTAAGAGGAATTATAACTGCATATGAAGTCCAAGTAAATTTGGTTAAGGGTATTTGTTTACATAAACATAAAGTTGACCACATAGCTCATTTGGGGCCAAGTGTTGCTGCAGGTCTTGGTACAATGTTAAGATTAAATACTGAAACAATTTATCAATCAGTACAACAAGCATTACATACATCGGTTTCTACAAGACAATCAAGAAAAGGTGAAATCTCAAGTTGGAAAGCTTACGCACCTGCTCATGCAGGAAAACTTGCTATTGAAGCTGTTGATAGAGTGATGAGAGGTGAAGGTGCACCCAGTCCAATCTATGAAGGTGAAGATAGTGTGATTGCTAGAATTTTAGATGGAAAAAAAGCTTTATATAAAGTTCCTTTACCAAAAAAAGGTCAAACAAAAAAAGCAATTCTTGAAACTTATACTAAAGAATATTCTGCTGAATATCAGTCTCAAGCTTTGATTGACTTAGCTAAAAAACTTAAGAAGAAAGTTCAAAATTTAAATCAAATTAAAAAAATTGATATCTATACTAGTCATCATACCCATTATGTTATTGGAACTGGTGCAAATGATCCTCAAAAAATGGATCCTAATGCTAGCAGAGAAACGCTAGACCACTCTATAATGTATATATTTGCAGTAGCTTTAGAGGATGGTAGTTGGCATCATGTCAAATCTTATACAAAAGCTAGGGCTAAAAGAAAAAGTACTATTAAAATTTGGAGATCAATTAAAACTCATGAAGATAAAATATGGACAAAAAAATATCATGATCCAAATCCAAAAAAAAAAGCATTTGGTGCTAAAGTAGTTATTACTTTAAAAGATGGGAAAAAAATAATTGAAGAGCAAGACAGAGCTGATGCTCATCCTTATGGTTCTCGACCTTTTAAAAGACAAAACTATATCAACAAATTTCTAACTTTAACTGAAAATATTTTAGATAAAAAAGAAAGTGATAGATTTTTAAGGACAGTACAAAATTTAAAAAAACTAAAACCTGGACAATTAGATAGATTAAATATTGAAGTCAAAAAAAGTAAACTTAAAAGAAATTTAAGGAAAGGTATTTTTTAATGCACTTTGTTGAGAAAGAACCTAAGCAAAAAAGATCTGATTTTGTTGAAAAATTAAAATCAAATAAAATCTTAAGAGTTCCAGGAGCTTATAATCCTTTAACAGCTAAGTTGATTGAGGAAATAGGTTATGATGCTGTTTATGTTTCAGGAGGAGTAATGGCTAATGATCTTGGATTTCCAGATATTGGTCTAACTACTTTACAAGATGTTAGTACAAGATCTTATTTAATATCAAGAGTTACAAACCTTCCTACAATTGTTGATATAGATACGGGATTTAAATCTTGTAAAGAAACTGTTGAAACATTTGAAGAGTTTGGAATTACTGCTGTACATTTAGAAGATCAAATTGAAAGGAAAAGATGCGGGCACTTAGATAATAAAGAATTAATCACAACTGAAGTTATGGTTAAAAAAATTAAAGAGTGTGTTTCTTCAAGAAAAGATGAGAATTTTAAGATTATTGCTAGATCAGATGCAAAGAGTGTTGAAGGTATTGATAAAATGATTGAAAGATGCAAAGCATATGTAGATGCTGGAGCTGAAATAGTTTTCCCTGAAGCTTTACATGATGAAAAAGATTTTGAAAAAGTAAGAAAAAATTTATCATGCTACTTGCTCGCGAATATGACTGAATTTGGTAAAACTAAATTATTTAACTATAAAAAATTAGAAACACTTGGTTATAATATTGTAATTTATCCAGTTACGACTCAACGATTAGCCATGAAAAATGTTGAGGACGGATTACGAGACATTTATGCAAATGGACACCAAAATAACATTATAGATAAAATGCAAACTAGGAAGAGACTTTATGAACTTGTTGATTATGAAAAATATAATAGTTTAGATGAAAAAATTTATAATTTTAGTACTGAAGGACATGAATGATGAGTGATGAAATTAAAAAAGGTTTGCTAGGAATAATAGTTGATGAAACAGAAGTTTCAAAAGTTATGCCTGAAATAAATTCTTTAACTTATAGAGGATATGCTGCACAAGATTTATGTGAATATTGTAAGTTTGAAGAAGTAGCCTATTTAATTTTAAATAAAGATTTACCAAACACAATAGAATTAAGAAAATTTGAAAAGGAAGAAAAAAACAATAGAGATTTATCTAAAGATCTTTACTCAATCTTAAAAAAAATGCCAAAAAAATCTCATCCAATGGATGTTGCTAGAACAGCTGTCAGCATAATGGGACTTGAGGATAAAGAAACCACAGACTCTTCTCAAGAAGCAAATACAAGAAAAGCTATTAGAATTTTAGCAAAAACTCCAACTGCACTAGCTGCTTTTTACAGAATAAGAAAAGGTAAAAATATTATTAAGCCTAAAAAAAATTTAACTATGGCTGAAAATTTTTTTTATATGTGTTTTGGAAAAGTTCCGCAAAAAGAAATAGTAAAAGCTTTTGATGTTTCTTTAATTCTTTATGCTGAGCATAGTTTTAATGTGTCAACTTTTACAGCAAGAACTATTACAAGTAGTTTATCTGATATTCATGGAGCTATTACTGGTGCAATAGCAAGTTTAAAAGGTCCTCTTCATGGTGGAGCTAATGAAGAAGTAATGCATATGATGAATAAGATTAAGAAACCTGAAAATGCACTAAAATGGATAAATAAAGCCTTAGATAATAAAGATGTTGTAATGGGATTTGGTCATAGAGTTTATAAATCTGGAGACTCTAGAGTCCCAACTATGAGAAAATATTTCGCAAAAGTAGCAAAAATCAAAAAGGATAAAAAATTTGAAAAAATTTATGATATTGTTGAAAAAGTGATGATTGAAAGAAAAAATATTCATCCTAATGTTGATTACCCTACTGGACCTACCTACCATTTAATGGGTTTCGATACAGATTTTTTCACACCAATATTTGTTATTTCTAGAATTACAGGTTGGTCAGCACATATTATGGAACAGCATGCTGCTAATAAATTAATAAGACCTTTAGCAAGTTATAAAGGTAGTCAACATAGAAAAGTTGTTCAGCTAAACCAAAGGTAACTATTTGGTTGCAAGAATATTTTCTTTGTCTATTTTTTTCAGATTATAGCCATTTAAAATCAATTTATCTTTAATTTCTTTTAGTTTTTCTCCTTCGGTAAATGTCCCATCGAAATGTTTTGACTCAAAAAAAATATTTTTAATCTTAATCTTATTATAATCAATTGAATGCATAATCTTATACTCTGCACCCTCAACATCAATTTGTAATTTATTAATTGAATTAATTGAATACTTTTTTACTAAGTCTTGAAAAGTAATAAATTCAACCTCTGTTATTTGAATATCATCATCTTTTATGTCGAATCTTTTATTTTTATGATTAAGAATATGGTTTTTATCAAAAGAGCCTATTTGGCTGGCCCAATGTTTTCCTAGTTTTTTTATAGAGTCTTTTTTGACATGGTAAAAGTTATCTTTTTTAGCTTCATCAAATATTGCATTTCTACTTACAAAAATATTTTTATTTTTTTTGTAATCATTTTCAAGTATTTGATAATTATAAGGAACCGGTTCAACTAACAAAACCTTTTGATTAGCATATTCAGATATAAGATCTTTTATATGAATACCTGAATGTGCTCCAATAACAACTAATCCAAAATCATGCACTAATTATTAACTAAATGCTTCTACCCAAGTTCCTTGTGTTGATGCTTTAGAATACTCTGTTGCTCTACCTTCAAAGAAATTCATATGTTCTACGGCATTTAACATAGTATCTAGCCATCCTAATGGATTTTTTTGAACATCATAAATTGGTTCTAAACCTAACTGGACCAATCTACGGTTTCCAATAAATCTAATATAGTCTTTAACTTCTTTTGCAGTAAGACCTTCCATTGGTCCCATTTCAAATGCAAGATCTATAAAAGCATCTTCATGTTCAATAATAGTTCTACATGCTTCGTAAAGTTCTTTCTTTAGTTTTGCATTCCATATTTCTGGGTTCTCTTTAATGAATTCTTTAAAAATTCTTATCATAGAATTGCAATGAAGAGTTTCATCTCTAACAGACCATGTAACTATTTGGCCCATACCTTTCATCTTGTTATGTCTTGGAAAGTTCAAAAGAATAGCAAAACTTGCAAACAACTGTAGACCTTCTGTGAATGCACTAAAAACTGCAACTGTTTTTGCTATGTCTTCTTTCGAACTCATATCAAAATTTTGCATGTAATCATATTTGTCTTTCATTTCTTTATACTTCATGAAAGCAGAGTACTCAGATTCAGGCATACCAATTGTATCTAAAAGATGTGAGTAAGCAGCAATATGAACTGTTTCCATTGATGCAAAAGCAGTCATCATCATCAAAACTTCAGTGGGTTTAAATACTGTTGTGTAATGTCTTAAATAACAATTACTAACTTCAACATCTGCTTGAGTAAAAAATCTAAATATTTGAGTTAATAAATTTTTTTCTGATTGAGACAAATTTTTCTGCCAATCTCTAACATCGTCACCTAATGGAACCTCTTCTGGTAACCAATGAATTCTTTGTTGTGTTAGCCATGCATCATAACACCATGGGTATCTAAATGGTTTATAAACAGGATTTTCAACTAACAGTCCCATTTTCTTTGGTTGGATTATTTCTTTTTTTTTTGTTTTTATTTTTTCTGCTACTGACATGATAAACACTCCTCGTACTTTGGTTCTTCGTTAGTTTGTTGATTTTTAGACTTATATACATTGGCTGTAACATCAGTTGATTTTGAGTCATTGATATTTTCAGCTCTTTGAATTGATTTTGATCTACAGTAGTAAAGGCTTTTTAAACCTTTTTTCCATGCATCAAAATGAATTCTATGTAATTCTTTTTTATGAACATCTGCTGGTAAAAATAAGTTAACTGATTGAGCTTGAGAAATAAAAGGTGTTCGATCTCCACTTAATTCAATAATCCATTTTTGATTTAACTCAAATGCAGTTTTAAAAACATCTTTCTCTAAGTCAGTTAAAAATTCTAGATGTGAAACAGAGCCCTGATTAGTCGTAATAGTAGACCAAGTTTCATCATCATTTTTTCCATGACTATCTAAGATTTCTTCAAGATATCTATTTCTAACATTAAAAGACCCAGATAAAGTTTTATGAGTATAACTGTTAGCAGCAATAGGTTCTACACCTGGTGAAGCTCCACCACAAATAATTGAAATAGAAGCTGTAGGAGCAATTGCAGTTTTATTTGAAAATCTTTCTTGAAAACCATATTCTGCTGCATCAGGACATGCGCCTCTTTCTTCAGCTAAATTTTTTGATGCTTTATTAACCTGTTCATCAATTTGTTTAAATATTTTTTTATTCCAGGATTTTGCCATTACAGATTCAAGCGGAATTCTATTTTTTTGTAAAAAAGAATGAAAACCCATTACACCTAAACCAACACTTCTTTCTCTTTCAGCTGAGTATTTAGCATCTCTAAACTGGTCTGGAGCTTTATTAATAAAATCAGATAAAACATTATCCAAAAATCTCATTACATCTCCAATCATATCTGGATCGTCTTTCCACTCATCGTATTTTTCTAAGTTTAAAGAAGATAAGCAACAAACAGCTGTTCTATCATTACCATCTTTATCTATTCCTGTAGGTAAAGTTATTTCACTACATAAGTTCGATGTTTTAACTGTTAAATTTGCAAGCTTATGATGTTGAGGAATTAATCTGTTAACTGTATCAATATAAATAATATAAGGTTCTCCAGTTTCAATTCTAGCAGTTAATAATCTAATCCATAAATTTCTAGCTGAAACAGTTTGTTGTACTGTTCCATCTGCAGGACTTTTTAATGCCCATTGTTCATCTGTTTCAACTGCACGCATAAATGCATCTGAAAGTAAAACACCATGGTGTAAGTTTAATGCTTTTCTATTTGGATCACCTCCTGTAGGTCTCCTCATCTCTATAAACTCTTCTATTTCAGGATGATCGACTGGAAGATAACAAGCAGCAGAACCTCTTCTTAATGAACCTTGGCTGATTGCCATTGTTAAAGAATCCATTACTTTTATGAATGGAATTATTCCAGAAGTTTTTCCAACTTTACCAATTTTTTCTCCTATAGATCTTAAGTTGCCCCAATAGCTTCCAATACCTCCACCCTTCGCAGCTAACCAAACATTTTCACTCCAAAGATCTAAAATACCACCAAGACTATCTGATGCTTCATTTAAAAAACATGAAATTGGGAGTCCCCTTTTAGTTCCACCATTAGATAATACTGGCGTTGCCGGCATAAACCATAAATTGCTTATGTAATTATAAATTCTTTGAGCGTGTAAATTATCATCTGCATAAGAACTTGCGACACGAGCAAATAAATCTTGAAAGGACTCATTGTGGCCAAGATATCTATCTTTCAAAGTTGCCTTGCCGAAATCAGTTAAATTAGAGTCTCTGGAACGATCGATCTTGATGATTATACCTTTCTCATTTTGAAAAAGTTCTGTTTCACTATTTAGTGAAAAAAGATCAGGTCTGTTATTTTTCTCTACTTCTTTAACTTCTGGGGTATATTCGGAGACAGCTTTCTTCAGAGCCTGCGATAGAATTTTATTCATATTTTAAGTATTATAATTTGTTATTTATACGAAAACAACTATATGTTGTATGCGCATGTAGTTAATATACTATATAAACAGTAAATCAATAGAACATTTATAGAACATAATGAAAAAAATATCAATAAAAAAAGAGAAAAAAAGGTAAGTAATTAACAATAATGTCAAAAAAATTAAAAATTGATCCCTACGGATTTAGAGAATACGACGCCCGATGGTTGTATGAAAAAGATATTAATCTTTCAGGAGTTACGAATCTAGGTAAAGGGCTGGGCACGCAGATTATAAAACATACAAAAAAAAATAATCCAAGAATAATTGTAGGCCATGATTATAGATCATATAGTGAGGAAATTAAAAGTGCACTAATAAGTGGATTAATTTCAACTGGATGTTTTGTCGAAGATATAGGTTTATCTTTGTCACCAATGGTTTACTTCGCACAATTCAATTTAGATGCTGATGGAGTTGCAATGGTAACAGCCAGTCACAACGAAAATGGCTGGACAGGAGTAAAAATGGGGATCAAAAAGGGATTAACCCACGCACCAGACGAAATGAAAGACTTAAAAGAAATTACATTACAAGAAAAATTTACTCAAGGAAAAGGAGGGAAAAAAGAAATCAAAAATTTTAATAAAATATATAAAGAAGATCTAATTAAAAAGAATAAAATTAAAAAAAAGATAAAAGCAGTAGTTGCATGTGGTAATGGAACTGCAGGAATTTTTGCACCAGATATTTTAAGACAAATTGGTTGTGAAGTAATTGAATTGGACTGTAATCTAGATTGGACTTTTCCGAAATATAATCCAAATCCTGAAGATTTAAAAATGTTACATGAAATTGCAAAAGCCGTTAGAGAAAATAATGCTGATATTGGCTTTGGCTTCGATGGAGACGGTGACAGAGTTGGAGTAATAGATGATAAAGGAAATGAAATCTTTTCAGATAAAATAGGTTTACTAATTGCAAGAAATTTATCTAATAAACATAATAATTCTAAATTTGTTGTAGATGTTAAATCTACTGGTTTGTATTCAAATGATAAAGTACTGATTAAGAATAAATGTGAAACAATTTATTGGAAAACTGGTCACTCACACATAAAAAGAAAAGTTAATAATGAAAAAGCTTTAGCAGGATTTGAAAAAAGTGGACATTTTTTTTTCAACCAACCTTTAGGATATGGATATGATGATGGGATAAACTCAGCAATCCAAGTTTGTCATTTAATAGATAATCAAGATAATAAATTAAGTGAAATTATAAATCAGCTACCAAAAACTTATCAATCACCAACAATGGCACCTTTTTGTGAAGATAAAGAAAAATATGAAGTTGTTGAAGATATCAAAAAAGAGATTAAAAAAAGCAAAAAGGAAAAAATTAAAATTGATAACCAAGAAATAATTGAAATTTTAACTGTTAATGGTGTAAGATTTTCATTTAAAGATGGGTCTTGGGGATTAATTAGAGCTTCATCTAATAAACCATCATTAGTTATAGTAACTGAAAGTCCAACTTCCGATGAAAGAAAGCTAAAAATATTTTATTTTATTCATGAGTTACTTAAAAAAACTGGAAAAATAGGAGAATATGATCAAAAGATATAAATAATTAATTCTTATTATCTATATCACTTTCAGAAATATTATCTATTTCAGAATCATTTTGGCTTTGATTAGTAGATTGATCGCTATAAAACTTTTTTATTAATTCTTCTTCTTTCTTTTTTTGCTCTAAGTCGAATTTTTTTTCCCATTCTTTAATTCTTTGATTTTCTTGTTTAATTCTCTCTTCTTCTTCAGCTTTTTGTTTTAAGGCTATTTCTTTTTCTTGTTCAGCTATTTTTTCCTCTTCTTGCTCTTTTCTAAGTGCTATAGCTCGCTCTCTTTCCTCTTTTTCTCTTAAAGATTTCTCTTTTTCATCAGCTTTAATCTTCTCCTCTTTTAATCTCAATTCTTCCTCTTTTACCCTTTGTTCAGCTTCCTCTTTTAATAATTGTCTTTCTATTTCTTGTGCTCTTTCAGACTCTAACTGGCGTAATCTATCTTCAGTTTCCCTTAATTTTTCTTCTTCATATTTCAACTTTCTAGCAGCTTCTCTTATTCTCTGCTCTTCATCTAATCTTTGTTTTCTCTCAGCTTCTTTGATTTTAAGTTGTCGCTGTCTTTCAGCTTCTTTTAATTCTCTTATTTTTTCTGCCTCTATATCTTTAGCTTTAATAGCATCTTCTTTAGCTTTAATTTTTTCTGATCTAATTCTTTG
>QCBC01000012.1 GCA_003281725.1 Pelagibacteraceae bacterium AG-345-O09 | reverse complement strand
TGGTCTTTTTTTTATAAGAATTGAATTAAGTGGTATTAAGCAATTAGATCTATTGAACAAGCATATTAATACTAATAATTTTAACGCTGTTTTATCTTTATTAATCATATTCATAATTTTAAAATCAATTCCACCTATATTAAGTTGGTTTTTTATAGACGCTAGTTTTGCTGGTGATTCAAAAGACGTTTGTACCGGCACAGGTGCGTGTTGGACTTATATAAAAGTTTGGATGAGAAGATTCATGTATGGGATGTATCCGAATGGAGAACAATGGAGAATAAATTTATCTTTTATAGCTTTAGGTTTACTTGGATCAGTAGGTTATTTTGCAACTGAAAGGTTTAAAAAATACTTAACTCTTTATTATGTTGTAATTTATCCTTTCATTGCGTTCCTTTTTATATTTTTCTTTATCTCAGGTGGCCCAGTATTTTTTGATTTTTCATATGGAATAATTGCTGCAATTCTATCCATCATTATTGGTTTCTTTATTCCTAATAAATTTAAGTTTTATTACTTCTTAATAGTTCCTTTTGCTCTTTACGTTTTATTAAAATATTTTATTTTTTACGAAGAATTAATTGAATTAGGGAAGTTAGATGGTTTAAATTGGGTAGAAACAGGAGCTTGGGGTGGTTTATCATTAACTTTTATAATTTCTTTTTTCTGTTTAATTTTTTGCTTTCCAATAGGTATGGCTTTTGCGCTTGGAAGAAGATCTGGATTTCCTCTAATTAGATACATATCTATAGGCTTTATTGAATTTTGGAGAGGTGTTCCTTTAATCACAGTTTTATTCATGTCTGCTGTTATGTTTCCAATGTTTTTACCAGCAGACTTTTTTATTGATAAATTGGTGAGATGTATAATAGCTATTTCATTATTTGAAGCGGCTTATGTTGCCGAAGTTATAAGGGGAGGTTTGCAAGCTCTTCCTAGAGGTCAATACGAAGCTGCAAAATCATTAGGAATGGGATATTGGAGAATGCACATTTTTGTAATATTACCTCAAGCTTTAAAACTTGTAATCCCAGGTATAGCTAATACATTTTTAGCGTTAGTTAAAGATACACCACTAATTTTTGTTGTTGGACTTTTAGAAATAGTAGGAATGTTAAATTTAGCTAAAACCAATCCAGAATGGTTAGGTTTTGCAATGGAAGGCTATGTGTTTGCAGCAATAATTTTCTGGATTATTTGTTACGCAATGAGTAAATATAGCTATAATTTAGAACAAAAATATAAAACAGATCGTTAAAAAAATGTCAGATAATATAATTCAAATAAATAATATGAATAAATGGTTTGGGGATTTCCAAGTTTTAAAAGGAATTAACTTAGAAGTAAAACCAAAACAAAAAATTGTTGTTTGTGGTCCTTCTGGTTCGGGCAAGTCTACATTAATTAGATGTATAAATAGATTAGAAGAGCATCAAGAGGGCGATATCATAGTTGATGGAACCGAATTGACAGAAGATACAAAAAATATAGAACAAATAAGAGCAGAAGTTGGAATGGTGTTTCAACAATTTAATTTATTTCCACATTTATCAATTCTTGATAATTGCACATTAGCTCCAATTTGGGTTAAAAAAATGCCAAAGAAAGATGCAGAGGAATTAGCTCTAAAACACTTGGAAAGAGTACAAATATTAGATCAAGCTCAAAAATATCCAGGACAATTATCTGGTGGGCAACAACAAAGAGTAGCTATAGCGAGAGCTTTATGTATGGAGCCAAAAATAATGCTTTTTGATGAACCAACATCAGCACTAGATCCTGAAATGATTAAAGAAGTGCTAGATGTAATGGTTAATCTAGCAAAGCAAGGAATGACTATGATAGTAGTTACTCATGAAATGGGTTTTGCTAAAGAAGTTGCTGATCAAATGATATTCATGGATGAAGGAATGATAGTAGAAAAGGCAGATACTAAGGAATTTTTTGCTAATCCAAAGAGCGATAGGACCAAACTTTTTCTAAGCCAGATACTATAGTCACTAGTAATTTCAAGGAATATTTCTCAAATAAAGCCTTAAGTATTACTTGACATAATTCTGATATAGTCGGTTTTTCCTTAAAAAATAAAAAATAATATAGTTGCAGGAGGTATTAAAAACTAGTTGAATAAGTCTTTAAAAATAAAATTAAGAGGGGTCTTAATGGAAGATAATTTCAACAAGCATTTAGGCAATAAGCTTAAGCTTAGAAGATTGGCTTTAAGTTTAACTCAAACTAAGGTAGCAAAAGCAATTAACGTAACATTTCAACAAATTCAGAAGTATGAAAAAGGCACTAATGGAGTTAGCTCTATTAGATTACTTCAACTTTCAAACTATTTGAAAGTTCCAATTAATTACTTTTTTGAAGATTTTTCAGAATACTTAATAAACCTGGAAAAATCTCAAGAGGGGCATATGAATGTAAATTATAACTTTTTAGTTAAATTATATTCAGAGTTAAATGCAGACCAAAAATTAAAATTTAATAAATCTTTACAAGTATCTAATAATATTTCTAAAGTCGGATAATTTTTATGGCTCCTCGGGCAGGACTCGAACCTGCGACCAATTGATTAACAGTCAACTGCTCTACCAACTGAGCTACCGAGGAATATTAAAAATCTCAACTTACTTTCTTTTAAGACTAAAACAAGAATTTTTTTGGAGGCAACGCCCGGAATCGAACCGGGATACAAGGATTTGCAATCCTCTGCGTAACCATTCCGCCACGTTGCCGGATGTTTTAGTAGATAGCTACAAGGAGTTTTATATAAAATATTTGTAATTAGTCTATCAAATAACGATCTAATTTGATTATTGTTAATTTAGATTAATAAATTATAAACTACTTAATCCATGAATAGTGATAAATATATACATTCTGAAGTAGAAGATAATATTTATTCATATTGGGAAAAAAATGAATTATTTAAACCCAAGAAAAATTCAAAAAAATACTCAATTGTTATTCCACCACCTAATGTAACAGGAAGCTTGCATATGGGGCATGCTCTAAATAATTCCATTCAAGATCTTCTAGTTCGTTATTATCGAATGAATAATTATGAAACTTTGTGGCAATCAGGAACTGATCATGCAGGAATAGCCACTCAAGCTCTTGTTGAAAAAAAACTTGAAAAAGAGAATTTAAATAAAAATGATTTGGGTAGAGAAAAATTTATTGAAAAAGTGTGGGAATGGAAAAATCAATATGGGGACATTATTATTAATCAGCTTAAAAAGCTTGGGTGCTCATGTGACTGGTCTAGAAACGCTTTTACAATGGATGAAAATCTATCAAAATCAGTAGTGAAAGTTTTCGTTGAACTTCATAAAAAAAAATTAATTTACAAAGCAGAAAAATTGGTCAATTGGGACACAGTTTTAAAAACAGCAATATCCGATCTAGAGGTTGATCAAAGGGAAATGAACTCAAAGATCTACTATATTAGATATCCAATAGATAATTCATCAGATTTTATAACTATTGCCACTACAAGACCAGAAACAATGCTTGGTGATACAGCTATTGCTGTTAATCCAAAAGATAAAAGATTTAAAAAATATGTGGGCAAAACTGTCACTATCCCAATTGTAGGTAGAAAAATAAAAATTATAAAAGACAATTATGCTGATCCAGAACAAGGAACTGGTGCATTAAAGATTACTCCAGCTCATGACTTTAATGATTATGATGTTGGACAAAGAAATAAGCTTGAAATTATCAATGTGTTCACCGAAGAGGGTAAAATAAATGATAATGCACCTAGTAAATATGTTGGATTAGATAGATTTGAAGCACGTAAGAAAATTTTAAATGAGTTAAAAGAAAAAGATTTTTTTGTTAAAGAAGAAAACATTAAAAATAAAGTACCATATGGGGATAGATCAAACTCAGTTATTGAACCTTTTTTAACAGAGCAATGGTTTGTAAATGCAAAAAAATTATCTGTAAAAGCTAAGCAAATAGTTAAATCAAAAAAAACAAATTTCTTTCCAGAAAATTGGTCAAAGACTTATTTTCAATGGATGAATAATATTGAGCCTTGGTGTATTTCTAGACAACTTTGGTGGGGCCATCAAATACCAGCATGGTATGGTCCTGATAAAAAGATCTTTGTTGCAACAAATGAAATAGATGCAAAAAAACAAGCTAAAAAGTTTTATAAAAAAGATGTTAAAATTACCAGAGATCCTGATGTTTTAGATACATGGTTTTCATCTGGTTTATGGCCATTTGCAACATTAGGTTGGCCTGATAAAAAAGATTTTGTTAAAAAATTTTATCCAACAACTGTTTTAGTCACTGGTTTTGATATTATTTTCTTTTGGGTTGCAAGAATGATGATGTTTGGAATGGAATTTTTAAATAAAGAACCATTTAAAGATATTTATGTTCATGCTTTAGTTAGAGATGAAAAAGGTCAAAAAATGTCTAAGTCAAAAGGAAATGTAATTGACCCATTAGATTTAATTGAAAAATATAGTGCAGATGCTTTAAGATTTACTCTTCTTTCAATGGCCTCACCAGGAACAGATGTTAAACTTTCAGAGGATAGAGTTAAGGGGTATAGGAATTTTTTAAATAAATTATGGAATGCTAATAATTTTTTAATTACTAATAAATGTGATTTTAATAAAACTGATAAAGTTCCTAAAACTACACTAAATATTAATAAATGGATTTATTCAGAACTAATTCAAACAAAAGATAAAATTGAGAAAAATCTTAAAGATTACCGATTTGATGAAGCAGCAAAAAATGCCTACCAGTTTGCTTGGCACTCTTATTGCGACTGGTACATTGAACTTTCAAAGACTATTCTGTTTTCAGATGATGAAAAATCTAAAAAAGAGGTAAAAGAAGTATCAGCTTATATATTTAAACAAATACTTGTTATTCTTCATCCATTTATTCCATTTGTTACTGAGAAAATCTGGTTAAAAAATAAATTTGATAAATCAGATAAGAATTTCCTAATGTACGCTAATTGGCCAGTAGGAAAAGCTAAAAAAGATCAATCTATGAAAGATGTAGAAAGCATCATCAATGTTATTTCTGAGCTTAGATCCTTTAAAAATGAACTAAATGTAAGCCCAGGTTCATTTATTGATATTTCAATTAATAAAATTGCAAAAAAAAATAAAACATTAATGACCAATAATGAAATTATTCTTAAAAAGCTTGGTCGTATCAATAATTTCTTTGAAAAAGATCAAGAAAAACCATCAGCTACATTGGTCATATCAGGTGACATATTTAAGATATATTTTGATGAAAATGTAGATTTAAATCTAATAAAAGAAAATTTAGTTAAAAGACAGAATAAATATCAAGAAGAAATGGACAAAATATCTCAACGATTATCTAACAAAGGATTTACTAATAGAGCTCCAAAAAATATTGTTGAACAAGAAAAAACTAACTATAGTAATTTAAAAAATGATATCAAAAAAATATCATTAACAATTGAAAGTTTATAATGCGGAAGTTTAATAAGAAAAAATTACCCAGCAGACATACATCTTTAGGTGCAGATAGAGCTCCACATAGATCATTTTATTATGCAATGGGAGAAACTGAAAAAGATGTCTCTAAACCATTTATCGGTGTCGTATCAACGTGGAATGAGGCAGCTCCTTGTAACATTGCCTTAATGAGACAAGCTCAATCAGTCAAAAAGGGTGTTAGAACCTCTGGTGGAACACCTAGAGAATTTTGTACAATTACTGTTACTGACGGTATAGCAATGGGTCATGAAGGTATGAAATCTTCATTAATCTCTAGAGAAGTAATAGCAGATAGTGCTGAACTTACTGTTAGAGGTCATTGTTATGATGCATTAGTGGGTATCGCAGGTTGTGATAAATCTTTACCAGGTTTGATGATGTCTATGGTTCGATTAAACGTTCCAAGTGTTTTTATTTATGGCGGATCAATACTTCCAGGAAAATATAAAGGTAAAGATGTAACTGTTGTTGATGTTTTTGAAGCAGTTGGAAAACATTCATCAGGACAAATGTCTGCAAAAGAATTAAGAAAATTAGAATTAGTTGCATGTCCAAGTGCAGGTGCTTGTGGTGGACAATTTACTGCAAATACAATGGCCTGCGTATCTGAGGCTATTGGTTTAGCATTACCTTATTCAGCTGGAACACCTGCCCCTTATGAGGAGAGAGACAAATATGCAAAAGATAGTGGTAAAATGGTAATGGAATTATTAGCTAAAAAAATTAAACCAAGAGATATCGTTACAAGAAAAGCATTAGAAAATGCTGCAACAATTGTTGCTGCAACTGGTGGTTCAACTAATGCAGCATTACACTTACCAGCTATTGCAAATGAAGCAGGGATAAAATTTGATTTAATGGATGTTGCAAAAATATTTAAAAGAACTCCATATCTTGCAGATTTAAAACCAGGTGGAAAATATGTTGCAAAAGATATGTGGTTAGCAGGTGGTGTGCCGATGCTTTTAAAAACTTTATACGATGGTGGTTATATTCATGGTGATTGTATGACAGTTACAGGTAAAACAATGAAAGAAAATTTAAAGGGAATTAAATTTAATCCAAAACAAAAAGTTTTAAGAGCTTACAACAGACCTTTATCACCAGATGGTGGTGTAGTAGGTTTAAAAGGTAATTTAGCTCCAGAAGGTGGAATTGTTAAAATTGCAGGACTAAAAAAATTACAATTTACTGGAAGAGCAAGATGTTTTGATAATGAAGAAAGTGCGATGAAAGCAGTACAAAGTAGAAAATATAAAGATGGTGATGTAATTATTATTAGATACGAAGGTCCAGTAGGTGGACCAGGTATGAGAGAAATGCTTTCAACAACTGGTGCTATTTATGGTCAAGGTAAAGGAGAGAAGGTTGCTTTAATAACTGATGGAAGATTTTCAGGAGCTACTAGAGGCTTCTGTGTAGGCCACGTTGGACCAGAGGCTGCTTTAGGTGGACCTATCGCTCTTTTACGTAATGGAGATGTTATTGATATTGATGCTAAGAAAGGAACTATTAATGTTCGATTAACTAGAGCACAATTAGCTTCAAGAAGACGAAAATGGAAGGCTAGAAAATCTGATTTTGGATCAGGAACACTTTGGAAATATGCACAAACTGTTGGACCAGCATTTTTAGGAGCACCAACTCATCCAGGTAAGAAAAAAGAAGTTAAGGATTACTCAAAAATTTGATGAAAATTCGCCCAGTCATTCTATGTGGTGGAGCGGGAACGAGACTTTGGCCGAAAGCTAAAAAACATCAAGCTAAACAGTTTATTGATTTTGGTAATTGGACTTTATTGGGAAAAACTTTAGAGAGAGTTAAAGCATCGATATATGATGCTCCAATTATAAGTACTAATGCAAAATATTTAAGACAAGTAAAACAACACTTAAAAAAACATAAGATAAAAAAATTCAAGATAGTTTTAGAACCAGCTAAAAGAAATACAGCACCAGCTATATTAAGCACGGCATTAATTAAAGATATACCTAACGAACAACCATTAATGTTCTTGGCTGCTGATCATTTGATAGAAAAAGTTAATTTATTCAATAAAGCTATCAAAAAAAATCAAAAGAAACTTACTCAAAACAATATTTTTATCTTTGGGATTAAACCCACAATGCCTTCAAGTGAATTTGGCTATTTTTTAACAAAAAATATTAAAGTAACTAGATTTATAGAAAAACCAAAAGCGGCTAAAGCTAAACAAATAATTAGTAAAAAAGGTTATTGGAATTCTGGAATGTTTTATTTGAGAAAAGACTCAATAATTAATAATTTCAAGAAATACCAACAAAATATTTACCAAAATTGTAACAAAGCTGTAACAAAAGCAAAATATAAAAGTAATGTGTATTATTTAAACAAACAAGCATTCACTAAAGCAACAGCTAAGTCTTTTGACTATGCAATATTAGAAAAAACTAAAGATATAAATGCGATCAAATTAGATATTCCTTGGTCTGATTTAGGTTCTTGGAAAGAAATCTGTAAGATGTATGGAAAAAATAAAAGACATTATTATAAAAAGAAGAATGTATTTCATAGACCTTGGGGTAGTTATGTTAATTTATTTAACGGTAAAGAATTCTTGATTAAAGAATTATATGTGAAACCAAAAGGTATTTTAAGTCTTCAAAAACATCATCATAGAGCTGAACACTGGGTAGTTACTCATGGTAAACCTAAAATTACTTTAAATAAGAAATATTTTACTATGAAACCAGATGAAACTATTTTTATTCCATTAGGTGCAATCCATAGAATAGAAAACCCATATAAAAAACCAGTGAAAATTATTGAAGCTCAAGTAGGCTCAATTTTAAAAGAAACAGATATTGTTCGATACCAGGACGTTTATGGCCGTGTTAAATAATTAACACGACCACAAAAATATATTTAAAACCAATTGTTTGGTATTATTATATAATGTATTGCAAGCACTATACCTACTGAAACAGTTAAGCCGAATACCATTTTTAGGAAATCTTTTCCAATTAATGGAAAGACGTAACCCAACTTATATTCTTTGTTCATGCTAGCTATAGCAAGTTCTCTTCCACATAATAAACCAACAAAAACCCATGTCGTAGACATAGGTAAATCGTTTAGTTCTTTAAAGTAGAATAAGACACCAGCATAAATTACATTAATAATTGTTGCTGATCTTGCGTACCTTGTTCCTGTTTTTTCAAGAACAACTTTTTGAATTGGTCCACCTTGAATGTAGAAAATATAGAATAACAGTGCTGTAAAGTAACCCATTACTATTAAAAGCAATGTTAAATCTAATTGTCTAGGTAGATACACGGCAATATTAGCCACATCGTGAGACAACCACACCCACCATAACCAACCAGAAGAAATCCAAACACTATTTCTCCAGAAGCCTACCCATTTTTCATCTACTTCATCAAATTTTTCATTAATAAATTTAGAGACAGCTATCCAGGCAATATAAGCAACCATTGCTGCTAAACCATACCCAACGACGCTTTTCATAAGCATTTTTTCAAGCACAACCGTTGAGGCAAATGCTGAAAGAACTAAAAAGGTGGTTGAAACAGGTATTCCAATTCTTGTTAATAATAATAGTATTGCAGGTGCTACTGCGTGATACCATTGAATTTCTTGATAAGGTATTCTAGTTAATCTTCCATAAGAAATATCACCATTATACGAATACCATCCCCATGCTAACGCAATAATCATAACAGCTGACGCAGATCCTGCGAGAGTATACCATTTAAACCACTTCTTTTTCGAAGCTATAAATGTACCCAGTGTTTGAATTGAGTCGTTAGCAATAACGCTATAACCGGCAAGGGCAAACCCTATAACCGTATAAATTAAAGTCATATCCATTTTTTCTCCTTTATATTATTGTTTTCGGTTCCTATTGATTCATGACTTGAGATCTATGTAATGTGATAATGAAAATAATTCTATAAAAGAATAAAATAATATGAGAATCAGTGTGGGGATTCGTCTATCAATAAACTATTAAATAATAATGTCTAGTTTATAATATTTTTTATTTCTAAAAAAAGTTGCATCTATTTAATTAATTTTTTAATTAAAAATACAGCTATTAGAGCTCCCAAAAATTCAGCTAGAATATATGTTGGTGTATTCATGTAATTAATTCCTGTAAAAGAATCAGTAAAAGTTCTTGCTATAGCAACAGCTGGATTTGCAAAAGATGTTGATGATGTGAACCAATAGCCAGCCATGATATATGTTGCTACACTTGCAGCTATTGTTATTTTGCCATCTTTTAGAGTAGCAAAAATAATAAAAATCAAACCAAAAGTAGCAATTATTTCAGACAAGAAAATATGAAAGCCATCCCTATTTTTTGTTGATAACTCAAGAATATTGTGTTCAAAAAAAACATTGGCCAACATAACACCAAGCAAACAACCAAGTATTTGGGCAGGAATATATATGATCAGAAGTTTTCCAGTGATTTTTTTTCTTAAAAACATCGCTAAACTTACAAAAGGGTTGAAATGTGCACCTGAAATATTTGCAAAAGCAGTTATTAAAACGAATAGACCAGCTCCAGTTGCAAGTGTATTGGCTGTTAATCTTAAAGCATTATCATTTGTGAGATTTTCAGCCATTATTCCAGATCCAACAATAACCATTACTAAAAAGCTACTTCCAATAAATTCACCTAGAAATATTTTGTTAGTATTTTTCATTAGATAATAATTTTATAAATTCCTATTAAAAATAATGGTATTTGTAATCCAAAATTAGTTAGTATTGCTTTATCTTTGCTAACAAATCCAGCTATAGTCCATCCAACAACTCCTAATCCATGAAAATATATATTTAATGGATATATATTTAGGTTTGTTAATAGAATACCAACCAAAACTAGAAATGTGCTTATCCATTTTAAATATTTTTTTATAAACATGAAATTCTCCTTTAGTTGTTATTATTTTAGTTATGTTAAGAATTTATTACAGTTTAAAGGAAAAATAATCTTATTTTTTGTCTTCCCAATCAAATCTTGGAAAAGAATCAAAAATTTTAAATATGCCGTCCGACCATTGATCACAGACCTTGGAATATTCAGTATCAGTGATATTTAAGCATTTTTGTGAGGCAATTTTATATTCATCTTTTTTATAGACAGCAAAATCAATAGGAGGGCCAACTGTTAAATCACTTTTTAAAGTTGAGTCCATTGAGATTAGGGCACAACGTGATGCATCACCAATAGATACGCTTGGTTTTATAACTCTATCTAAAATAGGTTTACCGTATTTCACTTCACCAATAACTAGATAAGGTTTGCTATCAGCTGGCTTAATATAATTTCCTTGCGAATATATTAAGTACAATTCTAATGGTTGACCTTTAATTTGACCACCAACTAAGAATGAGGAACCTAATAAAACTGTATCGGTATTTATTCCTTTAGGAGCTGAATGTTCTATATTTAAAGATCCTATATATGATGCAATTTGATCAAAATCTTTACAGGTATTTAAATTCATTATCCCGCTATCGCTTTTAAGATCTTTTTCAATAGATTTATATACTGCTTGAGACGTACCTAGATTTCCAGAAGTAACTATAATGACACTTCTATCACCGACATCATGCACAAACATTTTCGAATATATATTGACATTATCTAATCCGGCATTTGTTCTTGAGTCTGAAGCGAAAACAATTCCGTCTTGAGCTTTAATGCCAACACAATAAGTCATAAATACTATTAATATTTATTAATTAATTAACATATAATTAAATTCAAGCATAGCTGATATAACTATATCGCAATTGATTGTTTACCCTAATTATTAAACAATCTTTAGATGAGCGGGAAACTCTGGGACAATTACAATGCCACTAAAGCATATGATGGTTATTTTACCAATGAAAATAAATTAAGAAAACATGCTGTAATAATTTCAAATATTTTAGAAAGATATGGAAAAGATAAACTTCAAGAAATTGAAAAAAATTGCCAAAGTACTATCAGCGCAAGAGGAATAAATTTTAGAGTTTATGCTGCTAATAACAGAGCAGAGGAAAAGAAATGGCCGTTAGATATTATTCCAAGAATAATTCCTAAATCACAATGGAATAAGGTAACTAAAGGTTTAAAACAAAGAGTAATAGCTTTGAATTTATTTATTGATGATGTTTATAATCAAAAGAAAATTTTTAAAGATAATGTTATTCCTCGAGAGATCATTTTTAATTCACCTTATTATGTAAAAGAATGTGAAGGGTTTTCACCTAAATATAAATCCTGGGCAAATATATCTGGAGTAGATTTAATTAGGAACAAAAATGGAGATTATTTAGTTTTAGAGGATAATTTAAGAGTACCCTCAGGTGTTTCTTATATGCTTGAGAACAGAATGGTTATGAGAGATGTCTTTCCTGAACTTTTTACGAGATATAAAGTTGCATCAATACATCAATACACCAACAAACTTTTTAATTGTATGAACGAATGTATACCTAAAAAAACTGCTCATCCCCACATGGTAGTATTAACGCCAGGTATTTATAATTCTGCTTATTTTGAACATTCTTTTTTAGCTGAACAAATGGGTATTGCATTAGTAGAAGGAAAAGATCTTTTTGTTGAAAATGATAACGTTTACATGAAAACTGTGAAAGGTCCTTTGAAAGTTGATTGCATATACAGAAGACTAGACGATAATTTCTTAGACCCAAAAGCCTTCAATAAAGATTCCGTTATTGGTATTCCAGGTTTGTTTAAATGCTGGTTGAAAAAAAATGTAGGTATTATTAATGCTGTAGGCACAGGTGTAGCCGATGACAAGGTTGTTTATTCATACGTAAATAGAATGATTGTTTATTATTTAGGAGAACAACCCATCTTAAATCAAGTCGAGACTTATTTGTGTCATGATGAAAGTCAAAAGAAGTATGTTTTAGAAAATCTATCTAAATTAGTTGTAAAGCCTGCTAATGCATCTGGTGGATATGGAATAATGATTGGTCCAAAGGCTTCTTCAAGGGAAAGAGAAGAAGTAGCAGAGAAGATTAAGAAAAACCCAAGGGAATATATTGCTCAACCTTTAGAAACATTATCAACAGCTCCAACAATTACAGAAAAAAATATAGAGCCTAGGCACTTAGATTTAAGACCATTTGTTTTAAGTGGTAAAACTAATTATGTAACAACTGGTGGCCTGACTAGGGTTGCTCTTAGAAAAGGAAGTACAATTGTAAATAGTTCGCAAGGTGGTGGATCAAAAGATACTTTAATAGTTGATTAACTTTTATTAAATATTATTTGCACGAGTTTATTTGAGAGTAACTGTATTAAAGATAATTAGTTATGTATTTATGAATAAAAAAACCAATAATTAATAAACTTAATCCCGCACCATATATCAAGAAAAAATTCATATTTAAAGATTTTGAAAAAAAGAAAGGTAAAAAAAATAAATAACTTACAGGCACTGCGATGAATATACTTTTGGTGAAAAGAACTGTTTTTTCAATATCATTATGCTCGTAGTACGACAAAGCAATAGCTATTAGTGATACAAGAGGTAAAGCAATAATAAAACCTGCAAGCTTTGGATTTTGACCTGAAAGCCAGCTAGCAAAAGCTATTATTATTGCAGCTAGCAATATTTTTAAAGAAAAAAATATCATTAATGATATAACTTTATTTGAGTGTACACTTTTTGCATAAACCAAAAAACTCAAGATTATATTTGCTGTATTTCATACCATCTTTGTCTTTGAAGTTAGCTAAGTATTTGGAAAGACCTGTGCTACTAATTTCTGTTACTTTTTCACAAATCTCACAGATTGAAAAGGCAGTAGCTTTAGCTACCTGACAACTTGAATTATGACAGGCAATAAAGGCATTTCGACTTTCAATTTTGTGAATTTTTCCTATTTCAACTAGCTTATCTAATGCTCGATAAACTTGCAATGGAGCATTAATACCTTTTTTTTGAACATTAAAAAGTATTGAATAAGCCTTCATTGGTTCAGGAGATTTATCAATTAAATCAAAAATAATTTGCTGATTTTTTGTAAGAGTATGTTCTTTATGCATTTTACTCATTCTACTGATTCTCCATTAGTTTTTCAATTTAATCATTTGTTTTATTTTAAATAATGAAATCACAAATAAAAATAAAGCAGCAGCTATAATTGAAGGTCCAGACGGGGTATTAAATTCTAATGAAGAAAATAATCCAATAATAACTGATAATAATCCTCCGATAATTGAATAAATTATCATTTTTTGTGGGCTGTCCGAAATATTTCGTGCCATTGCTGCTGGTATGATTAACATTCCTGTAATTAATAATAATCCAACCATTTTGATTGATATAGCAATTATGGCTGCCATTAATATTGTGAAAATAGCTTTTGCTCTATCAGGATTTAAACCTTCTGCTTCAGCTAATTCGTAATTAACTGTTGATGCAAATAATCCTTTCCATATTAATCTTAATATTAATAAAATTAATGCGCCACCAATCCATATAATATATAAATCATCTACTGTTACAGCCAGGATATCTCCAAATAGCAATCCCATTACATCAAACCTAATAAATGTTAAAAAACCAATAACAACAAGTCCAACAGCTAGTGATGAATGTGCTAAAAGACCAAGCAAAGCATCACCTGGTAGATTAGTTCTATTTTGGAGTTGAACTAAAATTAATGCTATTAACGATGAAACTATAAATACAGATAGAGCAATATTAAATTCTAATGAATATGCAATAGTCACACCCAGTAAAGCTGAATGAGCTAGTGTATCACCAAAATAAGATAATCTTCTCCAAACTACAAAACAACCAAGAGGTCCTGTAACAAACGCAACTCCAAGTCCTGCAACAAGTGCTCTTATAAAAAAATCATCAAACATTTAATTTTTCTTTATTTCACCTTCGATAGTATGAACATGATCATGTTTATGTTCATATCTTGTAAGTATTTGAGAAGCTTGTTCACCAAATAAAGCTTTGTATTCAGTATTCTTTGCTACATCTATAGGTGTTCCAGAACAACATACATGCCCATTTAAACAAACAACATGATCAGTAGCACTCATTACTGTATGTAAGTCATGTGAGATTAGCAAAATTCCACAATTCAATTCATCAGATATTTTCTTTATCAATTCATACAAAGCTATTTCTCCTGTAAAATCCACACCTTGAACTGGTTCATCTAGTACTAATAATTCTGGTTTTTTAGAAATAGCCCTTGCTAATAAAACCCTTTGAAACTCTCCACCAGATAAGTTACCTAAACTTTTATCTTTTAAATGTATAACGCCAGTTAAAGATAAAGCTTCGTCGATAGTTTTTTCATCTAAATTTTCTGTTAATATCATGAAATCATAAACACGAAGTGGTAATGTCCAATCAACAGATATTTTTTGAGGTACATAACCAATTTTGTTTGTATATTTTTCTACATGACCATCAATTTTTTTCAAAATACCTAAAGCAATTTTGGCAGTTGTACTTTTACCAGATCCATTTGGCCCAATAAGAGTTACAATTTTTCCTCTTTCAACAGTTAAAGACACACCTTGAACTAGCCATTTATCATTATGACGATATCCAGCATTATTCATTTTTACCAAAACGTTATTATTAGAGCTCATTTTTTTACTTGACTTATATTAATGTTATATTATTACATAATGTTATATTATAACAACTGCTAAATATCTGAATTATGAAAAATCTAAAAAAAATACCAGTAATCTTGTCAATCTTATCACTATTAACTTCTTTTTCATCAGCTAATGCTGAAACAAAAGTTGTAGCATCAATTAAGCCAATACACTCATTAGCAAGCTATTTAATGGATGGGATTGGTAAACCAGATTTAATAGTTGATGGATATGCTTCACCACACGGATTTGCCTTAAAGCCTTCACATGCAAAAATGTTACAAGAAGCTGATATTGTATTCTGGGTAGGGGAAGATTTAGAAAATTTCTTAGAAAAACCATTAGGTTCAATAGCCAAAAAGGCTGAGAAGATTGAGTTGTTAGAAATTAAAGGATTAACAAAATTAAAATTCAGAGAAAGAAATATATTTGAAGAACATGATGATCATGGACACGATGATCATGCTAAAAAAGAAGACGATGATGATGATCACGATCATGATAAAGAGGGTCACAAAGAGGACGATCATGATAAAGAAGGTCATGATGAACATGGACATGAAGGGCACGCTCATGGTGAATACGACCCACATATTTGGTTAGATCCAATGAATGCAAAAGTGATTTTAAGTGAAATGGCAGAACACTTGATAGAGAATGATTCAAAAAACGAGGCTAAATATAAAGCAAATTTAAAAAAGGCACATAAAGACTTAGATAAACTAACTAAGAAAGTAAAATCTGAGTTAAATAAAGATTTCAAATCAATAGTTTTTCATGATGCGTATCAATATTTTGAAAAAAGATTTGGAATTAATATCTTAGGTGCATTTACTGTAAACACAGACGTGATGCCTGGTGCTGAACAGTTAGCTGAAATCAGAGAAGTAATTGAGCATGATAAAGTAAGCTGTATATTCTCAGAGCCTCAGTTTAATCCTGATATCATAAAAGCTGTAGCGAAAGATACCAATGTTGCAACAGGGGTCATAGATCCATTAGGAGCAACTCTTAATCCTGGTAAAGATTTATATTTTGATTTAATTGACAACATGTCAAAATCTTTCAAAGGCTGTTAATTAGAAATTGATCTTTAGGCATAAATAACATCTAATAAAGGTTCTCGTTATATTAATGAGGACTTAGTTAATAAAATAAAATCTTTAAGCTAATTTAATTTCTATAGGTGTGTGATCTGAGGGTTTTTCTCTGCTCCTAGGGTCTTTATTAATATTTATAGATTTTATTTGGTCGATTAAAGATTTTGAAACTAAAAAATGATCTATTCTCATACCATTATTCTTTTGCCATGCACCTCTCATATAATCCCAAAAAGTATAACCTTCTTTCGTTTCATTAAAATGTCTATAAACATCACTAAAACCTAAATTTAGCATCTCTCTAAATTTTTTTCTTATTTCCAATCTGTACAAAGCATCATCTTCAAAACTTTTTACATTATAGACATCTTCAGCAGCGGGGATCACATTAAAGTCACCGGCGAGAATAATATTAGAATTTTTTTTAGATAAAGACTTTAATTGTTTAATTAATTGATCCATCCAATTTTTTTTATAGTCATATTTTTCTGTATCAACCGGATTTCCATTAGGAGTATAGATATTAATTAATTGAATAACTTTTTTCTTATATTCAAGTTCAGCAGAAATTATTCTAGATTGTTTTAATTTATCTTTAATTAAATCTGTTCTAATATTTTTTAATTTATTTTTTGAAATAATAGCAACGCCATTATAGCTTTTTTGTCCAAATACATGAGTTTCATAATCCATAGATGAAAAATCATCATAAGGAAAATTTACATCTTCAGTTTTGATCTCCTGCATCATTAAAATATCTGGTTTATACTTTAAAAGGTAACTTTTGATATTTTCAATACGAGCTCGCACGGAATTTACATTCCAGGAAGAAATGAGCATTAAAGAGAGAAAGACACCCCACAACCGCAAGAAGATTTAGTTTGTGGATTAGTTATTTTAAATTGTTCACCTATTAATTCCGAAACATAATCAACTTCGGATCCTTTTAAAAGATCAGCAGAAGCTTTATCAATTAAAATATTTTCAAAATTCAAATCATCTTCAGCTTTTGATTCATCAAACGTAAATTCATATTGAAATCCTGAACATCCGCCACCTTTGATGGCGATTCTAAAAAAAGATCCTTTATCTTTTTTTGACAACAGAGTATTGATCTGTTTTAGCGCTTTATCAGTAAATTTAATTTCTTTTATCATTATTGATCGCTGGTATTACTAATATAATACTTATTAATTTATTTTAAAGGATGAAAAAATACTCAAAGATTGGACAATTTAAAAGCAAAGGTAGAATTTTTAATGAATCCTCATCTAGATATAGAAGCCCATTTCAAAGAGATAGGGACAGAATAATCCATAGCGCTTCATTTAGAAGGCTTAAACATAAAACGCAAGTGTTTGTAAATACTGAAGGTGATCACTTTAGAACAAGAATAACTCATTCAATGGAGGTTGCTCAAATAGCAAGATCAATTGCTCATTATCTCAATCTAAATGAGGATTTGACTGAATGTCTAAGCCTTGCTCATGATCTAGGACACACACCTTTTGGCCATGCTGGCGAAGACTCTTTAGATGAATGTATGGATAATTATGGAGGTTTTGATCACAATTTACAAACTTTGAGAATAGTAATGTTTTTGGAAAATAAGTATTTAAGATTTAATGGTTTAAACCTTTCAATTGAAACTTTAGAGGGCCTTTTAAAACATAATGGGCCTGTAGATGACATAGATTTAGTTGATAACCTGATAGGGATTAAAAAATTTAAAAATATGATTAATTTTAAAACGTATCCATCTATTGAAGCTCAAATATCAGCAATTTCAGATGATATAGCTTATAATAACCACGATATACAAGATGGAATAAAAGCAAATCTATTTAGTTTAGATGAGTTGGTTGAAATTAAATTCTTTAGAGATATTCATAAAAAATATAAAAATAAGATTAATAAAAAAAATTACAAGATTGCAACTTATCAAATTATAAGGGACTCAATTAACTTAATGATAAAGGATTTAATAAAGAATACAAAAAAGAATCTAGCAAGAAATAAAATAAACTCCTCAAAGGATATCGTAAAAACTGATTCTTTAATGGTTGATTTCTCAGATAGTATTAAGAATTCAGAAAATGAAATTAGATTTTTTTTAAAAACAAAAATGTATAATAATAAAAATGTATTAACCAAGAATAATGAGGGTAAATCAATAGTTAAAAAATTATTTAATAAAATTAAACAAAATCCAAAAAAATTTATCTCAAAAGAACAACTTTCATTAGATAAGTATAGAGCAATTTCAGATTTTATATCAGGAATGACAGACAGATATGCTATAAACCTTTACAATAATATTAAATGAACATTTTTGAACAATATTTAGATAAAATAAAAAAAATTATATTAGATCAGACTAAAAATGGAGAATTGGTTTTACCTGAAAGACTAGATGGTATTACAGCTGAGATGCCTCCAGCAAAGTTTAACAGTGACATCTCAACCAATGTCGCAATGTTTTTGTCAAAATTAAATAATAAATCTCCATTAGAATTAGCTAAATTATTGGCAAAACCTATAAAAGAAAATGATGATTTAATTGAAGATGTTTCTGTTGTTAAGCCAGGATTTATAAATATTAAATTTAAGCCAATTTTTTGGACTAACTTTATCCAAAGTATAACTAAAGACTCTGATAATTTTGGAATTAATAGTAATGAAAAAAAGAAAAGTTACTTGGTTGAATTTGTTTCAGCTAATCCAACTGGACCTTTACATGTAGGTCATTGTCGTGGAGCTATATTAGGTGATGTAATTGCAAATATTTTGTTATTTAATAAACACAAAGTTACCAAAGAGTATTATGTCAACGACTATGGTAATCAAATTATAAATTTTACAAAATCTGTTTATTTTAGAATAAAAGAAATTCTTTTTAAAGAACCTTTCCCCTCAGACAATGAAGATCTCTATCCCGGGGATTATTTAATTACTTTTGCTGAAAACATAATTAATGCAAATAAAAAAATAAATTTTGAGAATTTTGATCAAATATCTGAAAAACTAAATGAACTATCTATTGAAGAGGCACTTAAATTGATTAAAAAAAATCTGAATATTTTAGGTATTAATCATGACAACTTTGTTAGTGAAAAAAAAATAGTCACTAATCAAGAAGTTGAAAATGTAATTGATTATCTTCAAAAAACTAAATTTGTTTATAAAGGAAAAATCAAAGCACCTATGGGTGAAAACAATGATAAATGGGAAGAAAGAGAGCAATTGCTTTTTAGATCAACTGATTTTGGTGATGATAAAGACAGAGCTTTACAAAAGACTGATGGTTCATGGACATATTTTGCTAGCGATGTTGCATACCATAAAAATAAATTAGATAGAAAATTTGATATTTTAATTAATATTCTTGGAGCAGATCATGCAGGTTATATAAAAAGAATATCATCTTCAGTTGATGCTTTATCAAATTCAAAAGGGAAATTGATCTGTAAAGTAAGCCAGTTGGTGAAACTTATTAAAGATAAAAAACCCTTTAAAATGTCTAAAAGAAAAGGTGACTATATAACAGTAGATGATTTAATTAATGAAGTTGGAAAAGATGCAACAAGATTCATTATGCTTAATAGAAGTAGTGACGTAGAACTTGATTTTGATTTTGATAATGTAATTGAGAAATCTAAAGACAATCCTCTATATTATGTTCAATACTGTTATGCAAGAATAGCTTCAGTTTTCAGACATGTTGGTAAAGATCTAAATTCTGAAATCAAAATTAACAACTACGATTTTCAATATACCGATGATGAAATAAATATTTTAAAAAAAATATCTGAATGGCCTAAATGTATTGATATAGCGAGTAGTAAACTTGAACCTCATAGAATACCGACATACTTATATGACTTGGCATCATTATTTCATTCATACTGGAACTTGGGTAAAGATAATCCTGAAAAAAGATTTATTAATGATCAGAAAAAAATTACTGATGATAAATTGATTTTTCTTAAATCAATTTCTAATGTAGTTAAGTCTGGAATGAATATTGTTGGTGTTTCTACTCCAGAAAAAATGTAATGCTTAAAGAGATTAAATATTTTATATTTATATTCATTATTTGTTTATTTTTATTTTTAACAGGAAGATATTATTTTTCTGATACTAATAAAAAAAATTCATATCGATCTTTACAAAATATTGATCAAAAAATAAATACTTATTCCAAAAATATACCTATTCTTGAAGATGATACAAAAAATATTATAGAATATGTCGAGCAATCAAGTACAAAAAAAAAGAAAAAATTTAATTTTTTGAAGCTTTTAGAAACAAATGAATAATCGCAGATCTTTTATTGTAGGAATAAAATCATTTAAACTCTCAAAAAAAGAGGAGCATTTTTTAAAAAAATATAAACCTTGGGGTGTTATTTTATTTTCAAGAAATATCAAAAATATAAAACAAACTTTTAAATTAACTTCATCAATTAGAAAAGTTTTTAAAGATAAAAGATATCCAATATTAGTGGATCAAGAGGGTGGGCGTGTTAATAGATTAAAAAATATAATTTCATTTGATAATCTAACTTCAGAATTTTTTGGAAATAAGTTTATAAAAAATTATAGAGAATTTAACTTTTTCTATAAGTTATTTATTGACAAAACATCATATTTATTGAGATTATTAGGCATTAACATCAATACAGTTCCTGTATTGGATTTAAAAGTTAAAGGAGCCAATAAAGTTATTGGAGATAGATCATTTTCAAGCAGTCCTAAAGTAGTATCTAAAATAGGTGATTATTGTATTAAATACTTTAAAGAAAATAGAATTGGTACTGTAATTAAACATATTCCTGGCCATGGATTAGCCCAAGTGGACAGTCATCTTTCAACACCATTTGTAAGAAAAAAATTAGATTATTTAATAAAAAATGATTTTATTCCTTTTAAGAACAAACAGAGCTTGTTTGCTATGACAGCGCACATTGTATTTACTGATATAGACAATAAAAATACAGTAACTCATTCACAAAAATTAATTAAACTAATTAGAAATAGAATAGGTTTTAAAAATATCCTTATTTCAGATGATCTTTCTATGAAAAGTCTAAAGGGGCCTATAAAAGAAAATACAATCAAAACGTTTAAAGCAGGTTGTAATATAGTTCTACATTGTAACGGAAACCTTAAAGAAATGACAATTGTTGGACAAAATTCACCATTAGTTGATCGATTTATAACTAAAAAAACATCAGAATTTTATAAAATTTTAAGTTAATATTTCTCAATGATTAAATCTGATTCTGCACTATTTAAAGTTGATGTTGAAAATTACAACGGTCCTCTAGATGTCTTGCTAGATTTAGCCAAAGCTCAAAAAGTTAATTTAGAAGATATATCTATAACAAAATTAGCGGATCAATTTCACGATTTCATTACAAATGAAAAAAATCTTAACTTAGAAATTGCATCAGAATATTTATTAATGGCAACTTGGTTAGCTTATTTAAAATCAAAACTCCTATTACCTGGTACACCTGATGAAGAATTCAAAGTTCATGAAGTTGCTGAAAAACTTAAGTTACAATTAAAAAAACTAGAATTAATAAGATTACTTTCTGAACAAATGCTCAAGAGAAAACGATTAGGTAGAGAAATTAGATCGAGAGGAAGTAGAGCTGGGATAAAACCAATTTATAATAGTGAGTATAAATTGAATTTGTTTGAATTATTAAAAACTTACTCAACAATAATAATGACTAAAGACTTTCAAAAAATAAACATCCCAAAGTTACCTGTCTTTACAACAGAGGAAGGAATAAATACTATAAAAAATTTCTTTGGAAAATTAATGGATTGGAAAAAACTAGATGATTTAATTCCAAAAAATTTGAAAAATGATACAAAATATAAGAGAACAGGAAAAGCTGGAATATTTGCTGGTTCTTTAGAATTAGTTAAAGAAGGAAATTTAAAGATTAAGCAAGAGAATCTGTATGACGATATTTATATTAAAGAAAATAAATGATTAAAAAAAAAATAAAAAAAAAAGATAATATTATTAATTTTCCCTCAAAATTAACTTCTATTGAAAAAGAAGTTGAGGCTATAGTTTTTGCTGCTGCAGAACCTTTAAATATTGAAACTATTGAAAGTAAAATTTCAAAAAAGGCTGATGTAGAAAAGATATTGTTAAAAATTCAAAATGAATATTCAGATCGTGGAATAAACCTAGTTTGTATATCAAAAAAATGGTCTTTTAGAACATCACCAAATTTATCAAATTTAATGATACAAGAGAAAACTGTTGAAAAAAAATTATCAAGAGCCGCCATAGAAACACTTGCAATTATTGTTTATCACCAACCTGTTACTAGAGCAGAAATTGAAGAAATAAGAGGTGTAGCTTTTGGGACTAATACACTAGAAATTTTGATGGAATTAAACTGGGTTAAACCAGGTGGTAGAAAAGATGTCCCAGGCAAGCCAATACAATATATAACAACAGACGACTTCTTGAGTCATTTTAATCTTCAAAAGCTTTCTGATCTACCAACTGTTGATGAATTAGGAGCAGCAGGCTTAATTGATAGCACTAATATAGATAATGCAATTTTTGGTACTGGAAAATTTTACAAAGAAAAACAGGATGATAAAAAAGAGGACATTTATTCAAATATAGACGAAATGTTAAGTAGCACGCTTGAGAAGGAGGAAGATAGGTAAAAACTCACTTTTATTTTTTGAATAAAAAGGGTATAAAACTAATATTATGATGCCAAGCTTAACACAAATTGCAGTAGTAGTTATTATAGTAGTTTTATTATTTGGTAGAGGCAAAATATCCAGTTTGATGGGTGATTTGGCCAAAGGTATCAAAAGTTTTAAAAAAGGAATGGCTTCTGATACCACTGATGATTCAGAACCTAAAAATATTTCCGAAGACAATAAAGACTCAAATAATCCTAACGATAAAGAATAAATCACATGCCTACTATTGGTTGGTTTGAGATTTTAATTGTAGTAACAATTGCCATCGTTGTTCTTGGACCAAAAGATTTTCCAATAATGTTAAAAAAAGTTGGCTCATGGATAGGCATGGCAAAAAAATATATAAATAACGTCCAAAGTGAAATCTCTAACATTGATATTGAAGACAATCCAAAAGAAAAAGAAGTAGATAAAAAAGATGAGTCATGATGAAAACGAAAGTGGCTTCATAAGTCATTTAGCAGAATTGAGAAAAAGACTAATTAATAGTTTTATTTTTCTGATAGTTTTTTTTATAGCCTGTTATTTTTTTGCAGAACATTTATATGGTTTTTTAGTTGAACCATTTGCAAAAGCTGTAAAAGATGATGGGTCTGATAGACGACTCATTTTCACAGCTTTACAAGAAACTTTTTTAACATATTTAAAAGTTTCTTTTTTCACAGCTTTTTTTGTTACTTGTCCGTTTATATTAATGCAAATATGGAAGTTTATAGCACCAGGTCTTTATAAACACGAAAAAATTGCAATTTTACCATATTTAGTTTTAACACCCATTTTATTTCTTTTAGGTGGAATGTTGGTTTATTATTTAATTATGCCATTGGCGATAAAATTCTTTTTATCATTTGAAAGTACAGGATTGCAAACAAACTTACCAATTCAGCTAGAAGCTAAAGTGAATGAGTATTTATCTCTTGTAATGAAACTCATTTTTGCTTTTGGAATAAGCTTTCAATTACCTGTTGTCCTTAGTTTACTAGCAAGAGTAGGAGTTGTTGATTCTGATTTTTTAAAAAAAAGAAGGAAATATGTAGTAGTCATCATATTTGCTGCTGCTGCTTTGTTGACTCCACCCGATC
>QCBC01000011.1 GCA_003281725.1 Pelagibacteraceae bacterium AG-345-O09 | reverse complement strand
ATGAAGGTTTTGAACAGATGGATTACGCTTTAGACCAAGGTGTAAATTTTTGGGATACAGCTGAAATTTATTCTATTCCGATGAGAGAGGAAACATATGGAGAAACTGAGAGAATAATTGGAAATTGGTTTCAGAAAACAAAAAAAAGAGATAAAATTATACTTGCAACTAAAGTTTGTGGAAACACTTCTAACAAGTACATTAGAGGAGGTGGATACAATTTTGGAAAGCAAAAAATCACCCAGGCTTTAGAGGAAAGTTTAAAAAGATTAAAGACTGATCACATAGATTTATACCAACTGCATTGGCCAGAGAGAAACACAAATTTTTTTGGCATGCACGGCTATGAGCATGACGAAAAAGATAATGATTGGACACCTTTTGAGGAAATTCTAGAAAGTTTAGATAAATTTATTAGTGAAGGTAAAATTAGATATATAGGTTTATCTAATGAAACCGCTTGGGGTTTGTCTAAATTTCTAGAACTATCAAAATTAAAAAAGCTTCCAAAAATGATGTCAGTTCAAAATCCTTATAATTTACTCAATAGATCTTATGAAGTTGGATTAGCTGAAATATCAGTAAGAGAAAAAAGTGGGTTATTAGCATACTCACCGCTAGCATTTGGATACCTAACAGGAAAATATAGAAATAATAATCTTCCTGATAAATCAAGGATGAAATTATTTAAAGATTTTACAAGATATAAAAATGAAAATGGTCAAAACGCTATAGAAGAATATTATGAAATATCAAAAAAATTTGATATTGATTTTACTCAAATGTCATTAAAATTTTGTGAAATCCAGCCTTTTGTAACAAGTGTGATCATAGGTGCAACAACAATGGAACAGTTGAAAACAAACATAGAAAGTGTAAATGTAAGTCTAACAATCGAAATTATTAATGAGATTAACAAAATTCAAAAAAAATATCCAAACCCATGCCCATAATTAAAAAAATTTTATTATTTTCTTTTATAGTTTTAATTTCCAGTATCTCAAAAACTTTTGCAGAAGATTTAAAAAAGGTTGGAAAATATAAAGATTGGGAAGTAATGGTAATGACTGAAGTATCTGGTAAAGTATGTTTTGCTCAATCAATTCCAGTTTTACAAGCACCCAAAAAAAATAAAAGAGATGCTAGATTATTTGTAACTTTTAGACCTGGAGAAAAAATTTCTAATGAAATAAGTGCAACTGCAGGCTATGAATTTAATAAGAATAATACAGTCTTAGCAACTTCAGGAAATAATAAATTTAAATTTGATATAAAGCAGCAAGGTTTTGCTTGGATGACAAGTAATAAAAAAGAAAATATTATGGTTAAAGTAATGAAAAAAGGATCAAGAATAATGGTTGCGGGATATAATGAAAAAGGATCTCAAACTATAGATCACTATTCGTTGTTAGGATTTACAAAAGCTTATAATACTGCAAAAAAAGCTTGCAGTTAATAAATGAAATCAAAAAAAAGAATTGTATTAGCTTATTCTGGTGGCTTAGATACATCCATAATCCTTAAATGGCTTCAGGAAAATTATAAAGCAGAGGTAATTTGTTATACTGCAGATATTGGTCAAGAAATTGATAAGAAAAAAATTATTTCAAATGCTAAAAAACTTGGAGTTAAAAATATAATTATAAAGGATTTAAAAAATATATTTATAAAAGATTATGTTTTTCCAATGTTGAGAGGTCATGCGGTATATGAGGGAGTTTACCTGTTGGGAACTTCAATAGCGAGACCCCTTATTGCAAAAGATCAAATAAAAGTTGCAAAAAAATACAAAGCATATGCTGTATCCCACGGATCAACTGGAAAGGGGAATGATCAAGTTAGATTTGAACTTGGCTATCATTACTTTGGTCCAAAAATAAAAATAATTGCTCCGTGGAGAATATGGAAATTAAAATCAAGAACAGACTTAATAAATTATGCAAAAAAAAATAAAATTTCTATTCCAAAAGATAAAAAAGGTGCTTCACCTTTTTCAGTTGATGATAATTTATTTCATACTTCGACTGAAGGTAAGGTTTTAGAAAACCCAAAAAATTCTGCACCAGAATTGATTTTTCAAAGAACTGTTTCACCAGAAAAAGCACCCAATAAACCCACATTTGTTTCAATTAATTTTAGAAACGGAGATCCAATAGGGGTTAATGGAAAAAAATTAACTCCAGCAAAGTTGCTTGAAAAACTTAATCAATTAGCTGGAAAAAATGGAATAGGTAGAGTTGATCTTGTTGAAAATAGATTTTTAGGAATTAAGTCAAGAGGAGTTTATGAAACTCCCGGAGGAACTTTGTTAATTCATGCTCATCGAGCAATCGAGTCTGTTACTTTAGATAAAGAAACAATGCATAAAAAGGAAAATATAATGTCAAGATATGCTGAACTTATTTATAATGGTTATTGGTACTCAAAAGAAAGATTTAAACTTCAGAAAATTGTCGATTTAAAAAAAAATAAAGTTAATGGGACTGTTAAACTTAAACTTTATAAAGGAAATATTACTATAATTTCTAGACATACTAAAAGTTCTGCTTACTCATTAAAAAAAGTTTCTTTTGAAGAAAATAAAACATTCAATAAATCCAATGTTGAAAAATTTATTAATTTTCATAAGAAAAAACTACGTTCTTAATAAGGTTTAGGTCAATTTATCATTTGTTTAATCTGTTAGAAACTATATCTTGTAATCATGGAATCATTTAAAAATTGGATGAAAGAAGCAGCAAATATTTTATTTGATGATAGTAAAAATGATTTAAGAGCTCTTCCAAAGACTGTCAGATTACAAATTCTGTTAGTCTTAAGTTTTATTTGGACTACTGTTTTTAGTTTATATGTATTTTCATACACCACTTTTGCATTTGGTTGGGCAGGACTTTTTATAGCCCACGTTGGATTAATATTTGCAGTTTATATGACATTTAAACATTTTCATAGAGCTGAGGAAAGTTCTGCTAGTGTTTTCAAAACAAAAAATTTTGATCCATTTAAAATAATGGTTATTGTTTTTGTGATTGTATTTATCTTCGTTTTTTCAAAAGGGATTGAAGTATTAACAAGTCCTAATCCCTACTCTTATTCAATTCCTTACGATGGTTCCTCAAAATCAGTGTTTGAAAAATGGCTACCATTTAGTAAAGATAAGTAATGGAAAAAGTTGCTAAAAATTTACAACTAGTTTTAATGGTAATCATTTTAATTAGCACTGTTATAGCGGTTGGAATTGAAATGAATAAAATGTTTCTTGCTAAGTCAGTAACTTTAGCTGATTTACTTTTAATGTTTCTTTACTTAGAAGTATTGGCAATGGTTAGAGTTTTTTGGAATCAACAATCAATTAGCATAACCTTACCACTTTTAATAGCAATCACTGCACTTGCACGATTTATTATTCTTCAAGGAAAAGAAATGGATCCAACAGCATTAGTTTATGAGGCAGTAGCTATAGCTCTCATCGCTGGTGCGATTGTTATCTTAAGATTAAGACATAGTGATAAATTAGGTCTTAAAAGAAAAAAAAATAAATAATCTTAATGAATTTTGGGACGTCAAGAGCTTCGGCTATCGAAAATCTTAATCGATTTGTAGATCAAAATTTGTCTGAATATTCTAAGTTAAGAAATTTTGATTATGGTCCAGACAATAGATCAAATATTTCGTGCCTATCACCTTATATTACTCATGGAGTTATATCGGAATCAGAAGTAATCAAAAAATCATTAAGCAAATTTTCATTTTCTAAAAATGAAAAATTCATTCAAGAAGTATTATGGCGAACATATTGGAAGGGTTGGTTAGAATTAAGACCTAATGTTTGGACTGATTATTTAAATGAATTAAAAAAAATTCGTGAAGAATTTAAAGACAATCAAAACTATAAAAATGCAATTGAGGGTAATACAAACATCGAGTGTTTTAATGAATGGATAAAAGAATTAAAAGAAACTAATTATTTACACAATCACGCAAGGATGTGGTTTGCAAGTATCTGGATTTTTACTTTGGATTTGCCTTGGCAACTGGGTGCAGAGTTTTTTATGAAACATCTTTATGATGGAGATACTGCATCCAATACTTTAGGATGGAGATGGGTTGCTGGAATTCAAACACAGGGAAAAAATTATCTGGCTAGTGAATGGAACATTAAAAAATTTACCAACAACAGATTCAATAATATCAAACTTAATGAAAATGCTCCTCCGAAAACAAGCAATAAAACTTATGCTGCATCAAAATTGGAGTTTAACAGTCCACAAAATCTTGAAGAAAAAAATCTTCTTATTTTTGAGAATAATTTGTCTTTTGAAATAAGTGATTTTAAAGACCAAAAATTTAAAAAGGTTTTTTTAATTTCTAACAAAAATGAAAACCGAACCATAGAGCTCAGTGAAAAATTGGTAAAATTCAAGTCTCAATTGATTGAAGATCAAAAAAAGAGATTAGAAGAAAAATCAATCAATACTGAAATTATAGATTTAAGTGAGATACAGAATATTAATGAAACTTCTTATGGTTTGTATCCAACAGTAGGTGAAAACTTGGATTATTTAAATTCAAATAATTTAAAAATAGATTTTTTATATAGAAAGCTCGATCAGTATTCTTGGAAATATTGTAATAAAGGTTTCTTTAATTTTAAGAATTATATTCCTAAAATAGTTTCAACTTTTAGTTAAAACCACCTAAACATTCCAATAATACCAGCTGTTGCATAAAAGAATTGTAAAAATAATATTCCTCTATGACCACCTCTATAAGCCCAAATTCCAATTAGGATTGCAGATATAAGTAATAAGCAAAAACCAAAAAACTCTATACCAATATTCATAGCTACAAATAATGAATATAATATTGCTGTGATAACACCTGCCCATTCAAAAAATTTATTATTCATGTTTTTTATCTTGCAAGTTTAATAAAAATATCCCCCATGCCAGCATCTAAATTTTCTATAGGTGTATTATTTCTAAATTCACAAAATCTTCCAGTTATCTGATGACTTTTTACGAAATCTATCTCGTCCTTTTTACACTTTTTACCATTATGTAGTAAACCTATTACTATTCGATCGTTGATACTGTAGACTTGTTTATCATTAATTTTATCACCATCACAAAAATAATCTTTATTTACTCTGTTTGGAAAGTCTTCTTTTTTGCAGGGATTTTTAATTGTAAAAACAAAAAACTCTTTTACACCGTCACTAAATTTATGTTTCATTTTTTGAACCTCAGAGTATTTCATAATATCACATGAACATGGAATGCAGCATTTATAATAGCTACCACAAATCTTATTTTTAGTTTTTTTTTCATTAACAAATATAAAATCTGGCTGACTGTTAGGATCAATTAATGAGCCAGATACAGCACAATATAATTTATTGTATTCAATAAAATCTTTATAACTAATATCTTTATCAATTATATATTTAAAGAATTTTGGGCCTGCAGCATTTCTATTTTTATCTGGAAATATTCTTGACCAGTCATTAATCAAATCTTTGTAATAGTTTTTTTCTGATGAATTTGAGATATTTGAAAAAGACAAAAATAGAGCAATAATGAATGATGTCTTAATTATATTTTTTAAAAATCTCATTTATTTAGATTAAAATTTATGGTCAAAGTTCAGTCTAGATTAATAGTTGTAACTTTCTAGTGTTAAATATATACAAAATTTAGTTTTGTTTAAACATTTGTCGCACTAAATTAACCTTTTAAATTATTAATTTTTATATATTTAAAACAAATGAAAAAAATTAGTTCAATTATCTGTTTATTAGTAATGATTTTCGTACCAACGATTACACTTGCAAATATAATTAATCAACTTAATGAGACTGGCAAGTTTACTAAATTAAATGAAACACTAACTAAGTCGGGTTTAAATAAAAATTTGGAGGACGATGGACCATTTACAATTTTTGCACCATTAGATGATGCATTTGCTGCAATTAGTGCACAAACATATTACGGCCTCTTAAAAGAAGAGAATAAAGAAAAACTAATAAACATCTTAGGAAGACATGTTTTTTCAAAAAAAATAACTTCTTCAGAAATAAACGGTGAAATAAAAATTAAGGCAATTAACGGTGAAGAAATAACGATTAAAAAGGTTAATGGAATTGTTTATATAAATGAGGCTGAAGTTGTAACAGCTGACATTGAAGCTCCAAATGGTATAATCCATTTTATAAATAGAGTTCTGCAACCTTTAAATTAGTTATTTTTGATTTAAAGTAATTGTTTCGTTTAATTTTTTGATAAAAATCGTTTCGGTTTCGCCATTTGTCCACTTAACCTGAATTTTTATATTTTTTTCATTTTCTCGAATTCCATAGTGAGCCACTGGCTCCATTTGGCAAAGATAACCAGATCCAGAGTCAATTGTTTTAGAATGTTTTCTCAAATTTGAAATTAATGTTACTGTCGCTCCTCTTGCGGGCGCACCATATTTATTTAAAGGTTTTATTCTTAAATATTTATTTTGAGGATTTACTTTTGCTTTATACAAGGACAATGGCTGATCAAAACTTTCTCCGTGTGAAACTAATAACTCTAGAACACCGTCATTATCTATATCAGCAACTGCTGCTCCAGTTCCATATCCATTTGGCTCTAAACCAACATCTAATGGTATTTGCTCAATCAAACCATTATCTAATATTTTAAAAAGTTTATTAGGTTCACCAATGTTGTTCATGAAGACTTCATCATAACCATCATTATCTAAATCAGCTGAAATAACAGTTCTTATTCTTGATGGCTCATCAAAAGGTGGCTTGGCTATATCTTGAAAGATATTATCCTTTAACACATAGGCTCTGTGAAATCCTCCCCAATTTCCATTTAAAATGTCCAATCGTCCTCTATAATAAATATCAGATAAGGCAGTTCCTCTCCCATTTTGAAGAAAATCTTCAACTCTATATTCTTTTGCAACGTCTAAAAATTTACCCTCATTGTTTTTATATAAAAAATTTGCTCCTCTTTCATTAGCTGCAAACACATCAATTTTATCAGAAATAATATGTCCAGCTACAACAGCTCGACCGCCAGTGACCTTTGCAAGATTTAATTGAACAGATTTATCAACTATTATCTCGTCACTATATTCATAAAACCTGGTTGGTCCTCCATAATTAGCAACATAAACACCATAATTTCCATCACCTTTTCTGTCGACACAGACAACTGATCTGCCAGCAGTTAAATTAAGATCTCTCTGATTTTTTTCAATTTCAAATAAATCTACATACTTATTTTTTTCTAAATCGATAAGTCTGTCTGAATATTTTTTTGTACCACTATATGTATCAGTGTTAAGAAAATATATTTCTTCATATCCATCTTTATCTATATCGCATGCAGCGACCCCAATAGTTCTCCTGAACTCATCTGTAAATTTTTTTTGATTTACAATATTGATTAATTTTCCATTCTCATATGATAAGGCTAAATTTAAATAACCAAATCCAGTGACTATAAAATCAAAATTTCCATCTTGGTTTACGTCCGTTACAGAAACTCCATAACTAAGTCTTTTGGGATTATCAACGATTTGGTTAGTAATATCCTCAAAAAAATCAGCATATAGACTATTTGGGATTAACAGAAAAAATAAAACTACTATTTTTTTTAAATATTTTATCATCTTAATTCCCACTTTTTTTACTTTTATATTTTTTCATCCAATCACTAAATATTTTTATGGCATCCTCCATTTCTTCAGTTTTGTTAGGATGGTTCTTTGCTCTACCCAACATGGTTGCAATGACATTTACTTGATACTTACTTGAACGATTTTTAATAGTTTTAATTGTATAAAGGGCTTTTTGCTTATTTTTAAATCCCAAACCTAAAGTAGTAGTTTTAGGATTATAGTCTGAATATAACGATAAATTAATTGGTTTAATTTTCTTACTTAATGGCATTTCATCTGTGGTTTTAAATACCATCTTATAATCAAGCTTTTTCATACTTTTTTTATGTTTTCCATCAAATCCTATCAAATTAATAAAAAAAAAATTTTTCTTATTTAATGTACTAATTAATTTTATGTGTCTTTTATGGAATTCTTTAATTTGGGCTTGATATATTTTTTTTGTATTCTGATAAGTTTCATTTTTATAATTTGGAGTAGAGACAAGTAAAATTCTACTTTTCCATTTGTACTTTTCTAGATTCATAATTTTTTACTTGAACACTTCTTTGAACAATACTTCACTTTATCCCAATTCAATCTCCATTTTTTTCTCCATGTGAAGGATCTTAGGCATATTGGACAAATCTTTGAAGGTAAATTTTCTTTTTTCACTGAACTGTATTTTCTTTGATAAATTTATCTGCAGCTAACAAAATCATTTTTTTTCTATCATTTTTCATTTTATCAAAAATTCTTATCATCATTGAAAGTCTAGGATTTTTTAAAAAAAATTTTCTATTTCGATCAATAAATCTCCAATACAACCCATCCATTATGTTACACCAATCACCTTTTTTAAAATCCATCATTTTCATAAAATAACTTGATCCACAAATATATGGTTTGGTAGCAAAAATTCCTCCATCGCTAAATAATCCCATACCATAAACATTCGGAACCATTACCCAATCTGAGGAATCAACAAACATTTCCATAAACCATTTATAAACAATAGTTGGTTTAATCTCACAAAGATTCATTATGTTAGATAAAATCATTAACCTCTCTATATGATGTGACCACCCATGATTTAAAGCATTTTTAATAGCATAATCTAAAGGAGGTAGTCCTGTTGTACCATCATACCAAGATTTGTTCATTTTACGATTTTGTTTAAAAAAATTCCCAGTTTCCATTTCATTTGAATAACTTTGGTAAACTCCTCTCATAAATTCTCTCCAACCTATTAGCTGACGCACATAACCCTCTAGAGAATTTAATCTAATCTTTTTAATTTTATGAAAATCTAGGACTTTTTTGATAATTATTTCAGGCGTTATCAAGCCTAAGTTAATATACGGGCTTAAAGCACTGTGGAATAAGATATTATTTCTTTGATCAACTGCATCCTCATAATCACCAAATAAGTTTGATTTCTCCTTAATAAAAAAATTGAGAAGCTTAGTAACATCATTGTACTCTGTTGCATGCCAGAAATTATCTGTTGTACCAGGATGATCTTTAAATAATTTTTCAATAATCGGTTTTAACTTTTTAGTATGGTTTGTTTCGTTAATTTTTGGAAACTTTGGAATGGAAATATTTTTGGGTAATTTGTTTCTATTGTCCTCATCAAAGCTCCATTTACCACCTATTGGATTTCCATCTGAACCCATTAATATTCCAGATTTTTTTCTTACCTCTTTATAAAAAGTTGCCATAAAAGGTTTTTTCGATCCAGATAGATATTTTTTAAAATCTTCTCTTGAGTTCAAGAACATAGGTGTTTGAATTACATTCCAATCAATTTTTTCTTTTTTAAAAAATTGAGAGATCTTTTTTTCAAAAAACTTATCTTCAATTTCAAAACTAGAAATCTCTTTTATCTTTTTATGATTAATAATTTTTTTTAATTTTTTAAGATAATCATCTTTAAATTCCTTATCTTCAATATTTATGTACTCTAATTTAAATTTTTCTTTTTTGAGTTTGTCTGCATATGACCTCATCGAGGACAGGAATAACAGTATTTTCTGCTTATGGTGTTTTTCATAAGTGCATAAACCATTGTCTTCTGCCATAAAAAATATATGGTCTTTTTTGAAGCGGTCGAGGTATTTTGATGGAAATAATTGATTGCCAAGTATAAAAAATAACTTCATAACTAAATATAACTAATAAAATTTTTTATGTCAGAAAAATATATTGTTTTTGGTGCGACAGGTTCTATAGGTTCGAGTTTAGCTGAACAATTAGTTAGTTCAGGAAATAACGTTCATTTAGTTGGAAGAAATGAAGCAGAACTTAAAAATATTTCTGATAAATTAGGGTGTACTTCCACTGTTGCTGACGTTTTGGAGGAGAGATTTATCGAAAAAGTTAAAAATGATATTTCTGAAGTTAAAGGCATTGCTTATTGTGTAGGCTCTATTGATTTAAAACCCTTAAGGATGGTCACAGAACAAGATTTTAATAAGTGTATGAAGCTCAACCTCTACTCTGCAGTCGAAACTATTAAGGGTTACCAGGAAAGTTTAAAAAAAAATAAAGGATCAGTAGTCTTATTTTCAACTGTAGCCGCGCAAAGAGGTTTTACAAATCATGCAATAATTGCATCAGCTAAAGCAGCTGTGGAGGGTTTGACAGTTTCTCTAGCTGCTGAATTTGCACCAAATATTAGAGTAAATTGCATTGCTCCAAGTTTAACTAATTCTAAAATTGCTGAACCAATGCTTAAAAATAAAGCTTTAGCAGACGGAATTGCAAAGGCTCACCCATTAAAAAGACTTGGCGAAGGAAAAGACTCTGCATCGCTTGCTAAGTTTTTAATAACTGAAGATAGTTCTTGGGTCACTGGACAAATAATTGCCGTAGATGGAGGAAGATCAAAATTGTCTTGAATTAATATGTATATTGCAATGAATAGATTCAAAATTGTTCTAGGAAAAGAGAATGAATTCGAAAATGTTTGGAAAAGTCGAGACACCCATCTTGATGGTGTTAAAGGGTTTAAAAATTTTAATCTGATAAAGGGAGATACAAATGCAGAATATTCTCTCTACTCATCTCATAGTACATGGGAATCAGAGGAAGATTTTATAAACTGGACTAAATCAGAGGCATTTAGATTAGCACATAAAAACGCTGCTCAGCACAGACATTTATATTTAGGTCCTCCAAACTTTGAGGGCTTCAAAGTTGTTTTCTAATTTATTATGAAAAATATTTTCATAATAATTTTATTTTGTATATTTCCAAAATTTACTTTTGCTGAAAACTTTAATTTAAAAAAGATAGCTGATTTAAAAAATCCATGGGGTTCTTCTTTTATAAATGAAAATGAAATTATTATTACAGAAAAAGAGGGAAAAATTAAGATTGTTAATGTTAATTCGAATAAAATTACAGAAATTAGGCATAATTTGAAATATTTAGTGGATGGTCAAGGTGGACTTTTGGATATTCTATTTAAAGAGGGTTTTGTTTATATTTCATACTCAGAAGATAGGGGAGATAGGAATTCAAGTACTTCAATAGCAAAAGCAAACTTTAATAAAAACGAATTAAATTTTAAAAATATTTTTCAAGCAGAACCACCTATAAATTCTGGATATCATTTTGGTTCAAGATTGGTAATTAAAGATAAGTATCTTTTTGCATCAGCGGGTGAAAGAGGATTGGGAATGATTGCTCAAGATCCCACTAAACATCCGGGTAGTATTATTAGAATTCATCTAGACGGAAGCATTCCAAATGATAATCCTAAATTTGAGAGTAATCCTGACTGGTTACCTGAAATTTATCAAATTGGTATCAGAAACCCTCAAGGCCTATCACTATCACCTTTTGATGGAAAAATTTATATGAGCAATCATGGAGCCAAAGGTGGAGATTGGTTTGGTGAAGTAAAAAAAGGAGAAAACTATGGCTGGAAAATACTTGGATGGGGTGGCACTAACTATACAGGGACAAAAATAGGACCAAAATGGAAACCAGGTTTTACTAAAGCAATTCAGTATTGGGTACCTTCCATCGCAACAAGCGCAATAACTATTTACAAAGGAGATGAATTTAAAGAATGGAATGGTAGTGCACTGATTACCTCATTAAAAGATCAGTCTTTGAGAAAATTAAATTACAATGATAGATCTAGTGTAAAAGAGAATGTAATTTTTAAAGATAAAATTGGAAGAATTAGAGATATACAAGTCCATCCAGACAATGGGAAAATTTATTTTTTAGCTAATAATAATCTATGGTTAATGGAGAAAGCGCGCTAAATTCAAATGTCTATTGATTTCTGATAAGTGGATAAACTTTTGGATTTAAATACTTTATATTAGTTAATAAAATTAGCATTAATGTGACTAATCCAACAGCAAATCCAAGATAAAACAAAACTTTGAAATCAAACTGCCAGAATAATTCAAATATGTTTTCAATTATAAACTTTGAACTAATAGTTCCAAAAATTACTGCGATTATTATTACTGACATAAAAATTATTATAAATTCAATTAGTGAGGAGAATATAATTTCTTTTCTTGAAAAACCTAAAATTTTAAAAACCAAATTTTGATACTCTCTCACTTTTCCTTGAACAACAATCGCACTTGATATTACTATTAAACCAATAACAATTGTGATAGCAGAGATTGTGGTGACAGCTATAAAAACTTTATTTAAAACATTTGTTACTTTATTTAAATAATCAGCAATTTTTATCATCGATAAACTAGGAAATATTTCAATCATTTTTATTTCATCGAACTGGTCCAACCTCTTAAACTTAGCAGTTGCTAAATACTCATGTGGCATATTGATTGCAAAGTCAGGGTTAAATAACATTGCAAAATTAATATTAAGATCTCTGTAATCGACTTGCCTAAAATTAACTATTTCACCTTCAATCTCTCTTCCGTAAATATTTAAAGTAAAAATATCTCCTAAATTAATATTAAAATCTTTTGCAACCTTGGCATCTAGAGATATTTGAAGGCGGTTTGGTTCAGATAAATCCCACCATTTACCATCGACAATTAAGTTATCCTCTGGAACTTTTTTTGTCCAAGATGATCTGCGTTCACTTCCTATAACCCAATAACTATCATTATCAGGCTCAATATATGAGTTTGGATTTACTCCATTAATTTTAACAATCCCCGATGAAACCATTGGTACAATTTCAATGTTTGCATCAGGATCCATTGATAAAATACCCTCTTCAAACTTTTTCTTCTCTCCTTTTTGGATACCTACAAAAAAATAATCAGGAGCAATATCAGGTATTGATTTTGCAATTTCTCTTTTAAAATTTGTCCCAACTAATGTTAAGGTTAAAAGTAAAGTGACTCCCAAACCTAATGACATAATTGTAATAGGTGTAATACTTTTTGTTTGGGTGATATTTTTAACAGAAACTTTTAATGTAATATTGGAACTCAATCTTAATTTTTTAAGGGAAAATATAATTAATTTTGAAACTAAAAAAAATGTAATTAAACATATAAAGAATGCTCCGAAATACCCTAGGCTGTAATAAAAATTTTCTGATCCGTAAGTAAATGTTAATATTAAAATTGATAACATAATAACACTAATACCAATTAACTTTTTTGAATAATAAAATTTTAAATTTTGAAACACGTTTCTAAACAAACTTGAGGCCTTAACCTGATCTATAGAGCTTATAGTTGGGATGGAAAAAATAACCAGAATTAATAGACCAACTAAAAAAATTTTGAAAAAATTAAAAAAAGAAAATAAAATATTTATATTTAGCCCAATACTACTTGATAAATATTTGTCTACCAACGGCACAATAAATAAACTACTAGAATAAGCAAAAATTGTTATTATGAACAATAATATAAACAATTGAAAATAATAAAGTTTTTTAATATCACCTGAAAAAAAGCCCAAAGCTTTTCTCACTGCTATAGACATGTTGTTTTGGTTAATAAAAGACAACAATGTATTAGCAATTCCAATGCCAGCAATTAACATCGCACTGATTGAAACGAGCGATAAAAACTGTGAAAAATTTCCAATAATTCTCTTTAGTCCACTGGCCGAATTTTCTGGATATCTAATTTTGACTTTTTGATCATCCTTAAAAATATTTTTAATTCTTTTTTCAATTATTTCTGGGTCATCATTTTCGTCAAATTTTACTTTGTATTCATAATTTAGAAAACTTCCTATTCCATTAAGTTTTAAAATTTCTAAAGTTTGTTTACCCGTTAAAACCCAATCCCCAAAAGTTACAAATCCACTGACATCTGGAACAGACTTTATTTTGCCAATAACATTAAATTTTTGATCTTGTATTTTAACAACTTCATTTATTTTAATATTTAAAGTTTTTGATAAACTCTCATTTATTAAAATTGTATTAGGTTCTTTTTGCATCCTCTCATAAGCATCCTCAGGCTCATAGATAACCTTGCCATACAAAGGATATTTTTCATCAACCGTTTTAATTCTAGTGAATAAAGATTTATTTTTTTTTCGGTTAATTGTTGAAAGCATAGTGCTAAATTCAATCATCGTTGAGATAGTTGTAAATTTCTTAGCTTGATTAATTAAATCTAGATTTCCTTGATTTCTATTGTAATCAATTTCTAAATCTCCTCCTAAAAGCTCCTTGGCATTATCTTTGATTTCTTTCTTTAAGCTATCCTCAATATTTAATATTGCACTTAGTATAAAAAGACTGATAAACAATGTAACAATTATACTAGAGATTTTTTTATAGTTTTTCTTTAAATCTTTTAAAGCATATATTAAAATTAATTTTAATTGATAAAAACTATCTAATTTTTCCATCTTTAATTTTTATTTTTCTATTTGAACGGTTAGCAAGTTTTAGGTCGTGTGTTACCATAATTAAAGAAGAACCCTCCTCTTTAACGTAACTGAATAAAATTTTAGAAATCATATTAGAATTTTCTGTATCTAAATTTCCTGTGGGTTCATCAGCTAAAATTAGCTCTGGCTTCATAGCAACAGCTCTTGCAATAGCTACTCTTTGTTGTTCTCCTCCAGACAACTGACTAGGTAAATTATTAAATCGATGTTTTAAACCAAATCTATCTAAAAGTGATTTTGCCTGTTTTTCAGAATTTTTAGATTTATTCAATTCAAGGATCAATGATACATTTTCTAAAGCTGTATAATTTGGAATTAAATAAAAAGACTGAAAAATTATACCTATATTTTTTTTTCTAATTTTCGACACTTCATCTTCATTTAATTTCGTAATTTCATCATTGTGGAAAAATATTTTACCTGAGGTTGGACGCTCTAAGCCTCCAATTAACATAATTAAACTCGTTTTTCCTGAACCACTTTCACCCACTATCGATATAGTTTCCTTTTTTTTTGTGGTTAAATTAATATCCTTCAAAACACTGATATTTTCTTTACCAGTTTGGTATTTAAGATTAACTTTTTTTAATTTAAGAAGAATACTCATGAGTAAAAGTTTTATTATTAAAATAATTATTATCTGTCTACTAACCATAAATGCATATGCAATCGAAAAGATTGTATTATTTGGTGATAGTTTGATGGCTGGTTATGGTTTATCTAATGACAATAGTTTACCAGTCGTTTTACAAAGGAATTTAAATGCAAAGGGTTATAGTGTTAAGATTATTAATGGCAGTGTTTCAGGTAGTACATCTTCAGGGGGACTGAATAGAGTTGATTGGACTTTAACTGAACCTGATATAGATCTGATTATTTTATGTTTAGGTGGCAACGACATGTTAAGAGGTATTCAGCCGACAGAAACTAAAAGTAATTTAGAAAAAATTATTAAAAATGCACAAGATAAAAATATTGAAATTATCCTAGCTGGAATGATTGCTCCAATTTCACATGGTTTTAATTATAAAAAAAACTTTGATAAAATTTTTCCAGATTTAGCAAAAAAATTTAAAATAAGACTTATCCCCTTTTTACTTGAGGGAGTAGCTATGAAACCTGAATTTAATTTAAGTGATGGCATACACCCAAATGCAAAAGGGACACTAATAATTAGTAGAACACTAGAAGAGATAATTATAAAAACTCTCAAAAAAAATTAATATTTTGAAAAAAAAACCTTATCACCATTTACCAGACGGCTCTTTTAGAAATCCTGAGGGCTCACCAAAAGTAAATCCTAATTTTAGATGGTCCTTTAAAGTTTTTAATAAAGAAAAAAAAAAGCTTGATATGACAGTTTCCAAAGACCATGTAATTGAAAAAGAAAAAGTTTTAGCAGACATAAAAAAGTTTCAAAAGAACGATTATGTAGCTTGGATTGGTCACTCAACATTTTTAATTAAGCTTGGTGATACAACAATTATTACAGATCCTGTGTTTTCTAAAAATGCCGGGCCACTAATTTTTGGACCAAAGAGATTTACCAAGCCAGCGCTTAGATTAAATGAAATTCCTAAAACAGACATTTTTTTACTAACCCACAACCACTATGATCACCAAGACATGATGACAATCAGAAGATTCCCTTTTAAAGATGCTAAAGTTTTTCTCCCATTAAGGCTTGGAAAATATTTTACCAAAAATGGTTACAAATATGTGAATGAGATGGACTGGTATGATGAAATTAAAATAAAACAAAATTTAAAAATTACTTTTTTACCAGCTGTACATTGGTCAAAAAGAAGTCTTACGGATACTAACAGAAGCTTATGGGGAAATTTTTTGATTGAGTATAACGAAAAAAAGATAATATTTAGTTGTGATACTGGAGTTGGAGATATTTATAAAGATTTGGGTAAAAAGTATGGTCCGATCGACCTAACGTTTATTAATATTGGTGCATATAATTTTTTTCCTATTATGCCATACAAAGACAAATCAACTTATCATACAAATCCAGAAGAAGCTTTAGAAATTGCAAAAAATTTAAAAAGTAAAAAAGTAATTGGGATGCACTGGGGTACTTTTGTTTTATCTTTAGAACCTATTATAGAACCACCAATAAGATTTAAAAAAAATGCTGAGAAATATGGATTTAAAAAAGAGGATGCTATAATTTTTAAAATTGGTGAAGTAGTTTCGCTTAAAAATCTAATAGATAAAAATTAATCATTAAGAATTTTATTCTTTGCCTTTTCGAATTCCTCTTGAGTTAAGGCACCACTTTTTAGCAATTCATTTAGTTTATTTAATTCGCTTGCTATATCTTTATCATCTTTAGGAGAATTTTCTAAAGATTCTCTCTCATCTAAATCTATTTCGGATTGAGACCTGTTTGCACTTTTTGCGCTAAAACCAGTCATAATTGCTCTACCACCCAAATAAAATACAAAAAGAAAAATAGGAATTACCAACCCAAAAAAAATAATCTTTTCCACTAATTAATCCTCATCATCTTCTCTCCAATTTTTTTCATACATTAACCAAGCAGCATATATCACTGAAAAAGTTCCTGCGATCATACCATAATCAAATCCTGTCTGCATATCATATAAATACCAGCCAAGTTGGGTTGCTCCAATTGGTGGTATAGTAAGAATACCCATGAGAATAGCAATTCTGTATGGAAACTTAGGTTTTTTCATAAGCTACTCTAACAAAAATTTTATTAATTTGATAATTAAACTTGCGATCTTTTGAAACAGTCAATTGTATTTTTAAGTAAACAAGCGATAGTCATTGGTCCAACTCCTCCAGGGACTGGAGTTAAAGCTTTTGCATTTTTTGAAACTTCATCAAACGCTACATCACCTACTATTCCTTTGTCTGTTTTATTAATACCTACATCAATCACAATTGTATTTTTCTTAATCCAATCCCCTTTAACAAGTTCTGGAATCCCGACAGCAGCTACAACTATATCTGCTTCTAAACATTCAGCTTTTAAATCTTTAGTCTTTGAATGAGTAACTGTTACTGTACAATTTTCTTTTAAAAGAAGTTGAGCCATTGGTTTACCATTAAGATTTGATCTACCAATAATAACTGCTTTTTTTCCACTCAAGTTTGGTTCTATTTTTTTTATTAATAGATAACATCCTAATGGTGTACATGGTATTGAACTTTCATAACCTGATGAAAGATTGCCCACATTCATTGGATGAAAACCATCAACATCTTTTGAAGGATCAATTTTATTTATAACTTTTTGTTTATCTATGTGTTTTGGTAGAGGTAATTGAACTAAAATTCCAGAGACTGTCTCATCATTATTTAATTCATTAATTTTATTTAATATCGTTTTCTCCTCAACTGTATCTGGATACTTGATTACATCTGATTTTAACCCAACTTCATTAGCTGATTTTTCTTTGTTTCGAACATAAATTTGACTTGGTGTTAAATCACCAATTAAAATTACTGTTAAGCCTGGTACTTTATTGTATTTAGTTTTTAGGTCAGAAACTTCTTTTTTGAGTTTCTCTCTAAGTTCTGCAGCGGCTTTTTTTCCATCAATTAAAATCATATAATTTAGAATATCATTGGTGCGATGTAGAGCTTCATACACATTTCTATAAACCAAATCAATAAGAGTAAAATTATAGGAGAAATGTCTAACGGACCTAAATTGGGTAAAAAACGTCTAATTCTATTTAATATAGGATCAGTTAAACGATAACTGAATTCTAAAATAGAATAAACAAACCTATTTTGAGTATTTAAAATATTAAAAGCTATAAGCCAGCTCACAACAACGTTTATAATGACAACATAGGAGTAAAGTTTAAGTATTTGTAAAGCTAAATAAAAAATAGCTATCATTTTTTCTCAATATAAATTGAAGAGCTCGGGAATGCGAATGAAGCTTTATTATTTTCTACAATTTGTTTAATTGCTATTGCTAATTTTTCCTTAACTGAAAGCCAATCATTCCAACTATTTGAATTAGTAAAACAACGAACATACATGTCAATTGAGCTATCAGAAAATTTATCAACTCTTACAGCAATTCCTATACTTGTATTAAAGTCCTCACTTTTATTAATATGCTCTTCAATTTGGTTTCTGATAGTTTTTAATTGATCTACTGTCGTGTCATATTGCAGAGTAATAATCCAGCTTATTAACCAATTTGAAGTTTCACTAACATTTACAACTGCATTCTCTGCAAATTGAAAATTAGGAATTATTGCTAAAGATTTATCAAATTTCCTGATTGTAGTTGATCGAAAGCCAATTTTTTCAACTATACCCTCGATTATTCCTTCAACTGATATCCAATCACCAATTTTAAATCTTTTTTCAACAAGAACTAAAATTCCTGAAATTAAATTTTTAAACAAATCTTGAGCCCCTAACGCTACAGCAACACCAAATAAACCTAATCCAGCTATAATTGGTCCAATCTTTATTCCCCACAATTCTAAGACCGCTGCAAGTCCTAAGATAAATATTAATATTTTTAGCGATTTAATTATCCATCCAATTAATTCTCTTGTTAAAATTTTATCAAGACCACTTAAGATATATGAAACTGGCTCTATAATTTGATGGATAACCCAAAAAATTAAAATGGTAATCAAAGTTCTGTTAATGGTATCTACAACTTCCCTACCTTCTAAAGAAAAAGTCATGTAATAACTGGCTATAAAAAAACCTAGCACTATTGGTAGAAATCTTGCTGGTCCAATTAATGCTGAAACAAAAGTATCATCTAATTTATTAGTAGTCCTTTTTGAAATAATCTCTAATTTTTTAATTATAAGTTTACTGATTATTCCTCTAAAAATTAGAAAAATTAAGAAAATTCCAATTCCAATTAATATTTGAAAAATATCAACACCTAAAATGCCTTTATTCCATACAGATAAAAAAATATCAGTAAAATTATTTATTATTTCCATAATTAAATTTTATATAACAAAAACTCTTCTTCTCCAGGATTAAAAAGAAAAATTTTTTTCCACTTAATTTCATTCAATATTGTTGAGGTTTTCTCTCCAATACACATTAAATTAGTGTTCATCCACAGACTTTCTAATTGGTAAATTTTTATAATGTTAAGAAAACTAGAAGCACTATTTTGAGAGTAAATAAAGACTATATCAGGTATTTTTAACTTTAATTCGTTAATAAATCTTTCGTCAAACTTTTCGATAGGACTTGTTCTATAATTAATAACTCTTTTGATATTGTAACCTTCCTCCTCTAATTGATGATCGAGGTTAACAGAAACTATTTCTCCACTTATATAAATTAATTTTCCATCTTTTTTATTAAAATTTTGTAAAATAAGCTCTTTTAAATTTTCGACATTTCCTCCTGCTGCAATTACATTTTGGAAACCAACACCTCTTGCTTTTTTTTCAGTAGCACTTCCAACACAAAAACATGACATTTTTTTTTCAATTTTTTTTATATCTAAAAATTTAATAGCGTTAGCACTTGTAAAAATAATTCCCTTATAATCTGAAAAATTTATCTCCCCGTAATTTACTTTGTTCACACTCAGTAAAGGAAGATGAGAAACTTGATGACCTAAAGATTGAAATTTTGATATTATTTCTGAACAATCTTCTATTGGTCTAGTTAGTAATATGTGCATTTTATCTTTTATAAGAATTTTTTGATTTTTGTTTTAAAATTGTACCAATTTCTGTTCCAATTTTTTTATATTCATCAATTTTACCAGTTTTTTTTTCATAAAATCTACGTGAGCCATCTAAGGAAAAAAGTTCTGCTTCTAATGTAATTTGATCTCCATTTATTTTAGAATGAGCACCTATTGCCGTCTCACAATCTCCTTCCAAAATTTTTAAAATGTTTCTTTCTGCATGTGCTCTTTTATAAGTTTCTGGATGATTAATCTTTTTTAAAATAGACGCTGTATCTTTATCTTCATCTCTACTCTGTAATGCAATAATACCTTGTCCTACACTAGGAATAATTTCTTCAGCTGAAAAAATTTCAGAAATTTCATTTTCATAGTTTAAATATTTTATTCCAGCATAAGATAGTATTATTGCATCATATATTCCTTCTTTTAATTTTTTTATTCTTGTATCAACGTTTCCTCTTATAAGTTTGCACTTAATATCTGGTCTAATTTTTTTTATCTGGAATTCTCTTCTATAAGATGAAGTTCCAATAACGGATTTTAAATGTAATTCTTTAAGTTTTTTTTTATTATTAGTTATTAAAATTTCTCTAGGATCATTTCTTTCTAAAAATGTATCTGTTATAAGTCCATCTGTTTCAATCGCAGGCATATCTTTAAGTGCATGGACAGCTATATCAATGTTATTATCTTTAAGTTCCTTTTCAATATTACTAGAAAATAAACCCTTCCCTCCTAAATCAGATAACCTGGTGTCATGAACTTGATCACCCTTAGTTGTTATAGATTTAATAATGATGTCCCCATCAACTAAGTTAGTATTTTCAATAATTTTATCTTTAGCCTTTTGAGCATAAAGTAATGCTAACTTACTACCTCTTGATCCAATTGTTATTCTTTTATTCATAAAAAAATTTATTTCTTACTTGTATTGGGATTGTACAATTATTAAAAACTATTTGAATGAGCAAAAAACCCTTAATTCTTGGAATAGAATCGAGCTGTGATGAAACAGCTGCTTCATTAATTACTGAAAATGAGGAGAGGATGCCAATAGTTTTAAGTAACATTATTTCTAGCCAAGTAGACATACATAAAGAGTTTGGTGGAGTTGTTCCAGAGTTAGCGGCACGCTCACACATTGAAAAGATAGATCGGATTGTTAAAAAAGCAATAGATGAGAGTGGTAGAAGTATTGAAGAGATAGATGCTGTAGCTTCAACTGCAGGTCCTGGATTGATCGTATGTTTATCAGTAGGCCTAAGTTTTGGGAAAGCGTTTGCTTTAACAATTAACAAACCATTTATTGCTGTAAATCATTTAGAAGGTCATGCTTTGAGTCCAAAATTAAATTCAAAAATTAATTATCCATACCTTTTATTATTAATTTCAGGAGGACATTCACAATATTTAAGTGTTCAGAATTTGGGAAAATATAAAAGATTAGGTACAACTATTGATGACGCATTAGGTGAAGCATTCGACAAAACTGCAAAACTTTTAGGAATTGAATTTCCTGGTGGACCTCAGATTGAAATTTTTGCTGAAAAGGGTGATCCAAATAAATATGAATTACCAAAACCAATTTTTAATAAGGGTGGATGTAATCTGTCTTTTGCTGGACTCAAAACAGCAATTTTAAAGATAAGCAAGACAATTAATACAGAACAAGAGAAATTTGACTTGGCGGCATCTTTTCAAAAAACTATTGAGGATATTTTATATAAAAAAACCAAAATTGCTTTTAACGAATTTGAAAAACTTAACAATCCACAAGAAAAAAAATTTGTGGTTGCGGGCGGAGTAGCTGCAAATAAAAAAATTAGATCAATGCTAGTAAACTTGTGTACAGAAAACAATTATGAAAGTATTTTTCCTGCAATAGAGTTATGTGGGGATAATGCTGCAATGATCGCAATGGTTGGTTTAGAAAAATTTAAATTAAAAGAGTTTAGTGATTTAGATCATCCTGCAAAACCAAGATGGCCATTAGATGAAAAGGCTGCTTTTCTAAAAGGTGCTGGAGTTCAATTATAATGAAATATTGGTTAATGAAATCTGAACCAGATGTCTGGTCTATTGAACAACAAATTAAAGCTGGTGCTAAAGGTGCCCCGTGGGATGGTGTCAGAAATTATCAGGCAGCTAAAAATTTAAAGTCTATGAAAAAAGGGGATCAATGTTTTTTTTATCATTCTAATATTGGAAAAGAGATAGTTGGAATTGTCCAGGTTACAAAAGAGCATTACATTGATAAAACTGATAAATCTGGACGATTTGTTGCTGTAACTGTTAAGTTTTCAAAGAAGTTAGACAAACCAGTTGCTCTCGAAGACATCAAGAAAAACAAGGAATTAAGCCACTTATCCCTCATAAAGCAAAGCCGGCTGTCAGTTATGCCAATAGACTCTAAAAGCTGGAAAATTTTAAATAAGATGAGTAAGATTTAAAAATATTATTTATGCCTAAAAAAAAGAAAAAATCTAAAATTAAAAAAAGAAAATCTACAAAAAGAAAAGTCAAAAGTAGAAAAAAGATTCCAAAGAAAAGAAAAGTAGCAAAGAAAAAATCTAGAATTAAAAGGAAATCTTTAAAGACCAAAAAAAATGATACTTCTTCTCAGGAACTCATCTTTAAAACAAGGCCAGAGTGGATAAAAGCTAGTTTAGCAAATAAATCTCAATATCAGAATAAATATAATGAGTCGATAAAAAATAATAATGCTTTTTGGAAAAAAGAAGGAAAAAGAATTACCTGGATAAAACCTTATAAAAAAATTAAAGATATCAAATATAGCAAGGATGAAGTAAAAATAAAATGGTTCGAAGATGGAACGTTAAATGCTTCTGCAAATTGTATTGATAGACATTTAAAAGACAAGAAAGACAAAACAGCAATTATTTGGGTTGGGGATGATCCAAAAGATACTCAAAAAATTTCTTACAAACAACTTCACCAAAAAGTTTCTAAAGCAGCTAACGGATTAAAAAAATTAGGAATAAAAAAAGGCGATAGAATTACAATATATTTAACTATGATTCCTGAGCTAGCAATTTTAATGTTAGCTTGTGTAAGAATAGGAGCAGTTCATTCAATAATTTTTGGGGGCTTTTCTGCTGAGTCAATATCAGGAAGAGTTAACGATTGTGAGTCTGAATATATCATTACTGCTGATGAAGGTGTAAGAGGAGGAAAAACTATTCCTTTAAAAGCCACTACAGATGAAGCATTAAGTAACTGCCCGAATGTAAAAAAATGTATTGTTGTTAAAAGAACTGGAAATTATGTTTATTGGAATACTGATAGAGACGTCTGGTATCATGATTTGATAAAAGATGTTCCAGCTCATTGTGAGCCAGAGGAAATGAACGCTGAAGATCCATTGTTTATTCTTTATACATCAGGATCGACTGGTAAACCAAAGGGAGTTTTACATACAACAGGTGGTTACATGGTTTATGCTTCAATGACCCATCAATATATTTTCAATTATAAACCTAAAGATATTTACTGGTGTACTGCTGATATTGGTTGGGTGACAGGACATAGTTATATTATTTATGGACCACTCTCTAATGGTGCTACAACAATAATGTTTGAGGGTGTTCCTAATTATCCAGATAGTTCAAGATGGTGGCAAATTGTTGATAAATTTAAAGTGAATACATTTTATACTGCACCAACAGCTATTAGAGCACTAATGAGAGAAGGAAATGAACCTGTCAATAAAACATCAAGAAAATCACTTAAATTGTTAGGAACTGTCGGTGAACCCATAAATCCTGAAGCTTGGATGTGGTATTATAAGATAGTAGGAAACTCAAAATGTCCAATTGTGGATACTTGGTGGCAAACTGAAACAGGAGGAATTTTAATTTCACCACAAACTGGTGCTATCCCTTTAAAACCAGGTTCAGCTACAAAGCCTTTTTATGGGATTAAACCCGTACTCGTAGACAAAGATGGTAAAGAAATAAAAGGAGCTGGTGAAGGAAGATTGTGTATAGCTCAATCATGGCCAGGCCAAATGAGAACAGTCTATGGTGATCACCAAAGATTTATAGATACCTATTTTTCACAATTCGATGGAAAATATTTTACTGGAGACGGTTGTAGAAGAGATAAGGATGGATACTACTGGATCACAGGAAGAGTTGATGATGTAATTATTGTTTCAGGTCACAACCT
>QCBC01000010.1 GCA_003281725.1 Pelagibacteraceae bacterium AG-345-O09 | reverse complement strand
GGTAAAAGACCTAAAGATCCAGTAAGCATTGAAGCCTGATCTGATAACATATCTCCAAATAAATTATCCGTTACAATTACATCAAACTGCTTGGGATTTCTTAATAACTGCATAGCACAGTTATCAGCAAGCATATGGCTTAGTTCTACATCTTTATATTCTTTTTCATGTAATGTTTGAACTTCTTCTTTCCAAAGTTGTCCAGCTTCCATAACATTTGATTTTTCACACGACGTAACTTTGTTTGATCTTTTTTTTGCTAATTCAAAAGCAATTTTAGCAACTCTAATTATTTCACTGCTCGTATAAGTATGAGTGTTAATTCCTTTTCTTTCACCATTTTCAATTGGTTTAATTCCTCTAGGTTCGCCAAAATATATCCCACCAGTCAGTTCTCTTACTATCATAATATCTAAGCCAGAAACAATTTCTGGTTTTAAAGTTGATGCATCGACTAATTGTTTAAAACATATTGCTGGCCTTAAGTTTGCAAATAATTTTAATTCTTTTCTAAGTTTTAATAATGCTCTTTCAGGTTTTTTTGAAAAATCTATATTCTCCCATTTTGGACCTCCTACTGCTCCCAACATTACTACCGCACTTTCTAATGCCTTATAAAATACTTCATCAGTTATAGGGGTTCCATGTTTGTCAATAGAGCATCCTCCAGCAAGATCTTGATCTATTTCAAAGTCGAGTGATCTTTTATCATTAAACCAATTAATTATTTTTTTTACTTCAGCAATAACTTCAGGACCAATACCGTCACCAGGTAATAATAAAATTTTTCTTTTTTTTACTTTAATCATTAAAAATCCAAGGTTTTTGATTTTTTAAATCTTTTTCAAAATTTTTAATCTTTTCTGACTTTTTTAAAGATAATGCTATATCGTCTAATCCTTCTAAAAGACATTTTTTTTTAAATTTATCTACATCAAATTTAATTTCGTTGTTTCCATAAACAATCTTGTTTTTATTTAAATCAACTGATATTTCCTCTTTTCGATTTGCGTATTCTGATAACTCTTTAATTTTTTCCTCCTCAAGAACAATAGGTAAAATTCCGTTTTTAAAACAATTACTATAAAAAATATCTGCAAAACTTGAACTAATTACACATGTTATGCCAAAATCTAACAACGCCCATGGAGCATGCTCTCTTGATGAACCGCATCCAAAATTTTTTCCAGCTATTAAAATTTTAGAATTATTAAATGGATTTTGATTTAAAATAAAATCTCTAATTTCTTTACCTTGGTCATCATATCTCATCTCAAAAAATAAATTTTTACCAAGACCAGTTCTTTTAATAGTTTTCAAAAATTGTTTTGGAATTATCATATCCGTATCAATATTCACTATTGGTAAATATGCTGGAATACTTTTTAAAGTATTGAATTTTTGCATTTAATTTTGGTACTTTCTAACGTCATCGAGATTTCCAGAAATAGCTGCTGCTGCTGCCATACCTGGGCTTACTAAATGAGTTCTTCCCCCTCTTCCTTGTCTTCCTTCAAAGTTTCTATTTGATGTAGAAGCACATCTTTCTTGAGGTTTTAATTTGTCTGCATTCATGGCTAAACACATAGAGCAACCAGGTTCTCTCCATTCAAAACCTGAATTTACAAAAATTTTATCTAACCCCTCTTGCTCAGCCTGTTCTTTTACTAATCCTGATCCTGGCACAACCATCGCATGAACATGAGCAGCTATCTTTTTGTCTTTTAAAATTTTTGCCGCCTCTCTCAAATCTTCTATTCTTCCATTAGTGCAACTCCCAATAAAAACTTTATCTATTTTTATATCTTTTGCAGCCATATTTGGTTTTAAACCCATATAATTTAAAGATCTTTCTAAAGAATTTTTTCTATCCTCATCCTTTTCGTTCTGAGGATTTGGAACTTTTTCATCTATTGTGATTACATCTTGAGGAGAAGTTCCCCAAGTTATCATAGGTAAAATTTCCTCTGCTTGAAGATCAATTTCTTTATCAAATTTAGCACCTTCGTCTGTTTTTAAATTTTTCCAATATTCCATTGCTTTATCCCAATCTTTATCTTTTGGAGACATTGGTCTGTCTTTTAAATATTTAAATATTTTTTCATCAGGTGCTATTAATCCTGCCCTAGCTCCACCCTCTATAGTCATGTTGCAAATTGTCATTCTTTGTTCAACACTCAACGATCTAATTAGGTCACCTGCATATTCTATTACACAACCCGTTCCACCTGCTGTACCAATTTTTCCAATTATTTGAAGAATAACATCTTTAGAAGTAACTCCTAAAGGGAGTTTGCCATTTACATTTACTCTAAAATTTTTAGCTTTTTTTTGAACTAATGTTTGAGTAGCTAAAACATGTTCTACTTCTGAAGTTCCAATTCCAAATGCTAAAGAACCAAAAGCACCGTGTGTTGCCGTATGGCTATCACCACATACTATTACTGTTCCGGGTTGAGTAAAACCTTGCTCTGGACCTGTAACATGAACGATTCCTTGTCTCTTATCATTCATACCAAAAAGTTTAATACCAAACTCTTTGCAATTAGCTTCTAAGGTTTCAACTTGTATCTTTGACTCTTTATCAGAAATACCTTTTGATCTATCAGTTGTTGGAACATTATGATCTGCTACTGCAAGTGTCAAATTAGGATGTCTAACTTTACGATTAGAGTTTCTTAAACCTTCAAATGCCTGGGGACTGGTTACCTCATGAACCAAATGACGATCTACAAATAACAAAGCTGTTCCATCATCTTGTAGATCTACAAGGTGATCATTCCAAATTTTATCGTATAAAGTATTGGGCATTAAAGAAAAAATTATTTTTTTTCTGGTGTCTTTTCAAGTTTTATTTCTGCTTTAATTTCAGCTTTAGGGGCAACTTTTTCAGACTCTTCCTTAACAGAATCATCTTTTTTAGCCTCTGAAGTCGTTGCAGTTTCTACTTTTATCTTAGCTTCACTTTCTTTAACTACTGGAGCTAAGTTTTCTTCGTTCACTGTTTCTGGCTTCACATCCATATCGATACCAATTTTTTTTCTAATTTTCTCTGCAATCCTAGCTGATTTACCAGTTCTATCTCTTAAATAGTAAAGCTTAGCTCTTCTTACTTTACCTGAACGGATTACTTTAATTGAATCTATTAAAGTTCCGTACAATGGAAAAGTTCGTTCTACACCCTCTCCAAAAGAAATTTTTCTCACAGTAAACGATGAATTAAGATCTCTATTTTTTTTAGCAATGCATACGCCTTCAAAATATTGGATTCTTTCTTTTTTACCTTCAGTAATTCTAACACCAACTTTTACAACATCACCAGGATAAAATTCAGGAATTTTTTTCTCTGAAAGAATTTTCTTGACGTTATGCTGATTTATTTCTTCAATAGTTTTCATTTTAATATTTAACAAATTAATCTTTCTTATATTTTTGCCACAAATCTGGTCTTCGGACGCGTGTTATAGCCTCTGATTGAGATAAACGCCAGTCTTTAATTTTAGCATGATCTCCAGATAATAATACTTCAGGGACTGACTTTTCTTCCCAAATTTGAGGTTTTGTATATTGAGGGTACTCTAAAAGACCATTTTCAAAGGTTTCATCAATAGAAGATTTTTTATTTCCCAATACCCCTGGCAAAAGTCTTAAAATGCTATCAAGTACTACTAGTGCAGCGGTTTCACCTCCAGACAAAACATAATCTCCCACACTTATTTCTTCAATATTCCTTGTAGTCAAAACTCTTTCATCTACCCCTTCGAAGTGGCCACAAATTAAAGATATTGATTTCTCTTTTGATAAGTCTTGAGCAAGTTTTTGATCAAATTTTTTACCTTTTGGTGAAAGATAAAAAACTCTTTCTCCTTTTTTAACTTTCCGGTCAAGAGAGTTTGCTAAAATATCAGCTTTAAGTAACATTCCTGTTCCTCCGCCATAAGGAGTATCATCGACTGTTTTGTGTTTATCAGTTGCGGCATCTCTAATGTTTATTACACTTAAGTTCCACAATTTATTAGACAAAGCTTTTCCATAAAGACCTTTTGCTAAAGGTCCAGGAAAAACTTCTGGATAAAGGGTAAATACTTGAGCTTGAAACATAAACAATCTTTAGATTATTTTTTTCCCTCTTTAGGAGCTTCTTCCTTTTTAGCTTCTGCTGCTGGTGCTGCGTCTACTTTAGGAGCTTCTTCCTTTTTAGCTTCTTCGGATCCTTCTTTTTTTCTATCTTTTTTTGGAACTGCTTTTTGAGGATTATTTCCATTAGCAGGCATAGGCATTAATTCATTTTCACCTAAAATTCTTGCTACTCTTGTTGTTGGTTGCGCCCCTTGACCTAGCCAATATTTTATTCTTTCAGCCTCAAGTCCAATTCTTTCCTTTTTTTCTTTGGGAAGTAATGGATTGAAAAAACCTACTTTCTCAATAAACCTTCCATCTCTTGCAAAACGACTATCTGCTACAACTACTTTGTAAACTGGTCTCTTCTTTGTTCCACCTCTTGATAACCTTAACTTTAACATTTACTCTCCTTTTTTTTTATTTTAACTGATTAAATAATTCTGGTGGTATTCCTTTATCAGACATACCTTTCAGATTTCCTTTAGACATCTTTTTCATCATTTCGGACATCATTTTAAACTGCTTTAGCAATTTATTGATAGTGACTGGATCTGTACCAGAACCATTAGCAATTCTTTTTTTTCGAGAACCATCAATTATTTTTGGATTCTCTCGTTCATTTTTTGTCATAGACAGAATGATTGCCTCATTTTTTGTAATTACTCTTTCATCTATACCTGCAGCATCCATTTGAGACTTAACTTTTGAAACCCCTGGCATAAAAGACATTACTCCTTCTATTCCACCCATTTTTTTCATCTGTCGTAATTGGGTTAAATAATCTTGCATTGAAAATTGTCCTTTTTTTAAATTTTCTTCAGCCTTTTTAATATTTTCTTCACCAAGATCTTGTGCAGCTTTTTCTACAAGAGATACAATATCTCCCATTCCCAAAATTCTATTTGCAATTCTATCTGGATGAAATACTTCAAGATTTTCAATTTTTTCACCTACACCTAAAAATTTAATTGGAACTTGAGAAATAAATTTCATACTAACGGCTGCTCCGCCTCTAGCATCACCATCTGCTCTAGTTAAAATTATTCCTGACAGGTTTACTGTATTTTTAAATTCTTTTGCTACGGATGCTGCTACTTGTCCCGTAAGTGAGTCTGCAACCAAAAAAGTCTCTGCAGGATTAATTGTTTTTTCAATTTGTTTTATCTCACTCATCATTTGTAAATCAATCTGTGTCCTTCCTGCGGTATCAAATAATATAATATCAGCTCCATTTAAATTAGCTGCGCTTATAGCTCTTTGACAAATATCAGCTGGCTGTTGGCCTTCAATTATAGGGAGAGTTAAAATATCATTTTGCTCACCTAAAGATTTAAGTTGTTCTTGAGCAGCAGGCCTATAAATATCTAAGCTAACCATCATAACTTTCTTTTTCTTAGTATTTTCTAAGTACCTTGCAAGTTTAGCGGTTGTAGTTGTTTTACCAGAGCCTTGTAATCCAACTAGCATCATTGGCACTGGAGGAACGGCATTAAGATTTACATCATTATTTTTTTCACCTAGCAAATTAACAAGCTCGTCATAAACAATCTTAACCACCATATCTCCAGGTGATGTCGATCTTATTATTTCTTGTCCTAAGGCTTTTGGTTTGACTTTTTCAACGAATTCTTTTGCAACATCTAGAGAAACGTCAGCTTCTATCAAAGCTTGCCTAATACCTCTTAAGCCTTCATCAACTTGCTTTTCATCAAGAGAGGGTGCTTTTTTTAAAGAAGAAAAAATTTCTTCAAATTTATTTGTCAAATTTTCAAACATATTTATTTCACACAGCAGTAATCTCACTAGTGGGCGAACCCTCGCTGACTAGTGTCGATCTCTTTGTTTCCAAAGACACCGCAAATTTAACGTTTTTGCGGAAACTGGCCCAAACTATAATAGAGGTTCAAAAAGTCAATAAATAAGTTAAATAACTATATATGGACATTAAAGCTTTTAAAATGGATGGATTAGGTAATGATTTTGTGATCATTGATAATAGAGAAAAAATTACAAACTTATCAAAAGATCAGGTTATTAAAATCTGTAATAGGAATTTTATTGGTTGTGATCAATTGATACTAATAGAAAAAGATAACACCACTGATGCTAGTTTAAAATTTTTTAACTCTGATGGTGGAGAATCTGGAGCATGTGGAAATGGGACAAGATGTGTTGCTGATTTAATATCAAAAGAGAAAAATGATAAAAATGTTACTCTAACGACTCAGTCTGGAATTTTAAAATCAGAAATATTGGGTAATAATCTTGTAACAACTGAGATTGGAAAAGCAAAAATAAATTGGCATGAAATTCCTCTTGCAAAAGAATCTGATACAAGAAATTTAAACATTAAAATTAATGATTTAGATAATAAAGAATATTTAGGTGGTACCGCTATAAATGTAGGGAACCCCCATGTTATTTTTTTTGTAGAAAAAGTTGAAAACTTTGATGTAGGAAAAATTGGTCCGAAAATTGAAAATCATGTTTTATTTCCAGAAAGATGTAATGTTACAATAGCTAAAGTAATTAATGAAAATCTAATAAAAGTTAAAGTTTGGGAAAGAGGTGCAGGTTTAACAAAGGCATGTGGAACAGCAGCTTGTGCAACAGCTTTTGCTGGTAAATTAAATAATTTAACCAAAAATAATACAGATATAGAATTTGTTAATGGTAAATTATCAATTTTTATAGATGAAAAAAATTCTATTCATATGAAAGGCCCAGTCTCAGATATTAAGGAAATTTCAATAAAATTATAATGGGAATTTTTGATAAATTTAAAAAAGGTTTTCAAAAAAGTGCCTCTGCACTTTCGTCTGGCATTAAGGAAATAATTGTAAAAAAAAAAATAGATGACGAAAATTTAAATAAAATTGAAGAATTTTTAATTAAATCTGATGTAGGTATAGAAGCTGCCTCTGAGATAAAACAAATAATTTCAACTAAAAAAATTAATCCTTCAAAAGATTTATCTTTAGAAATAAATCTCATTTTAAAAGAATATATAATTTCTTTAATGAAACCCCTAGAGAACAAGTCTTTTTTCACCAAAAAAGATAAATTAAATGCAACTTTAATTTCTGGTGTAAATGGTGTTGGTAAAACAACTACTATTGGTAAAATTGGTAAAATTTTAAAATCGAATGGTAATAAAGTTATGTTTGCGGCTTCTGATACTTTTAGAGCTGCAGCTATTGAGCAATTAGAAAATTGGGCTAATAAAATAGATGTTCAAGTTATTAAATCATCACAAGGTTCAGATCCAGCTTCAGTAGCATATAAAGCCATCGAAGATGCATTAAAAAATAATTTTGACCAAGTTTTAATTGATACTGCAGGAAGACTTCAAAATAAAAAGAATTTAATGGAAGAATATAAAAAAATTGCAAATGTAACTAAAAAAATAGACGCTAAAGCACCACATGATGTTGTTTTAGTTTTAGATGCAACTTCAGGTCAAAATATAATAAATCAAGTCGAAGAGTTTAATAAAATTATTCCAATAACAGGTATCATAATGACGAAATTAGATGGAACCGCTAAAGGAGGTATTCTTTTAGCTTTAGCAAAGAAATATAAACTTCCTATTATTGCATTAGGATTAGGTGAAAAAGAAGATGACTTGCAAATATTTGAAGCAGAAAAATTTGCAGATGCCTTCACTCAAACTGATTAATTTATTAAATTACTCGAAATCAAAGGCTTATAGATACTACACTTATAATTATCTTTAAATTTATAATAACCACAATCTTTAGAAAAAGAAGAAATTATAAAATCAAATTTACCAGTTGTAGGATAAAGTTCTAATTTTTGATTAATAATATCATATTTGAAATTTGCATTTAAACTTTTGACAGCACTTATCATCACTAGAGTTTTATTATCCTTTAAAAGATAGTAAGCGAAATCGTCAGGGAAAACTGGAAAATTATACTCTTGTAAAAAATATTTAGCCTGAGAAGGAAACCAATCATAAGAAATTAAAGGCATCGATGATTTGGTGGAATAATTATAAATGTAAAGGTCTCTTGGAAAATCGTTTATATAATTACTTTCTTCACCTCTAGCTAAAATCGATTTTTCCCTACCTTTAAAATATAGTGCAAACTCTTTATTGTGAGAATCCATATGATCAATATGAAATAAATCATCTGGATAAAAAGAGTTTTCTTTTGAGTAAACAGATTTTGTGAAAATAAAGCTTAAAAAAAGAATTAAAAAATATCTTATCATTAATTTAAATAAGTTTAAAATCTTGAAGTATATTTGTTTAGATTGTGGCTTAATTTAAACTCTTTAAAAATGACTTTAAAGCTTTAAGAAGATTTTCATCATATTCCATCATATGATTGTCATATTTTGTAAAATATGAATATTTAGGCTCGTTTGCAATTTCATATATCTTTTTTCCCATTGAAAATGGAACAATTTGATCAACCTCACCATGCATCACTAAAATAGGAGAATTAATGTTTTTAATTTTTTTTTTATTTTCAAATTTATCTTTTAACAATAGGCTGACGGGTATATATGGATAAAATTTCTTAGCAGCATCAATCATTGAAGTAAAAGGTGTTTCTAAAATTATTCCTGCGAAATTTTTATTTTGAGCAAGATGTGTGGCCACTCCTGTACCCAATGACTCTCCATATAAAATAATATTTTTTTCTCTCACGCCTTTTTTAGCTAACCATTCAATTGCACTTTTGCCATCATCATAAAGACCTTGTTCAGTCGGTTTGCCATTATTTCCACTAAAACCACGCCAAGCTATTATTAAAAAATTTATATCCATATCTCTAAAATGATTAATTTTATGAATTCTATTTTCTAGAGATCCTGCATTACCATGAAAAAAAATTAGCGTTTTAAAATCCTTTAGATTTTTTTCATGATACCAGCCTAATATTTGAAGATTATCTGTAGATGATATTTTCACTTTTTCAATACCTACAGAGATCTCATCCTCTGAATAATTATTTTCGTTTGGATGATATAATAAGCTTCTTTGATAGAAGTACAAAAATACTAAAATTAAAGAATAAAGAAAAAATATAATTAAAATAAATTGCATTGTATTGTTCCTAATTTTTTTGGACATTTTTTTTCTTTGCTAAGTATATGCCAAAAAAAACTAACATAGTTCCTACAAAATGATAATTTTCTAATTTTTCTTCAAATAGAAAATAACCGTAAATTGCCCCATAAATTGTAAAAATATATAAGGTAAATCCCGTTAGAGATGCGCCAAGTTTTTTTTGTGCCATTGTATAGAGAGTAAATGCAACTATTCCTGGGGAAACTGCTGCAAAGACAACCCACATGAAAAATTCCTTATTAAATATAGTTCTTTCAAAAAAGATTTCTTCACTAATATAAAAAGGTAACAAGCTAACTGCTCCAAAAAAAGCGATTAATGTAAATCTTTGAAAAATTTCAAGTTTTGTTTTCCAATAAAACAAATAAATTGAATATAAGGCCCATCCAATAGCAGCAGCTAACATCCACAAATCTCCAATTGTAAAATTAAGATTTATTAATAAATAGAGGTCACCTTTTATAATAATAGCAAATACTCCTATCAAACAAGCTATAAGTCCAATAATTTTAGTTAAATTTATTTTTTCATTGAAAAAAATACTTGAAATCAAAATAATAAATACTGGAGATGAGGTATAAATAATTCCCATATTAGTAACTGTAGTGGTTTGACCAGCTAAAAAAGGGAAAGCGCCACAGACTCCGCATCCTGTTGCTCCTAAGAAAAAAAGTTTTTTATATTCTTTTTTCATAATTCCGTAACTCTTTCTTAAAGATATATAAGTGAATGGTAGGAGAATTAAAAAAACTACTGTCCATCTCCAAAATGCTAAAGAGATTGGTGGAACATATTCAACTCCGCCTCTGGCTACAATTAAATTTGATGCCATAAATATTGGCTGAATAAATAAAAGAGAAAATGCTAGTAAATTATTTGTTTTTGTACTCAATGAGTTTAATTTTTAAGATATCTATTTTTTATCAAAAAAGGCCTCATAGACCATCATAAAAATTGCAATACCCATTAAAATATAAACAGGCAATACATCAAAAAAACCTATCATTGAAGATCTGGTCAATGTAAATGCAAGTCCTACCAAAAAAGCTATTGCCAAAAGAGACCCTAAAAATGTTGTAAACTTTTGCATTTTAATTATTACATTCTTTTTCTAGCCAATTAGCAACCCCTAAAAATCTGTGATCATCATAACGATCTCCAATAAGCTGTACACCTAAAGGCAAATTATTTTCACCTTCAAGTAGAGGAAGAGATATACAAGGAGTACCTAGATATGACCATACCTTATTAAACTCAGCTGTGCCGGTACTCTTCAATCCTTTTGGCGCAACACCAGGACTAGATGGAGACAAAACTCCATGATAATCCTCAAAAACCTCTTGGTAAGACTCATAGCTTCTTTTTTTAAAATCAATAGCTTCAGCATATTCTTTTGCTGAATATTTATTACCTTTGGCTATAGCAGTTTGCATATATTTTGATAATTTTGCCTTATACTTTTTATAATACATAGCAAAATTATTAGCCAAATCTGTTTCGTGAATAATTTGATGATATTTATGAATATCTTTAAAATATGATGGAGTATCAAACACCTCAATATTTTTAAATGACTTAATAAAGTATTCAAAAGACTCTTTAGATTTTTTATCAATTATCTTCCAATAATCTGATTTATAAAAAATGAACTTAGGCTCGTATGCAGGACCTTTTTTTGTTTCTTCTAAAATATTTTCTGCTGAATAATAAATGGTTGCAGGATCATGATGATCTTTTTTAATTAAAACTTTAGCTAACAAAGCTACATCTTCAACTGTTCTGCCAAATAAACCCATATGATCTAGTGCATATGAAGTTCTTAAAACTCCATTTCTTGAAATTAGACCATAAGTTGGTTTATATCCAACAACACCACAATAAGAAGCTGGTCTAATAACAGACCCACCTGTTTGTGATCCAATTGAAAGGGGTGCCATGAGAGAAGCAACAGATGCTGCTGAACCACTAGAAGAGCCTCCAGGTGTTCTTGTGTAATCATGGGGATTAGTTGTTTTTGGTGGTCCCAGATACGCTAATTCTGATGTAGCAGTTTTACCCATCACAATAGCGCCAGCCGAATTTAATAGTTCAACTATCTCAGCATTTTGAGAATAAGATTTTCCTTTTCTTATTGTTGTGCCACATTCAGTTGGCATATCAACAGTTCCAATTATATCTTTTAAAGCGATTGGAACTCCGTGCAAAAGACCTACTGGTTTTCCTGATTTCCTATGCTCGTCTGCATCAGCAGCTTTTTCTAATAAAACTTTTTTATCAAAATGAACCCATGCTTTAATATCTCTTTCAAATTTACCTATTCTTTCAATATATTTTTCACAAACTTCAACTGAGCTTAAGTGACCCTCTTTAATTTTTGAGGCTAACTCTTCAACACTTAACGAGAATATATCAATCATTTTTTTTTAGTCTGCAAACAATACATCTGGTAACCACAAAGCAATTCCAGGAAACATGTACATCAAAAACATTCCAAAAATAACTATGCCTAAAAATGGCATAATGCCCTTAAATATTTCTAACAGTTCAACATTAGTTTTTTGAACTCCTTTAAGATAGTAGGCGGACATGGCCATCGGTGGGGTTAAGAAGGATGTTTGTAAATTTAATGCAATTAACATTGCAAAAAAATATGGATTCACATTAAATATCTCGAGCAATGGTAAAAATATTGGAACAAATATAATTAAAATCTCTGTCCATTCTAAAGGCCAACCAAGTAAAAAAATTATTATTTGAGTTATTACTAAAAATTGCCATGTAGTTATATTTATCGATGTAAAGAAATGTTCAAATACCTCATGACCACCCAAATAAGAAAAGACTGACGAAAAAGTCCAAGATCCAATAAATAGCCACATAATCATTGCGGTAGTTTTGGCTGTTAGAAAGACAGATTCTTTAAAATTTTGCCATTTAAGAGTTTTATAAAACCAAGATAAAATCAAAGCACCAAAAGCTCCTGCGGCCGCAGCTTCGGCTGGAGTAGCAATTCCTGCTAAAATTGTTCCAAGAACCAACATTATTAGACCAAATAAAGGAACAAAAGAGACCAATACTTCTTTTAAAATTTCTGATCTTGGTGGAATATCTTCAGCAGGTGGTCTTGGAGCTATTGAAGGATTAAGCCATGCTCTAAATACTGCATATCCAATGTATAAACCTGCCAACATCAATCCTGGAAAAATTGCTGCAGCAAATAATCTTAATGGTGATAATTGCGCAATCACAGAATAAACAATTAACATAATACTTGGTGGAATTAAAATTCCTAAACAACCACCACTACAAATTATTCCTGATGCAAATTTTTTATCATATCCTGCCTTAACCATTGCTGGCCAAGCTAATAATCCCATCAAAGTTACGACTGCCCCAATAATTCCTGTTGCTGTCGAAAATAAAGTACATGTTATCAATGCTGCTACTGCCATTGATGCTGGCAATCTATGTGCAGCTAGTCTTATTGCAAAAAATAATTTTGCTACAATTCCTGCTCTTTCAACCAAATATCCCATGAATAAAAAAAGTGGCACTGCAGTCAGTACATTGTTATCCATAACTGTATAAGTATTTTTTACAAATAGAGAAAATATTCTATTATCAAAAAGATGATCCATTAAAACTGGATCATAGTAAGCGTAATATCCAAAACCTATTCCCATAGCCATTAACGTAAATGCTATAGGGAAACCAAGCAAAACTGCGAACAGGAATACTCCCATCATTAAAATTGCTACTTCTGGATTAGTAAGACTAAATAACATTATTTTTATCTTCTTCCTGAGAGGTTCTCATTAAAATTTTATCTGTTTCTTCAGCAACAACCATACGTGAAGGCCAAATACCTGTTTTGATACAAATTATAGATCTGAATACTTCGCTCACTCCCTGAATTATTAACATAATACCAGCAGCAGGTATCATAGATTTCACCATATAAATTTGAATTTGAGCTGGACTACTCCAGCTAGTTTCTTTAATTTTCCAGGCTTGAGCTGCGTATTCATAGCCATAAAATGCTAAGGCTATTACACCAGGAAAAAAGAAAATAAAATAAAGAACTAAATCTATCCATGCTTGGGTTCTTTGGTTAAATAATCTATAAATTACATCACCTCTTACATGAGCTTCCGTCGCTAAACAGTATGCACCTGACATCATCAATATTGCCCCGTACATCTGCATACTAAAATCAAAATTCCATAATGTTGGCTTATTAAATGCATAAGCCATTACTACTTCATAAACTGTTCCTCCCATCAAAATAACAATACACCATGAAAAGGCTTTGCCCATTGATGTGCTAAGTGTATCTGCAAATTTTATGTAAGATTCCATAATAATTAATAAGTATAGTAAATTTTGGTAAAAAAAAAGGGGGTTTTTAAACCCCCTTTAATTTAAATTTTTTAAAGTTAATTAAATTTTAACTTTTCCGATTGGACCAAACTCATTTTCATAAGCTAATTTGTAGTTCGGTTGATTCATCAACAGATACTTCATAGTTCTTTTAGCGTATGCTTTCTGAGAAGCGATAATTTTCTTAAAGAAAGGATCTTTTCCAGAAAATTCACTTACTATTTTATCCCAACCTTTTAACTGTTCAGCTAAAATAGCATCAGATGTTTGGTAAACATTAACCTTATGCTTGTTCATCAACTTAGCTAGGTCTTCAGAATATCTTACTAAAGCTTTGAAGTAGTTATCTGAGTTTGCAGCATAAGCAGCATTTTTTAAGATAGCTTGATGAGCAGGTGAAAGGCTATTATATCTTTTCTTGTTCACCGGTATCTCAAACATTTCTTGAGACTGGTGGAAACTACCTAAGTGGTAGTGTTTAGATACGTCTTGCATTCCAAACTGTGAGTCTGATGTTGGGTTGTTAAATTCAGCAGCATCAATCAAACCAGTTTTCATAGCTGGTTGAATTTCACCACCTGGTAATTGTCTTACGACCATTCCCATTGCAGTTAAAACGTTAGTCGCTAAACCAACTGTTCTATACTTCATTCCTTTAACATCAGATACTTTTGTTACATTCTTTTTGAACCAACCAAAAGGCTGTGCTGGCATAGGCATATGAAAGAATCCAATGTAATCGAATCCTACTGAAGCAACAGCTTCATCATATAATTTTCTTCCTCCACCATACTCCATCCATCCCATTACTTCTTGAGATGACATTCCGTATGAAGGACCAGTTCCAAAAAGTGAAGCAGCAGGATTTTTACCATACCAATAAGCTGTCACCCAGTGACCCATATCTAGGTTACCATCACTAACAGCTGCTCCTATTTCTGAAGTTTTTACAACTGAACCTACTGGTTGAAGGTCAATCTTAAGTGAACCTCCAGACATTTCTTTAACCATGTTACAGTAGTCTCCAGCCATTTCAAAAAAGATATTAGCGCCTGAAGGCCAGGCTGCTTGCATCTTTAATGTTACGTGACCATCTGCTCTTGCAATGTTTGGCATTGCAACTGTAGCTGCAGCAACAGCTCCAGCTTTAGCAGCGGTTTTAAAGAACTTACGTCTTGAAGATGTTTTAATCTTCAATGATTTATTTTCTTTTGTCATTATTTCTCCTCTACTAGTTAATTAACTCTAATAATTTAAACATAGAATTAGCTTAGAGTCTTTGTAAAAAAAGGGGTAGATGTCGCAGAAATTTAATTTTATACAATCCTAGGTAGAATTAGTTCACTTTATTTTTGCAATTCCCTGTTTGAAAATATTCATCAATATTATCAATAGCTAAATTAGCCATTGCTATTCGAGTGTCTTTTGTTGCACTTCCAAGATGAGGTAAAATAAAAGCAGATTTTATTTTTGAATAACCTGGATTTAAGTTTGGTTCATTTTTGTAAACATCTAAACCAACAGCATAAATTTTTCTTCTGTTCAAAGCATCAATCAAAGCCTCATCATCAACAATGTCACCTCTAGCAACATTAGTTATTACTGCCCCTTTAGGAAAGTATTCAACTGTCTCTATATTAATCATATTTTCTGTTTCCTTTGTTGCTGGACAACAAATAGATAAAACATCAGATACTGAAAAAAGACTTTTTACACTGTCATGGTAGATTGCGCCGTTTTCTTTTTCAGGATTTAATTTTGATCGGTTATGATAATGAATTATCATTCCTAATGATTTAGCAATTTTAGCAATTTTCTGCCCAATTCTTCCCATTCCTAAAACGCCTAATCTTGTTCCAGTTAATTGTTTTCCAATTAAATAATCTGCAGACCATTTCCATCCACCTTCTCTTGCAGAATATATTCCCTCAGCAGCTCTTCTACATGCTCCTAATATCAAAAGGACACCGATTTCTGCAGTTGCATCTGATAAAACTTCAGGGGTGTTTGTAACTGCAATCCCTCTCTTTTTAGCAGCCTCTAAATCAATATTTCCAAAACCAACAGCAAAATTTGAAATAATCTTAATTGTATTTGGTAATTTATCAATTGTATCTTTATCTAATTTTTCTGTCAAAGATGAAAGAATACCATCACAACCTTGGCTCATTTCTATTACTTTTGATTGTGAATATAGTTCATCATTTGAGTTAAATTTTGCTTCAAAAATTTTTGAAGCTTTATCCTCACTATCTTTAATTAATTTCCTGGTAATTAAAATTTTTTTCATTTTTATTGATTAATCTAATCAAATATTTTGCCAGGGTTCATTATATTATTTTGGTCAATACTTTTTTTGATAGTTTTCATCAATGGAATACAGTCACCATGCTCTTGAAGAAGATAGGCTTTTTTATGTAATCCAACTCCATGTTCACCTGTTATTGTTCCATTTAGTTCTAGAGTTTTTTTAATTAATAAGTCACTAAAATCTCTTATCTTATTATAAACTCCCTCTTCTTTAGGATCATAAGGTAAAATTACATGAAAATTTCCATCACCTAAATGCCCTACCATAGGAGCTCTTAGACCAAGTTTCTTTGTCTCCTCTTCAGCAAAATTTACACATTCTGTAATGTTTGAGATTGGTAAACACACATCAGTTGAGTATACTCTTCCATTATTAATTAAGGCTTTTACAGAATAATAAACGTCCCATCTTGCTTTCCAAAGTTTATTCCTTTCCTCTAAATCCTTTGCCCATTTAAATGAGCTACCATTATTGTCTTTTGAAATTTCTTCAACTATTTTTATATTTTCTTGATTTGATGCTTCTGAACCGTGAAATTCGAAAAATAATGTTGGCACTGCTTCAATATCTTTCAGTTTTGAATAATCTATACTAATTTCCATTTGCTCTTTATTTAACATCTCAATTCTTGCTATAGGCACACCATATTGAATTACTTGCTGAGCAGTTTGCACTGCACTTTCTAAAGATGGAAAATGGCATACGGCACTCATTATACTTTCTGGGATAGGAGATAATCTTAACTGAATTTCTGTAATTATGCCTAAAGTACCTTCGGAACCGATGAAAAGATTAGTTAAATTATAACCTGCTGAAGTTTTTTTAGTTCTACTACCAGTTTTTACAATTTCTCCACTAGGCAGAACGACTGTAAGTCCAGTTATTACTGTTTTCATCGTACCATATTTAACTGCCATAGTTCCTGAGGCTGAAGTAGATGCCATACCTCCTATTGCGGCATTCGCTCCAGGATCAATTGGGAAAAAAACTCCATCCTCTCTTAAATATTCGTTTAGTTGTTCTTTAGTAACACAAGCTTGAACTCTGCAATCAAAATCTTCTGCATTGACACTTAAAATTTTATTCATTTTTTCTAAAGAAATAGTAATTCCTTTATCATTTCCTACAACATTTCCCTCTAAGGATGTTCCAGTACCAAAAGGAACCACAGGGATTTTATGCTCATTACATAAACTTAATATTTTTGAAACTTCTTCATTTGTTTCAGGAAAAACAACTGCTTTAGATAAAACAGGATCATAAGTGTCCTCACCTCTAGCATAATTAGCTCTTGTAGACTCCGAGGTCGAAAATCTTCCATTAAAAATTTTTTTTAATTCTGCTTGAACTTGATTATTCATTTGTTTGAATATTAATAAAGATTAAAGGAAAAATACAGCTTATTTAGTTAGCATTTTCTTTACATTTTCTAAAGCTTGAGAAATGTTATCTCTAGAAGCCGCAAAACTAAACCTAACATAGTTTTGGCAAGTTTCACCAAAAGCCGATCCAGGAACTATTGCTACTCCTGCTTCATGCATAGCTTTTCTAGCAAACTCTGCTCCATTCATTCCAGTACCAATAACTTTTGGAAATGCATAAAAAGCTCCACCAGGTAAACTACACTCAACACCTGGTAGATCATTCAAACCTTTATAAATTATATCTCTTCTTTGAGTGAATTTTTCCATCATAGCATCAATTGAATCATCTGGACCATCTAATGCAGCTATACCTGCAAATTGGGCGGCAGCATTAACACATGAAACACTATTAATTAATAATTTGTTAACATGTTCAACTAAGTGTTGTGGCCAAAAACTCCAACCAAGTCTCCATCCAGTCATTGAATAAGCTTTGCTCCAACCTTCCAATACTATTAATCTTTCTCTTAACTCTGGATAATTAAAAAATGTTGGCATTTCTTTTCCGTCAAAAATTTGTCTGCTATAAATTTCATCACTAAGTATTGTTACATGAGGATGTTTCTTAAGACCATCAGCTAAGACATCTATATCTTTTTTTTCCACAAAGCTTCCAGTTGGATTATTTGGATTAATTAAAACTAACAAACGTGTTTTGTCTGTAATTAAAGATAATATTTTATCTGGATCAAATTTTAGATCTTTATTTTCTGTTAAATCATATGGAACTGAAGTTGATCCTGTATAATTAATCATTGACTCATAAATTGGAAAAGCAGGAGTCGGATGTATAATTTCTGCTCCTGGTTCACCAAAGCATTGGATAGCATAACTCATTGTAGGTTTGCCACCTGGCATGATTATAATTCTTTCAAAATCTATATCTACATTATAGCGTTTTTTAATCCATCTAGTTACAGCTTGACGACATTCAGGAATACCATTTGACATTACATATCCATGATGACCATCATCTAAAGCTTTCTTAGCTGCTTCAACTACATGTTTAGGAGTTTTAAAATCTGGTTGTCCTAATCCTAAATGAATCATTGGCTTTCCTTGGGCTTCCAATTTTTTAGCCTCTGCAAGTACAGTGAATGCAGACTCTGTTCCTAATCTTTCTAAACTTTTGGCTAATTTCATAATTTATCCTTTATTTTCTATAGATTAATTTTGAACTATTCAACTCTTTTAAATTTTTACAGCCCATCAATACCATATTTCTATTTATTTCATCGTGCATGTTTTTTAGAAGATGCTCAACACCTTTTTGACCACCTGCGGCTAAAGAGAATAAAAACATTTTTCCAAAACTACATGCTTTGGCCCCTGCTGCAAGTGCTTTAAGAACATGAGTTCCTCTTCTAACCCCTCCGTCCAAAATAATCTCTAATTTATCACCTACAGCGTCAGAAATTGCTTTTACTTGATCAAAAGGAGATCTTGATCCATCAAGTTGACGTCCTCCATGATTTGATATCATAATTGCAGTACATCCAATATCAATTGCCCTTTTAGCATCTTCAACTGACATAACACCTTTTAATGCAAAAGGACCGTTCCATTTTTTTGCACAATACTCAGCATCTTTCCAGCCCATTGCAGGATCATACTGTTCATTTATATACTCAATTACAGACTTTGCTATATTTGTCCCTTTATCTGTTTTTTTTTTAACATTTGAAAGTTCAAATTTTTTTCCTGTCAGATAATTAAAAACCCAGTTAGGACGCATTGCAAAACTAATTAGACTTTGTAATGTTAATTTTGGTGGTGTTGTAAAACCTGTTCTGTGATCCTTCTCTCTATTTCCAGCTACTAAAGTATCTACAGTTAAGCACATCGCATCAAAACCAGACCTTCTTGATCTATCTATTAAGTCATCTGAAATAGATCTATCTTTATGAACATAAAGTTGAAATAATTTTGGACCACTTGAGATATTCGATATCTCCTCAATTGAGTTATTACCCATCGAAGACATACTATAAAAAGTTCCAAATTTTTCTGCTGCCCTAGCCGAAGCTTTATCTCCATCAGGATGATAAAGTCTTTGCATAGCAGCCGGTGAAAGAAAAATTGGCATATCTATTTTACGTCCAAATAAAGTTGTCGATAAGTCTGGTTTACCTACGCTTGCAAGGATATTTGGAACTAAATCACATTCATTAAACGAGTCAGTATTTCTTCTTAAAGTTGACTCATCATCAGAACCACCATCTATGTAATGAAAAATTGGTGAAGGTAATTTTTTTTTTGCTAACTTTCTAAAGTCCTCAAAGTTATAGCAATTTTTTAAACTCACGTTCTCCTGAATCTTAAATTTTTTCTATTTAAGTCACTTATCTTTGTGCATCCCATTAGTTTCATATCTCTTTGTAATTCAGATTTATATTGTTCCAGAGCTCTTTCAACACCAGCTTGGCCCGCTGCTGCTAGTGCATAAAGATAAAGTCTTCCACCAGAACATGCCTTTGCACCTAATGATAAAGCTTTGAGCATATGTGTTCCTCTGTGAATTCCACCCTCACAAATAACGTCAAGCTTATCTCCTACTGCATCAACAATTTCTGCTAACTGATCAAATGGTGATCTGGACCCATCTAATTGTCTTCCACCATGATTTGAAACCATTATACCTGTACACCCAATATCAACTGCTCGTTTTGCATCCTCAACACTCATAACACCCTTCAACGCAAAATGACCTCCCCATTGAGAGCAAAGTTTTTCTGCATCTTTCCAGTTCATGGATTGATCTAACATAGTAGAAAAGTAATTTCCAATCGATGAGTTGGTACTTGTGCCCTCTTTTACAAAATCTTGTAAGTGAGGTAATTCAAACTTACCTTTTGTTAAATAATTTATTCCCCACATTGGCTTAGTAGCAAAGCTAAATAGACTTGATAAAGTTAGTTTTGGTGGAGATGTAAATCCTGTTCTGAGGTCTCTTTCACGATTTCCTCCTGTTATAGTATCTACTGTAAGAGCCATTACATCAAATTTAGCTGCCTTTGCGCGTTCTAAACAAGAGTCGTTTAAACCTCTATCTTTATGAAAATAAAATTGAAACATCTTAGGAGTATCAATCATGGAAGATATTTCTTCTACACTCACTGTAGCTAATGCCGAGACTCCAAACATTGTATTATATTTTTTAGCTGCTTTTCCAACTGCCCTTTCACCATCATAATGGAAAAGTCTTTGTAAGGCTGTTGGTGAAAGATAAAAAGGTAAGTCAAGTTTCTTTCCAAAAATCGTTGTAGATAAATCAACATTCTCAACACCTCTTAAAACATTTGGAACTAAATCAACATCATCAAAAGCACTTGTATTTCTCGCATAAGTAATTTCATCATCGGCTGCACCATCAATATAATGAAAAATAGGTGATGGAAGTTTCAGCTTAGCAAGTTTTCTAAAATCACTAAAGTTGTGACAATCTTTTAATCTCATTATCATAATATGTTTGTTTAAAACTTTTTAAGAAAATTAAACATATAACTATTTGCCCCAGGATTTTTATCTCCTAAACTAGCATTAGATAAATGGTTGTAAGAAAAACCGAATTGACTGTCTTTAGGTAGGTCTAAAGATAGTTGAACCTCGCTTTTAAACTCAATTATATGTCCTAAATCTTTACCGTCCCCTTGTTCATAAATACCAGGAGTAAAACTTGGTATCACATTTAAAGCCCCAATAGAATATTGTGCTTGTACTCCAGTATAAAAATATGCTGCATTATCTGCTGTTATTAATGCTCCCGTGATAGGTGATAAATTTCCTAAAAATGTATCTCTATTAAGTTCTACATTTTGATGTTGAAATCCAATTAGAGTTGATCTTTTACCATCATCACTAAAATCAAACATTCCTGAATAAACATTAAACTTAGTATTATTGGTATCGACCTTAAAATCTTCTGCATTAATAGGTAATCCTGCTGCAAAGAATACAATCAAAAGATATAAAACTTTAAATTTCATATGTGAAATATAGTTAATTTTTTTTAAATATAAATAATTTTAATATTATTGCACCACCAATTAAAAACATCAAGAGAGGTAATAACCACAAAAAATAAGTGTTTTTACTAAATCCTGGGTCATATAAAATCCATTCACCATATTTGTCTTTTAAATAATTATAAATTTCTTCTTCACTACTCCCCTCATTTAATTTTTTTTTTACCAAGGTTTTTAAACTAATTGCAAATTCAGAGTCAGAGTCATATACAGATTGACCTTGACAAATTAGACAGCGTAAATTTTTTGTTATTTTTTCATCCAAATTTTTAGTTTTTGCATGTACTAAATTAAAATTTAATATAATTAAAATTAAAATAAAAAATTTTAAAAATCTCATTGAATCAACTCTTTAATTTCTAGTAATGAATTTTGATCAATTGGTCCAATAATTTTTTTAATAATCTTATTTTTATATAACAAAAAAGACTCGGGAACCCCATAGGCACCCCACTCAATTGCGATTGTTCCATCTGTATCACTAAAAATAAAATCATAGGGATTGTTCAACTCATTTAAAAAATTTGTTGCATTATTTTTTTTATCTTTATAGTTAAGGCCAACAATTTTTAAATTTTTTTGAGTAGATAAATTTAATAAAAACTTGTGCTCATCTTTACAGGGAACACACCAGGAAGACCATATATTCATCAAATAAAATTTATCCCCTTCAAAAATATCTTCTGATTTAAAAATCTCCTCTGTTTCAAAAGTTTTAGCAATAAAAATAGGAATATTTTTTTGTTTGCCCATTTGAGGTTGATAAACATTAGAATTTTGTAATCCTTTATAAAAAATTACAAAAATTATTGAAATTATAATTATTAATAAAAATGGAAAAATTTTAGTTTTCATATCTTTTTTTAAAAAAACCTATCATACCACTCAAGCTAATTAAAAATGTAGATAACCAAATCCAAATCATAAAGGGTTTTACTTGATATCTAATATTAAAATATTCTTGGTTTTGAACAGAATTCATAGTCATAAATTTATCCTTATATAAAGTTGTTTTAATATCTGCTTCACTAGTAATGATGTTAGGTTGATTATATATTCTTAATTCAGGTTGCATAATGTCTGTCTGTCCACCATTGTGCTCAATAACAAACTTGCCAATAATTGCTTTAAAATTTTGTTCATTTTTTTGTTCTATGCCCTCAAAATTTATTTTTAGTGCACCATCTTCATAAGTTTCATTAATTTTTAAATTAGTAATTATTTCTGTTGATAAAAAATTATTAAATAAAATACTTAAAATTAATAAACTAAAACCAAAATGAGCTAGATTCTGGGATAAATTTTTAAATTTTTTTGAAAAAAAATCTTTAAGCGTTATTAAAAATAAATAAAATGCTGAGGTCACTAAAATTGTGTTAATTAGAAAGTTAATGTCCAAATTTCTTATTATAAAGGTAGATAATAAAAGGGAAATAATTAAGAATAAAATTAAGTTAAGCTTATTTTCTAACTCTGATTTTATCCATTTTAATTTTGGGCCTATTGCCATTGCTAATAAGAATGGAACTAGAAATGGAATTATCAATTTATTATAGAATGGTGGACCGACAGATATTTTTTCTGAGGATAATACCTCTAAAAAAATTGGATAAGTTGTTCCTATCAAAACTACTGAAAGAAAATACATCATAAACCAATTATTAATTAAAATTGATGTCTCTTTACTTAACCAAAAGAAAGAATTTGTTGTTGTTTTTTCACTTTTATAAAAAAATAAAAAAATAAAAATCGATAAAAACACTAAAATAAATAAAAAGATTAATATAAATAATCCTCTTTCTGGGTCGTTAGCAAACGTGTGTACTGAATTTAAAATTCCAGATCTAACTAAAAAAGTTCCACACATACTAAGTGTAAAAGTTGCAATTGATAGTATTACAACCCAAGAAGTTAAGATTTGTTTTTTTTCCAATACTAATGTGCAATGCAGCAACGTAATAAGTGCTAACCATGGCATTAAAGAAACATTTTCAACTGGATCCCAGAACCAAAATCCACCCCAACCGAGCTCATAATATGCCCAGATTGAACCTAATAAAATACCCAAAGTTAAAAAAATCCAAGAAGTTAAGATCCATTTTTTTATATGCCTAGCCCATGAACTTGAAATATAATTTGTTACTACCGCTGCAAGAGCAGAAGAAAATATTATTGATGATCCTACATAACCTAAATATAAAATTGGTGGATGAATCGCTAAAGCTGGATCTTGTAAAATTGGATTTAAACCTAATCCTTCCTTTGGTATTGGAAAAATATAATTAAAGGGACTTGAAGTTTTTATCAAAAAAACAAAAAAACCAACAATAATTATCTGTTGAAATAATAGAGTGAAAATTCTGTATTTCTTTGGCTGATCATTAGATCTCAATAAAAAAAGAAAGATAAATAATGTCAAAACTAATAACCAAAGTAATAAACTACCCTCGTGATTACCCCATGCACCAGATATTTTATAAAAAGTAGGCACTGTAGTGTGAGAATGATTGAAAACTGTTTCATTACTAAAGTCAGAAGTTATAAATGACTGAACTAAACCTAAAAAACTTAAACTCACGAAAAAAAACTGAAAAAAAACAGAAAAAATAATTTTATTATCAAGTTTTGATTTACTAAGATTTTTTATAGAAAAAAAAATTATCAAAAAAGAAATACTGAATCCGATAATCAAAGAATAATATCCTATTAAACTGGCCAATTTTATTTCTCCTCTAATGCAGCTTTTACCTCAGGTGGCATATAATTTTCGTCATGTTTAGCAAGAATTTTTGTTGCTAAAAAAAAACTTTTATCTTTTAGATAACCCTCTGCTACAACTCCTTTACCTTCTGAAAAAAGATTGGGTACTGCTCCTGAGTAAGATACATTAATTTCATTTTCAAAATCTGTGATTATAAAATTTAATTTTTTCTCTTTTATAGATATAGAGTTTTTTTTGACCATTCCTCCAACTCTTATCTTGTTTTTATTAGTTTCAGATAAAGTTCTAATATCTGATGGGGATTTAAAATAGACTACATTTTCTTCAAGAGATTTTAAAATGAGGAATACTGACAAAATTAGAGTAATTAAAACTAATATTATAAAAAAAAATCTTAATTTAACTTTACGACCATACATGGTTTAAAGTTTAAAAATTTGATGAATTAGATAAAATTTCTTTATTAATGATTTGAGATTTTGCAAAAGCTGCTCTTTCAGATTTTAAATTTCCAAATTTAGCGATAAATTTATTTCTCTCTCTCACATATTGAACCTTAACAACAAAGTATAAAGATAAAAAACTTAAAAGTGTAAATAAAAAAGATGATAAAACGTAAATGCCATATCCATTCATAAAAAGTATTTCATTAATCATAATCTATCTAAGCCTTTATTTTTAATTTTTATCAGTTCTGTATTATATTTCATCAAAAAAATAAGTAATGAGAACAGGGCAAATGCCGCAGTCATTATAAATAATGGAAATAACATTGATGAATGAATCGATGATTTTGATAATATGTTAATTGAAGCAGGTTGATGGAGTGTATTCCACCAATCAACTGAATATTTTATTATTGGAATATTTATAATTCCCAAAATTGTTATTATTGAAGTAATTTTATATAATTGTTCTTTGTTTTCATAAATTCTCCAAGCAAGTAAATACATTAAATAAAATAAGGCTAAAATTAACATAGAAGTTATTCTTGCGTCCCAAGCCCACCAAGTTCCCCAGGTTGGTTTTCCCCAAATAGAACCTGTAACCAGCGCTATTATATTAAACACAAAACCTGATGGAGCTAAACTTTTTGCGATTAAAAAGAAATTTTTAATTTTAAAAATGTATCCTAAAATTGATAAAAAGGTAATTGAGGAAAAAATACCAAGTGCAATCCAGGCTGCAGGAACATGAACATACATAATTCTTACAGCATGACTTTGTTTATAATCTTCAGGAGATAAAATCAGAGCTTCAGTTAATCCTACTGACAAAACAACAATAAATAAAAATAAAACATATTTTGGAGCTTTAGATGTAACAGAAAAGATTTTATTAGGTTCTAAAAACTTAAGCATAAATTTTTTTTTTTTAATATTATATCAGATTATTTATTATGAATTTAAAGTCTGATCAAGAATGTAGAGGGAGATAATAACGAAGGGTAATAAAAACACTCTTGATCAGGATTATATAAATTAAATTAACCCTGTGACCAAGATTTGAATTAAATGTGTTTAAAAAGTGATTTTTTTTAATTTGACGGTTTAAAATAGCTAGATCCCTTTTTTCCAGAGAATATTTCCTCAATTAGAGGGTGTTTTATGGGCTCATCAGAGTCGTCCATTAGCAAGTTTTGCTCTGATACATAAGCCTCATAAGTAATTTCATCATTTTCAGCTAGAAGATGATAAAAAGGTTGATCTTTTCTCGGTCTAACATTTTTTGGGATTGATTGATACCATTCCTCAGAATTATTAAACTCGAAATCAACATCATAAATAACACCTCTGAACTCAAAGTGTTTATGTTTCACAATGTCACCTATTGAAAATTTAGCTTTTTGAATTGGCATGAGATAAGTATGGGTATTTAAAAATAAAAATCAATAAGAAAAAATATATAATTTTTGTATAAATATTATTTGTGTTATTATCTTTTTAGTGAATAAATCTTTTTTGAAGTTTCTTACCGATTTTGGCCCATTAGTAATTTTTTTTTACTACTACTACGATAGTGGAAAAGATTTAAAAATAGCTATTCCTCCATTTATAATTGCGACAATTATAGCATTAACTGTAATGTGGTTTTTAGAAAAAAGAATACCAAAAGTTCCATTGTTGAGTGGAGTTTTAATTACTTTTTTTGGAGGATTGACAATTTATTTTGATAATCCAGTTTTTATTTATATTAAACCTACTATTATAAATATTTTATTTGGCCTGGCTTTAATATTTGGAAAATATTTTACTAATGAACCATTGCTCAAAAAACTGATGGGAAAATCAGTTTCTTTAACTAATGAGGGTTGGGAAATTTTAAATAAAAGATGGATATATTTCTTCTTTGGTCTCGCAATATTAAATGAATTGGTATGGAGAACTCAATCTGAAGAATTTTGGGTAAATTTTAAAGTTTGGGGTTTATTACCTATAACTTTCATTTTTACAGGATTCCAAATAGGATTAATAAACAAGTATAAAACAAATGAATAATAATTTACGATTAGTAGTAAACAATGTTAATGAGAAAAAACTAGAAGATAAACATTTTTTTGAAAAAGATGAATTAAAAATTATTTTGGATTTATATGCAAAAATGGTCTCTAAAGGTTCTTGGAAAGATTATGGACTTAATATATCAAGTAAACAAGTGGGTTTTAGTGTTTTTAAAAATGCAGCTGAAAATGCACTTTATAAAATATGTAAAAATTTTAGACCCAAGAATAAAAATCTAAAATATTTGATAACAGATACAAATGGGAAAATATTAAAAAATTCTTTTGATTTAAATATACTTTTAAAAGATACTAACTGGAAAAAACTTCAAAAATAATATTATCTTCTTTGACCAAAAAGTCTTAGAAGCATAATAAATAAGTTAATGAAATCTAGATAAAGCGTTAACGCTCCCATTACAGCTTTTTTACCAATAATTTCACCAGTATCACTTGCTGCATACATATTTTTAATTTTTTGAGTATCGTACGCAGTAAGTCCGACAAAAATTAAAACTCCTAAAACTGAAATCACGAAATACATCATTGATGATTTCATGAAAATGTTAACTAATGAGGCAATAATAATTCCAATTAATCCCATCATTAAAAAAGATCCTAATTTTGTTAGATCTCTTTTAGTCGTATAACCATATATGCTCATTGCTCCAAAAGTAGCTGAGCAAATAAAGAAAACTCTAGTCACACTCATACCGGTATAAATCAATAAAATTGAAGAAAGAGATAATCCCATTAATGCTGCAAAAACCCAAAAAGTTGTTTGAGCTTTTGATGCACTCATTTTATTTATTCCAAAACTCATATAAAAAACAATTCCAAGAGGTGCCAACATCACAAGCCATTTAAGCCCAGACATATAAATTGCATTTCCCATTTGAGTTAAACCCACAATAGATCCAACTTCATTTGTAACCACAGACATTTTAAATGTTATAAGAGCCACTATACCAGTTAACAATATTCCTGTTGCCATATAGTTATAAACTTTAAGCATGTAAGCTCTTAAGCCTTCATCCATCACTACTGTTGATTGTTGAGCTGCTTTAGCTCTT
>QCBC01000009.1 GCA_003281725.1 Pelagibacteraceae bacterium AG-345-O09 | reverse complement strand
ACACACAACATTATATGAAGCCCGTAATTTAGCTTGTAAAAAATCTAATGGTGAATTTATAGCTTTTTTAGATTGTGACGATAGGTGGTACGAAAATTTTCTCACAGCTAGAGAAATTTTTTTTCAGGATGAAAAATATGATTTTTCATATTCAAATTGCCATTTGTATTTTGAAAAAAGTAATAGAAAAGAATTATATTCTTCAAATCAGTTATTAAGTGGAAAAATTTATGATTTTTTATCTAAAAAATATTTGGTAAACATAAATAGTCTAATAATAAAAAGATCTACTTTAGAAAAAATAAATTTTTTTGATCCAAGATTTAATATTATTGGTGATTTCGATGTAGTTATGAAAATGAGTAAGAATTATAATGCTTTTGCAGTACAAGAGCCATTAGTAAGTATAAGAATTCATGGAAAAAATTTTCATGATGAAAACAGAAAAATGTTTTTTACAGAATATAAAAGATGGTTTTTAGATCAACCTAATGATATTTATTTTAAAAAAAATAAATTACTATTCTTAAAAAAATTGCTTTATTTATACTTTGTCTCACTTTTCCCAAAATTTATGAAAGATTTTTTTAAGAAAAAATGAAAAATTCTCAAAAGCTTAAAGTTGGAATAATTGTAGATAATGTTGATCAACCATTTTTAATTTATGACCTTTATAAAAAAAGCTTAAGTAGTGACTATTATTCAGTCAATTGCTTAATAATCCAGAGTCCAAAAGAGAGTCATAGCAATAATTTTCCAAACAGATTGGCTAATTTTGTTAAAAAGAAGGGTATTAAGAAATCGATTGATCGTTTTTTTTTTGAAATTATAGACAAAATTGAAACTCAAATAATCAAAAAAAATAATAAATATAATGATTTCTTTTTAAAACACTCCTTTTCAAAATTTGAAATAAAAAAAATATATGTTGAGCCTGATGTCTCTAATTCAGGGCTTTATTATAGTTATAACTCGGAAGAAATTAAAAAAATCAAAAATTTAAATTTAGATGTAATAATTAGAGGTGGTAGTGGTATTTTAAAAGGTGATATTCTAAATGTATGTAAAATTGGTATTCTTTCTTTCCATCATGGAGACAACGATTTTTATAGAGGTGGTCCTCCTGGGTTTTGGGAGGTTTATAATCAAGAACCATCCACTGGTTTTATAATACAGAGAATAAATGAGGTTTTGGATAATGGGGATGTAATTTTTAAAGGAAATATTCCAACATCATTTTTTTATAAATTAAATGTTTGTAAACTTTTTTTTAAATCAAATATTTTTCTTCATAAAATCCTAGAAAAAATTTCAAAAGATATTAATTCTATTAATTATTTTCCAAAGACCAAAGGGGGTGTTAAGGTATTTAAAATACCAAAATTTCATCAATCAATTTTTTACTTATTTAAGACTTTATTTCGAGGAACAAAAAAAATTTTCAACAAATTATTTGGTTGGTCATTTATATGGAATGTTGCATACCAATTTACTAGTGATTGGGAAAATCCAGTTTTTAAAAGATCAAAAATAATAGAAAATCCAAAAAAAAGATTTTTAGCGGATCCTTTTGTAATTAAATTCAATAATAGAAGGATTATCTTTGTAGAGGACTACAGCTTTAAGACTAAGAAGGGTAAAATTTCAGCCTATGATATTAAACCAGAGGGATATCAGGAGATTGGTATAGTATTGGAAGAAAAATTTCATCTTTCATATCCTTTTTTGATTAAATCAAATCAAAATTTATTCATGGTACCTGAAACACATGAAGCAAATGATATAAGAATGTATAAATGTACTGACTTTCCATTGAAGTGGAAACTACATAAAATATTAATAAAAAATATACGAGCAGTAGATAATAATATTATTAAATATAATAATAAGTATTGGTTGTTTACTAATAGGGACTCATCTGATGTTGGTGATTTTGCATCAGAGTTGCATATTTTTTATGCAGATGAACTGGACTCAACATCATGGAAATCTCACCCAAAAAATCCAGTTATTTTTGATTCTCAAAAAGCAAGAAATGGAGGAAAAATTTTATCTAATGACAATCATCTTTATAGAGTTTTTCAAAAACATGATTTTGATAAATATGGTGCATCATTAGGTATATCTAAAATTAAGATTTTAACAGAAAATGAATATCAAGAAGAAATTTTTATGAATTTATTACCCGATTTTGATGAAAAAATTTTAGGAATACATAATTTTACATTTGATACAGATATTATCGCTCATGATTTTGCAATATATAGAAAAAAAAAATAATTTAGATATTAAGATTTATTGATTATGAAAGAACTATTTATAGTTTCAAATGATAAATTCTATAAAAACAAAAAAAAAGAGTTTTTTAATTCAAATAAAAATACTTTTACTTGGATTAATTGTTTTGAAAAGTTAAGTCAAATATATTTAATAGCAAGGATCTCCAAAAAAAAACTTAGTTTTAAAAGTAGAATTCGAAAGATGAAGATACTAACATTTTTTGATTTATTTGGTGTAAAAGAAAAAATTAAAACCAAAAAAATACTTATAATCTCATTAACACCTTTTAGTTTTTTTATTAGTTGTTTTTTAATAATCTTAGGAGCCAAAAAAGATAATATTTATTTATGGCTAGTTAGCGATGGTTTAAAAGAATATTCAATAAAATTTGGTTTTATCGGCAAACTGTTTTATGGAACTATGCTTTTTTTTTTGAAAAAAAGAGTGTCTATTATAACTTGCTCTATTTCGTTGAAAAAAAAATATAAATCCAAATTAGTTTTACCTTCAGAAATAACTAGCATATGGTTCAAAAATAGAAAATCATTATTAAAAAAAAGAGATAAAAAGAAAAGAATAAATTTATTATATTTAGGAAGAGTCAGAAAAGAAAAAGGCTGTGAAAATTTGATAGATTTATTTGATAAAATAAAATTAAAAGCGTCATTATCACTTGTAGGAAACGATTTTAAATATCTTAAAAAAAGAAATTATCCGAAAAATCCTAATATCAAAATATTTGGTCAAGTTTCGTCTGAAAGAAAAGTAATCAATTTTTATGACAAATCAGACATATTTATTTTACCCTCATATTCAGAGGCTTATCCACAAGTTATTCTTGAAAGTTTTTCAAGATTAAAACCTGTTATAATATTTAGAGAAATAAATTTTTTAAAAAAAGTATTTCCACAGGGCTTATTTTGTTGTGATCGCAATAATAAAAGCTTAGAAAAAACTATAAAAAATATAATTTATGATTATAAAAAAATTCAATTAAAAATTTATAAAAATAAGTTACATACTTTAAAAGATTTTCAACTCCAAATGTTAAATGTTTTGAGTAAAAATAACTAGTGGTGCCCCCGCACGGTTTCGAACCGCGGAGCTATTGATTACATATCGAGAGTCTAAATTCAAAAAAATTAATACTATCAACGTTAATTGAAAGTTATTTCAAATCTATACACACTATGAACACAATGGTATATTTTTTTATATGTTTGGATTATTCAAAACAAAATTATCCGAAGTTAATCACAAATATACAGTTAATTATTTAATTTCTGAAGAAGCAGGACAACAATGGCAATATCACGTTATAGAAAATAATTTTGATCCACAAGCATTTAGAGGCTTACCATTTGCTAAAAATACTCTGAATTTATTTGTTAAGAATTATTTGAAAATGAAAGTAGATGATAATCTTTTATCTACAATTTCTGATATGGGGTACAGAAAATGTAGAGAATGGATAGATAATTATCATTTACTTGAAAAGAAAATAAATAAGAAAAAATACAATGATTTATTAAAAATATCAGGAGGTTATCTTTATTTTGTTAGTGAATTAACATCAGGCAAAATATTTCCTGATATGAAATTTGATCATACCAAGGCAATGACAGAAGGTATGGGAGATGTTGATTTTAGAAAAAAATTTAAAAATTATAACATTACAATGCAAATTATGAGAGACCTCCATTGTTATTCAAGTATAATTATGAAACATAAAAACTCAGCAAAGTTGAAACCTGGTGAATTAGACAAACTTATTGATGACGAAGAACAAAAAATCTTAAAACTTACCGATAAAAAAAAATCTGATATTTTAAATAAAATTAAAAAAGATGCTGAAGCAATTTTTATGAAACGAAATCTATTTAATGAATTTGGAAATTAATGTTCAATTGGCTTAAAGATAAAATGAATAGTAGAATTAACTCTGAAATGATGGGTTGTATTCGACAAAATTTAAGGTTTGTCGATTTCGTTAATAATCAAGAAAGACTAAATTCCTCTTTAGATTTTTATATTGAGGAAATAAAAGAGATATCATTAAAAATGAGAGCAAAAACTGACTCTGGAGAGAATTTAACCCCTGATGATAACGCAGAATTATTAGATGCTAATAAAAATTGCAGAAGAATATGGGCCAACGAATTTGGTGGAAGTGCATTTAAATTTGATAAAGAGTTTTCAACTCAATAATTATTTTTATGAAAAATACAACAGAAGATAAGAATAAAGTATTTTGGTTAGCTCCAATTGTAGTTTTAGTTATTGGTATTTTCCCATTGCCATTAGGATATTATACTTTATCGAGATTAGTTGTTTGTGCATCAGCGTTATATTTTGCACTAAATTATTATAAAAAAAAAAATCAAACAAATTTATGGATTTTTGGATTTATAGCAGTTTTATACAATCCTATTATTCCAGTCTATTTATATGAAAAAGCTATTTGGATTATTGTCAATATAATCACTATTTATTTATTTTATAAAAATAAAGACTTAAGATAACTGATTGTATCAAATTTTAGCCATTATTAATGTTTATATTTATAATTGTTAAAGTTCTTTAATGTATAAACTTCAACAACACTCAACTATGAATGATACAAATCTTAAAAAAGAGTTTAGAGAAGATGCGATTGATAGATTTGAAAATCAAATAGCTACTTATTATTATACCTTGCAACAATACCCTGATAGTATTGTTTATATTGAGAGTATCTGTCCCAAAAAGGGGATGCCTCAATATGGTATTGATTTTAATGATGAAGTAGAAATTGAAAATCAAAATCTTAAATCATTAACTTATGAACAAATACTTCTCTTTCTTAAAAATACAAAAAAGGAAAGAAAAGAAAAGTTTATAGATTTTTTGAAAAAGAGAGATATCACTTTCAAGTCTGAACTAGATTATTGGATAGATAAAGACGTTATTTAGTTGATAAGACTACTTGACTGAAACACACTCTTAACACAGTACTAACACAGTGATTGTGTTTTAAAGGACAAGATTAAACTTTTGCAAAAATAATTACCGTTGATTTTATTGAGTGATGGTGCCCCCACAAGGATTCGAACCGCGGACCTATTGATTACAAATCAGGAATAAAACTTTAAATAGATATTTGTTTTCAACGAAATTTAATATTCAACTTTGATCTAGTCACACTAGCGTCACAGTGATAAAGTTTTAAAACAAAGGAGTACATATGAAAAGATATGAAAATGGAAAAATAAGCATTCCCCACAAACAAATGGTTGAACTTAAAAATTCTGGAAAATTAAATTTAGGAATGTTTAACGATGTAGCAATTAAAATTGCAGACAATCCTGACTTAGCACCTAAAGCTAAAAGTACTGGACTTGCTATGCACTTTTGGAGCTTGGTAGCTGTTGGGCAATTTATATATTCAATATATGAAAGCTTTACTGGAGTGTGGTGGATATTTATTCCAAGCTTTTTTCTTATGTTCGCCATTCATAGAGCAAACAAAAAGGGCACAAGTCAAAACCTACTTTTTGAGGCTGAAAGAGATAAAGAATTTTATGAAAAAATAAGAAAACTTGATGGTTGGAATTATGAAGTTGAAGAGTCTGTTGCTAAAAAATATATGAAAAAATGAAAAAACTTTTAAGGATCGTGGTTCTGTCTTAATTGAACCTAATTTGCGCCTAAGTTAAATATTAAAAAAGCTTAGTGATTAAAACCTTAAAATATTTTTTCTACTCAATTTTCATAACAATTACATTAGCATTAATTTTTGTGCCTGAAGATCGTGAATGGTTTAAATGTTCAGATGAAAAAGATTTATATCGATACGTTTATAATGGATGGAAAATAGATAAAGTTTTAAAAAAAGGAGATATAACTTATACGCACTCAGGACAAAAACTTTTTTATAAAGGTGAATATCCTCAAATTTATCTTTCAAAAAATGACAGAATAAAAGCATTGAACTTTGGGTGGAGATGTTATTATCTTGAAGGAGCTGAACTTAACTTTAAGAAAAATGGGAATAATAGATAAAATATTTGGAAAAAAAAAAATAACTAAACCACTTTTAGATTCAAAAGTTCAATCATTTATTGGGCTTGAATTTGCAATGTATTTAACCTGGGTTGAAGACACAACAAAGAAAAGTATTATGGGTAAAGAACTTGAGCGAAGAATTGATCTATTTCTAAAAAAAGAAAAACAATTAGGGAGAATTAAGGATTATAACAAAGATGATGTTATGATGATAAATATTTTAGCATTAGCCAGTGATACTAAAAATTTACAAGATACGCGAAAAAAAAATAAATTAGATTATAGATGGCCTAAATTTGAAGAACATATAGGTTTAAAGAAAAAATAAAAACTTTTAAACGACCACTTGATTTAAATGTAATCTATCCGCACTATGTCCGCAATCAATATAGAAATTAGATTTAAAAACAATTTAGCAAAAAATAATAAACGTTGATTTTATTGATTGATGGTGCCCCCGCACGGATTCGAACCGCGGACCTATTGATTACAAATCAATTGCTAAAATTTGAATTAACATTTGTTTGCAACATTATTTCATAAATAATTAATACGTGACAACAATCTGACGACAATGATAAGTTTTTATATGGTCAAGTTAAACACTCTTGTAATATCATTAACTTTTATAATTTTTAGCAAAATAGCATTAGCCAAAAATTTAGAATGCAAACTAGGTTTTGGGTTATTAAAAACTATGGATAAAGAGGTTATTGAAGTTAATTATGATGAGAAAGCTTTTAAGTCAAACGCTCCTGTATCTTTTAGATTAGATGAAATTACTTTCCTAGGAGAAAAAAAAACAATAAAGGATGATTTACTAAATGAATATGTAGATGTAATTCAATCAGAGAAAACAATTTCTGGTGTATGGCATTCATTTGACTATTCACCGAAAAGAAAAATTCTTGTATATTCTACTCTAAATAAAAATGACACTAAAAGTTTAAAAATGGGTATTTACGAATGCAAATAATGAAAAAACTTTTAGGGATAGTAGTTCTGGGTTTATGATTTTTGGTTTATTTGAAAGCAAAGAAGCTAAATTTTGGAGAGACGAAACAAATAGAACTCTTAATGATGCAAGACAAAGATTTGATGCCCCAGAAAGAAAGAGGATATCAATTAATGTTTTAAAAAGAATATTGCAAATTCTTAAAGATATAAATGATTTAGACCAAAAATCTAAAAAAGAAATAATGTTTAAGCTGGTTGATGAGGTTGCAAAAAAAAGAAGAAATAACATTAATGAATTAGAATACGATAATATTAAGTGGGTCGAAGATGCAATGGTCGAAAGTTATCTAAATATGTATAGCGGAACTTTTGGAAAAAAATTAGCAAGAGAAGCTGTAATGGTTATATATTGGTGTAGAACAAATTTATCAGAAAATGAAATAGATAAATTAGTTAAGAACTCCGGATTATCTAAAGATAAAATTTTTGGTGATTTGTTATAAACAAAGATTAACGACTACTTGATTAGACAACAATCTGACAACACTCATTGTCGTAACTTTTACTTTTGCATGAATAATTTTGATAAAAAAGTAAGTGAAGTGGTGCCCCCGCACGGATTCGAACCGCGGACCTATTGATTACAAATCAATTGCTCTACCAGCTGAGCTACAAGGGCATGTTTAACAATTATTTTGAATTAACGAAATAATCAACTCTTTTTTTTTAAATAATTTAAATGATGAAATACAATAGCTGCACTATTTGAAATATTCAAACTTTCTATTTTTTTATCTATTTCTATTTTAACTATAAAATCAGCATATTTAGAAGTATGTTCGTGCATACCAGAGCCTTCTGACCCAAATAGTAAAACATTGTTTCCTTGCCATTTAATATCTGTAAAATCTTTATCACCATATCCATCAAAACCATAAACCCAAAAATTTTTAGTTTTTAAATTTTTTAATGTTGAATTAATATTCGATACTTCAAAAATATTTATATATTCTATTGATCCACTTGCCGCTTTATACATTAGCTTACTTTCATTTGGAAAGTGTCTTTCTTTGATTATAATACCATCAATTTTAAATGAAGCTGCACTTCTAATTAATGATCCAATATTTCTGGGATCAGTTACTCCATCTAAACAAACAAGAGTTGTCTCTTTTTTTTCTTTTATAAAATCTTTGAGAATTTGTTTTTCAAGATGTTCAACTTCTGCCACATAACCTTGGTGTAATAAATTTTCTTTAGTGCTATATTTATCTAATTCTTTTTTAGTCTTAAAATATACTTTAACATCCTCTAGTAGATTTTTTTTTGGACTTTTTCGATGAATATTTTTTTTACTTTCTTCAGTTAAAAAAACTCTTAAAACCTTCCTTTTTGGATTTTTTAATGCTTCTATTACAGCATGCTGACCAATGATAAAAAATGATGATTTGTTCATAAATTTATCCTAGTTTTACACGTTTTTTTGTATTTTTCTCATTAAATCACTTATTGCATTTACACAAATAAAATATATAAAACGCATGTTGTTTGAAGCTTTATTAAACAGGGGACACTTCCCCAGAGGAGGGGTTCCAGAGCGGTCAAATGGGGCGGGCTGTAAACCCGTTGACTTCGGTCTTCGAAAGTTCGAATCTTTCCCCCTCCACCATTCAATAAGATTTTAGACAATACTGGAGTGTTACTCTTGGGGTTGTGCGGGTGTAGTTCAATGGTAGAACGCTAGCCTTCCAAGCTGGATGTAAGGGTTCGATTCCCTTTACCCGCTCCAAGATAAAAATTATAAAAAAATAGAAATGTGAGGAAATAAGTAATGTCAAAAGAAAAATTTGTAAGAAATAAACCGCATTGTAACATAGGTACAATTGGTCATGTCGACCACGGTAAAACAACTTTAACTGCAGCAATCACTAAGGTTTTGTCTGAAACAGGTGGTGCTAAAGCAGTAGCGTATGATCAAATTGATAAAGCTCCAGAAGAAAAAGAAAGAGGTATTACAATTTCTACTGCGCACGTTGAATATGAAACTGAAAAAAGACACTACGCACACGTAGATTGTCCTGGACACGCCGATTATGTTAAAAACATGATCACAGGTGCTGCTCAAATGGATGGTGCTATTTTAGTAGTTAACGCCGCAGATGGTCCAATGCCTCAAACTAGAGAACATATTCTTTTAGCAAGACAAGTCGGTGTCCCAGCTATATGTGTTTACTTAAATAAAGTTGACCAAGTTGATGATAAAGAAATGATTGACCTGGTAGAAGAAGAAATAAAAGAATTATTAACTTCTTATAAATTTCCAGGTGACAAAACTCCAATTGCTAAAGGTTCAGCTCTTGCAGCAGTGGAAGGAAGAGATGATGAAATTGGAAAGAATTCAATTTTAGAATTAATGAAAAATGTTGATGCTTTTATTCCACAACCTGACAGACCGAAAGATAAACCTTTCTTAATGCCTGTAGAGGATGTTTTCTCTATTTCTGGTAGGGGTACAGTTGCAACAGGAAGAGTTGAGTCAGGTGTACTTAAAACTGGTGATGAAATTGAAATAATTGGTATTAGAGAAACTAAAAAATCAGTTTGTACTGGGGTAGAAATGTTTAGAAAACTTCTAGACTCTGGTGAAGCTGGTGATAATGTTGGAGTTCTTTTAAGAGGTGTTGAAAGAACTGATATCGAAAGAGGTCAAGTTCTGTGTAAACCTGGTTCAGTTACGCCACATACTAAATTTGAAGCTCAGGCTTATGTACTTAAAAAAGAAGAGGGCGGAAGACATACTCCATTTTTTACAAAGTATAGACCACAGTTTTATTTTAGAACAACAGATGTAACTGGAGAGGTTGAATTGCCTGCTGGTACAGAAATGGTTATGCCAGGTGATGATGCTAAATTTACAGTTAAATTAATTACACCAATAGCGATGTCAGAAAAATTAAATTTTGCAATTCGTGAAGGTGGGAGAACTGTTGGAGCTGGAGTAGTAACTAAAATTATAGAGTAAGCTCTATATAGGAGTGTAGCTCAATTGGTAGAGCGCCGGTCTCCAAAACCGGAGGCTGAGGGTTCGAGTCCCTCCGCTCCTGCCAATTAAGAGTTAAATTTTTATGAAAAACCCGTTTAAATTTATTCAAGAAGTAAAACAAGAGGCTTTTAAGGTATCTTGGCCGACTGGAAAGGAAACACTTCAAGGAGCATTAATGGTTTTTGCAATGGCTGTTGTAATGTCATTATTTTTTTTACTTTTGGATCAAGTTTTAAAGTTCTTTCTTGAGATTTTACTTAAGGTGAGTATTTAATGAAAAATTGGTACATAGTTCAATCACATTCAAGCTTTGAAAATAAAGTAGCTGGATTAATTAAAGAAGAAGCTGATAAGGCTAAAATTTCAGACAAATTTGAAGAAATCATTGTGCCTACTCACGATGTTACAGAGGTTAAAAGAGGCAAAAGAGTTCAAAGAAAAAAGAAATATTTTCCTGGATATGTTCTAATTAAAAGTGAAATGGACAACAACATTTATCATATGATAAAAAACATAAAGAGAGTTAGTGGTTTCTTAGGAACAAAAGGAATGCCTGTTCCAGTATCTGACAAAGAAATAGATAAGATTTTAGGCCAAATAAAAGATGGTGTAGCTCAGCCAAAATCTGCTATAGAGTACGTTGTTGGAGAAAAAGTTCAAGTTATAGACGGACCTTTCGCATCGTTTAGTGGAATAGTTGAAGAAATAGATGAAGAAAAATCTAGATTGAAAGTTTCAGTTTCTATATTTGGTCGACCAACGCCAGTTGATTTAGAATATAATCAAGTTGAGAAAGCAAGTTAAAAACATGGCAGCAAAAAAAGAAATAAGTGGATTTATAAAACTTCAGATTAAAGGTGGTCAAGCTAATCCTGCACCTCCCGTTGGGCCCGCATTGGGACAACGTGGTGTAAATATTATGGAATTTTGTAAAGCATTTAATGATAAAACTAAATCATTAGCTGGTAAACCTGTTCCAGTAGAAATTACAGTTTATAAGGACAAAAAATTTGACTTTAAAATTAAGTCTCCCCCTGCATCATTTTTTATTAGAGAGGCTGCAAAATTAAAAAGTGGCTCCAAAGAACCAGGTAGAAATATAGTTGCATCAATTTCAAAAAAACAAGCTGAAGATATTGCTAAACAAAAAATGGCAGATCTAAATGCAGTGGATCTAAAACAAGCAGTAAAAATAATTTCAGGGTCAGCTAGATCAATGGGTATAGAGGTTAAAGAATAATGAAGTCTAAAAGATTTAAAAAACTTCCAGAAAAAACATCTGATCTACCGTCAGAAATAATTGAAAAACTTTTACCTGTCGTAAAAAAAAATTGCACTACAAAATTTGATGAGTCGCTTGACATAAATTTTCAAATCAATAACAAACAAAAGAAGAGCGAAATTAATATTAGAACTGTAGTAAATCTTCCAGGAGGTACTGGAAAAAAAGTTAAAGTAGCAGTTGTTTGTGAAGATGCAAAATCCTCTGAAGCAAAAACTGCCGGGGCAGATATTGTTGGTGGAGATGATTTTATTGAAAAAATAAAGAGCGGTGAAATGAATTTTGAAAAACTAATCTGTACACCTACAATGATGATTAAACTGTCCAAGTTAGGTAAAGTTCTTGGACCTAAAGGATTAATGCCAAATCCTAAATTAGGTTCAGTTACAGAAGATTTAAAAACTGCAATTTCAAATGCTAAATCAGGTCAAGCAGAAATTAGAAATGATAAAGATGGAAATATTGGTGTTAGTATTGGAAAAAAATCTTTTAATGATGACCAATTAGTTAAAAACTTTAACGCTGTGTTAGATACACTAGAAAAAGAAAAATCTAACAATACAGTTAAAGGAGATTTGATAAAATCAGCATTTATAACATCAACTATGGGAGTTTCTTATAAATTGAAATTAAGCAAAAACTTTTAATTGTTATGATGAATAAAGAAAAAAAGAAAAATTATATTACTGAGATGACATCTCAATTTGAAAATAGTAAAGCTGTTATGGTCACTCATTATCAAGGTTTAACAATGGTCCAATTAGATGAATTAAGAGCTAAAATGAGAGAGCATGGGATTATTTTTAAAATTACAAAAAACAGAATTACAAAAATAGCTTTAGAAAAAACCAAGTGTAAAGATTTATCTAATTTATTTACTGGACCAACAGCTGTTGCTTTTGGTGAAGACGCAATTATGTCTGCTAGAATTTTGTCAAAATTTGCTAAAGATAATGAGAATCTTAAATTAATTGGTGGATTCATGGGTAACGAGATTCTGGATCAAGCTGGAGTATTAAATGTTGCTAATTTGCCTACATTAGATGAGGCGAGAGCAAATATCGTGGGAATTTTGAACGCTTCTGCTTCAAATTTAGTTAGTATTTTACTTGCACGATCGGAAAAAATGAGTAATTTACCCACAGAAAATTCTGAAACACAACCTAAAGAGTAGATAATATGCCAGACCTAAATAAAATTATAGAAGATTTATCGAGTTTGACTGTAGCAGAAGCTGCAGACCTTTCAAAACAACTAGAAGAAAAATGGGGAGTAACACCAATGGCAGCAGCAGCACCAGCAACAGCAGGCGCAGTTGCGGCAGAAGAAAAAGATGATTTTACAATCATGCTAGTTTCTGCAGGAGATAAAAAAATTAATGTAATTAAAGAAGTAAGATCGGCTACATCTCTTGGTCTTAAAGAGGCAAAAGATTTAGTTGAAGGTGCACCAAAAGAAGTGAAAACTGGTGTCCCTAAAAAAGAAGCTGAAGAAATAAAAGCTAAGTTAGAAGCTGCAGGCGCGAAAGTAGAACTTAAGTAAATTAATAGGAAATTTTTAATTACTGATTAATTTATTAATCAGTATTGAACATAGATGCAAATATCTTTTACGGAAAAAAAGAACGTAAGAAAAAGTTTTGGTAAACTTAAAGAAAGTTTATCGATCCCAAATCTTATAGAAGTTCAAAAAAATTCATATGATGAGTTGACTTTTTTTGACACTAATGCGGGAGATTTAACTAAAGGTTTTGATAGGGTTTTTAAAAGTATTTTTCCAATAGAAGACCTTAACGATAAAGCTACTTTAGAATATATTTCATATAGATTGGAAAAGCCAAAGTTTGATGTTGAAGAATGTATAACTAGAGGACTAACGTATTCGGCTGCTTTAAAATGTACTTTGAGACTCGTAGTTTACGAAATTGATCCTGAAAACAATACTAAAGATATATTGTCTGCTAAAGAACAGGAAGTTTACATGGGTGAAGTTCCAATGATGACAAATAGTGGAACATTTATTACAAACGGCGTTCAAAGAGTAGTAGTAAATCAAATGCACAGAAGTCCAGGAGTGTTTTTTGATCACGACAAAGGAAAAACACATGCAAGTGGAAAACTTTTATTTAATTGTAGAGTAATTCCTAACAGAGGATCTTGGTTAGATTTTGAATATGATGTTAAAGATTATTTATATTTTAAAATTGATAGGAAGAAAAAAATTTTTGCTTCGACATTATTACTTGCATTAGGTTTTACAAAATCAGAAATTGCTAATGAATTTTATGAAAATGAAAAATATACTTATGACACGAAAACAGAGAAATGGAAAACTAAATTTAACCCTGAAAACTATAAAGCAAAAAATTTTTCTGAGGAAGTAGTAGATGCAAAAAATGGAAAAGTAGTCATTAATTTAGGTGAAAAAATTAATTTCTTAAATGCAAAGAAGTTAGCAAATGATGGTTTAAAAGACATATTTGTTTCAAGAGAGTCGTTATACGGTAAATTTTTACATGAAGATATAAAGATAAGTGATGAAGAGGAGGGAATTTTAAAAATTGGTACTGAGTTAAATGAAACTATTATACAACAAATATTAGATGCAAACATTCATTCATTGAATATTTCAGTTACAAACTCAATTAATAAAGGACCTTATTTATTATCAACAATACTTAATGATAAAAATAATACTAAAGATGAAGCTATAACAGAAATATACAAAATGCTCAGACCTGGGGAACCACCTACAATTGAAATAGCTGGTCAAATTTTTAATAATTTATTTTTTAGTTCCGACAGATACGACTTATCTGATGTAGGTAGAGTAAAAATGAATTCCAGACTGAATTTAGAGTGCTCTGATAAAATTACTATTTTAAGGAATGATGATATTGTTGCAATTATCCATAAAATGTTAGAGCTGAGAGATGGCAAAGATGAAGTTGATGATATTGACCATTTAGGAAATAGAAGAGTTAGATCAGTAGGTGAATTAGTTGAAAACCAAGCACGTATTGGCGTTTATCGAATGGAAAGGGCTATCAAGGAAAAAATGACTACTCTAGATATTGAGTCAGCAATGCCACAAGACTTGATTAACGCAAAACCACTTACTGTTTCTTTAAAAGATTTTTTTGCAAGTTCACAACTTTCTCAATTTATGGATCAAACCAATCCACTTTCAGAAATTACTCATAAAAGAAGGGTTTCTGCGTTAGGACCCGGTGGATTAACTAGAGAACGAGCTGGTTTTGAAGTAAGGGATGTTCATCCAACACATTATGGAAGAATTTGTCCAATTGAAACACCAGAAGGTCCAAACATTGGTTTAATTAATAGTCTTTCTACTTATGCAAAAATTAACAAGTATGGTTTTATAGAAAGTCCATACAAAAGAGTTAAGGATGGGGTAGTTCAAGATAATGTTGAATACTTATCTGCGATGGAGGAAACTAAGTTTACTATTGCTCAGGCAAATACAAAAATTGATAAAAATGGAAAAATTACTGAGGAATTAGTTTCTTGTAGACAAAATTTAAATTTTCTTTTGTCCAAACCAGAAACTATTGATTATATAGATGTATCTCCTAAGCAATTAGTTTCAGTTGCTGCTTCATTAATTCCTTTTTTAGAAAATGATGATGCGAATAGAGCTCTTATGGGTTCAAATATGATGAGACAAGCTGTTCCTCTTTTAAAACCAGAAGCTCCTTTAGTTGGAACTGGTATTGAAAGTGATGTAGCACTAGATTCAGGAGTTACTATTGTAGCAAAAAGGGATGGAGTAGTAGATAAAATTGATGGTAAGAGAATAGTTATTAAAGTTACTGAAGAAACAGATTTTTCAAAATCGGGAGTAGATATATACAATCTTCAAAAATTTAAAAGATCTAATCAAAACACATGTATTAATCAAAGACCATTAGTTAGAGTTGGAGATAAAGTTAAAACTGGTGATATAATAGCAGATGGACCATCAACTAAGCTTGGTGAATTAGCTCTCGGAAAAAATGTTACAGTCGCATTCATGCCATGGCAAGGTTATAACTTTGAAGACTCAATCTTAATTTCTGAAAGATGTGTTACAGATGATGTATTTACATCAGTTCATATAGTTGAATATGAAATTATGGCAAGAGACACTAAATTAGGTGAAGAAGAAATTACGAGAGATATTCCAAATGTAAATGAAGAGGCTTTAAAAAATTTAGATGAGTCTGGCGTAGTTTATATAGGAGCTGAAGTTAATGCGGGTGATATTTTAGTTGGAAAAGTTACCCCAAAAGGTGACTCAGCATCAGGACCAGAGGAAAAATTATTAAGATCTATTTTCGGTGAAAAAGCAATTGATGTTACTGATACTTCTTTAAGAATGTCTAGAGGCAGTAGCGGTACAGTAGTAGATGTAAGAGTTTTTAATAGACATGGAATTGAAAAAGATGAAAGATCAATCACTATTGAAAGAGCTGAAATTGAAGAAGTTCAGCAAGATAAAATAGTAGAAGAAGAAATTTTAGAAAGAAGTATTAAACAAAGAGCATCCCAAATTTTAACTGGTTTATCTTTAAATAAAAAAATAAAAGATATTGAAGCTGGAACAAAATTAGATTTTGATACTATCAGTCAAATTAATATTAATGATCTTTTTAAGATAACACCAAGTAATACAAAAGATGAGTCAACTTTAGCTCAATTAAAAGAACAATACACTCAGGCAAAACAAGATATTACTGAAAGATTTGAAGATAAAGTTTTAAAAATCAGAAGTGGTGATGATCTTTTACCAAGTGTTATGAAAATGGTAAAAGTTTTTGTTGCTATTAAGAGAAGATTAAGACCAGGTGATAAAATGTCAGGAAGACATGGTAACAAAGGTGTTGTTAGTAAAATTGTTCCTGTAGAAGATATGCCGTACAGAGAGGATGGCAAACCTGTTGATATAGTATTAAACCCATTAGGAGTTCCAAGTAGAATGAACGTTGGTCAAATACTAGAAACACATCTTGGATGGGCATGTAAAGAATTTGGAGAACAAATTAAAAAATTGGTAAATGAAAATAACAAAAAAATTGAAAGAAATGAAAAAATAGAAAGTTTTTTGAAATCTGTTTATGGTGAAGAAATATTTAATCAAAAAGTTGACAAGCTAAGTAAAACTGAATTTAGAGACCTATGTGAAAATTTACAAAATGGAATAGCTATCTCAACACCAGTCTTTGATGGTGCTAAAGAGAAAAATGTTACAGAAATGCTTGAACTCGCTAATCTCCCTAAGTCTGGCCAGACATATTTATGGGATGGCAGAACCGGAGAAAAATTTGATAGACCAGTTACAGTAGGGATAATTTATATGCTTAAGCTACATCACCTAGTGGAAGATAAAATTCATGCAAGATCTACAGGTCCATACAGCTTAGTTACTCAACAACCTTTAGGAGGAAAAGCACAACTAGGCGGTCAAAGATTTGGTGAGATGGAAGTTTGGGCTTTAGAGGCATATGGTGCATCATATACTCTTCAAGAAATCCTAACCGTTAAATCAGACGATGTTGCTGGTAGGGTTAAAGTTTATGAAACTATTGTAAAAGGTGAAGAAAACTTCGAATCTGGTATACCAGAGTCCTTCAATGTATTAGTAAAAGAAATTAAATCTTTAGCATTAAATGTGGAGCTAAACTAATTATGAAAAAAGAATTAACAGATCTGTTTAAAAATTCAGAAATTTCTGAAGCACAAAATTTTAATAGCATTAAGATATCTTTAGCTAGTCCAGAAAAGATTAAATCATGGACATACGGTGAAATAAAAAAACCAGAGACAATAAATTACAGAACTTTTAGACCTGAAAAAGATGGTCTTTTTTGTGCTAGAATTTTTGGCCCAATAAAAGATTACGAATGCTTGTGTGGAAAATATAAGCGAATGAAATTTAGGGGGATTATATGTGAGAAATGTGGTGTTGAAGTAACAAAATCAAACGTTCGAAGAGAAAGAATGGGTCATATAAATTTAGCAACACCAGTAGCACATATTTGGTTTTTAAAGTCATTACCTAGCAGAATAGCTCTTGCTGTGGATATGAAATTAAAAGAAGTAGAAAGAGTATTATATTTTGAGAATTTTATTGTAATTGAACCTGGTTTAACTGGTTTACAAAAAAATCAGATTTTAAGTGAGGAAGAATTAGCTAAATATCAGGATGAGTATGGTGAAGAGGCTTTTACAGCTGGCATTGGAGCTGAAGCTGTTCTTGAGATGCTCAAAAATCTTGACTTAGAATTAGAAAGAAAAAATTTAGCAAATTATATTAAAGAGACTAAATCTAAAGTTAATGAGGAAAGAGCAATAAAAAGACTTAAATTAATTGAGTCTTTTATTGAGACTGGACAAAAACCAGAGTGGATGATTATGACTGTTGTTCCAGTAATTCCTCCTGAACTAAGGCCATTAGTTCCTCTTGATGGTGGTAGATTTGCCACGTCTGATTTAAATGATCTTTATAGAAGAGTTATTAACAGAAATAATCGTTTAAAAAGATTAATGGATCTTAAAGCTCCAGATATAATTGTAAGAAATGAAAAACGTATGCTGCAGGAATCTGTAGATGCATTGTTTGATAACGGCAGAAGAGGAAGAGTAATTACAGGTACAGGCAAAAGACCACTTAAATCTTTAGCTGAAATGCTTAAAGGTAAACAAGGAAGATTTAGACAAAATTTACTTGGTAAGAGAGTTGATTATTCTGGACGTTCTGTAATTGTAGTTGGTCCCGATTTAAAGTTACATGAATGTGGATTGCCTAAAAAAATGGCATTAGAACTATTTAAACCTTTTTTGTATGCAAGGCTTAATAAATTAGGTTTAGCATCAACTATTAAGCAAGCAAAAAAACTAGTGGAAAAAGAAACAAATGCTGTTTGGGATGCATTAGAGTTAATAGTTAGAGAACATCCGGTTCTTCTAAACAGAGCGCCAACTCTTCACAGATTGGGTGTTCAAGCTTTTGAACCTAAGTTAATTGAAGGAGATGCAATTGAATTACACCCTCTGACTTGCGCTGCGTTCAACGCTGACTTTGATGGTGATCAAATGGCTGTTCATGTTCCTTTGAGTTTGGAAGCTCAATTAGAAGCAAGAATATTGATGCTTTCTACAAATAATATTTTATCTCCATCAAATGGTAAGCCAATTATTGTGCCCAGCCAGGATATGATCTTAGGAATTTACTATTTATCCCAAGAACCAATAACTGACAAACCTTCAGGATATTTTTTAGATGCTGATCAAATAGAGTTTGCATTATCTTCAGGACAAATAAAAGTACACAGTACAATTATTTCTAGATTTGAAACTATTGATGAAAAAGGAAATAAAAAATTTGAAAAATACACTTCAACAGCTGGAAGGTTTTTGTTAGCAAATTTACTTCCAAAAAATAAAGATATTAAATTTTCATTAATTGATAGATTGTTGCCTAAAAAAACTGTTTCTGAAATAATTGATATAGTTTTTAGATTTTGCGGTCAAAAAACAACTGTTATTTTTTGTGATAAATTAAAAGATTTAGGTTTCAAACATGCATTTAAAGCAGGAATCTCATTTGGTAAAGATGATCTAGTTATTCCAGCAAACAAAACTCAATTAATTGATGACACCAAAAAATTAATTTCTGATTATGAAACACAATATGCTGAAGGCTTGATCACAAGGGGTGAAAAATATAATAAAGTTGTTGATGCCTGGTCTAAATGTACAGATAAAGTTGCAGGGGAAATGATGAAGGGTATTTCAGCAACAGAAAAAACTTCTGAAGGACTTAAGATTAATTCAGTATTTATGATGGCTGATAGTGGAGCTAGAGGATCTGCTGCTCAGATGAAACAATTAGCAGGTATGAGAGGATTAATTGCTAAACCGTCTGGAGAAATTATTGAAAGTCCAATTACTTCAAATTTCAAAGAAGGGTTAACAGCACTTGAATACTTTAATTCTACTCACGGAGCTAGAAAAGGATTAGCTGATACAGCACTTAAAACTGCAAGCTCAGGATATTTAACAAGAAGACTTTGTGATGTAGCTCAAGATTTAACAATAACAAAGGTTTCTTGCGATAATCCTGGTTTTATTGAATTATCTGAAATATTAGAAGGTGGAAATGTTGTTGTAAGTTTATCTGAGAGATCATTAGGTAGAGTAACCGCTGCAGATGTAAAAAATCCAATATCTGGTGAAATTGTTATTAAAAAATCTACAATGATTGATGAAGCTGGATGTGATCTCATCGATGCAGCTGGAGTCAAATCAATTAAAGTTTACTCAGTAATGACGTGTAGTTCAAAAGAGGGCGTTTGCTCGACTTGTTATGGAAGAGATTTATCAAGAGGAAAAATGGTACATGTTGGTGAAGCAATCGGAATGATTTCAGCACAATCAATTGGAGAACCAGGTACTCAATTAACAATGAGAACGTTCCACGTTGGTGGTACAGCTTCAGTCAAACAAGACTCTCAAATAATTAGTAAAAGTGAGGGCACTCTAAAGATTTTAAATTCAAACATTTTAGAAGACTCAAAGAAAAATTTAATTGTTATGGGTAGAAACACTCAGCTTTCAATTGAAGATGATAATGGAGTACAAATAGCAGTTTACAAAGTAGCTTATGGTTCAAAAGTATTTTTTAAAAACGGAGACAAAGTCAAAGCAAATACAAAAATTTGTGAATGGGATCCGTATACAACTCCAGTAATCGCTGAGAAAAGTGGTATTGCTGGTTTTGTTGATTTAATAGATAGTGTTTCAATTCAAGAAACAACTGATGATGCAACTGGTATATCTTCAAAATCAGTTGTTGATTGGAGATCACAATCTAAAAGTTCAGACTTAAAACCAAGAATAACTCTAAGAGATGAAAAGGGTAATGTAATTAAAAAAGCTGATGATAATGAAGCTAGGTATTATTTAGTACCTGATTCAATTTTATCTGTTAAAGATGGTCAAAAAGTTTCTGCTGGAGATGTAATTGCTAGATTACCGAAAGAAACTACTAAGACTAAAGATATTACTGGAGGTTTACCTAGAGTTGCAGAATTATTTGAAGCAAGAAAAGCCAAAGATAGTGCAATTATTGCTGAAAACGATGGACAAGTTGTTTTCGGTAAAGAAGTAAGAGGTAAACAAAGAGTATCAATAGTACCAGAAGATGGAGCAGAACCATCAAATTATTTAATTCCAAAAGGAAAACATATTAATTTTAACCAAGGTGAAAGAATTAAAAAAGGTGAATATTTATTAGATGGCCAACCTTTACCTCATGATATATTGCGTATTTTGGGTATAAAAGAATTAACCGAGTATTTTGTTAATCAAGTCCAAGAAGTTTATCGACTTCAAGGCGTTATAATTAATGATAAGCACATTGAAACTATTTTAAGACAAATGCTAAAAAAAGTTGAAGTTAAAACTACAGGGGACTCAAGTTATCTTCCTGGTGAGATAATAGACAGAATAAAATTTGACAATGTAAATGAGAAATTAAAAGCTGATGGAAAAACTCCAGCAACAGGCGAAAGAGTACTAATGGGGATTACTAAAGCATCACTACAAACAGAGTCTTTCATTTCAGCTGCTTCTTTTCAAGAAACAACAAGAGTTCTTACAGATGCTGCAATTAAAGGAAAAGTTGATCCATTAAATGGTCTTAAAGAAAATGTAATTGTTGGAAGACTAGTACCGGCTGGAACTGGAAATATTAAGAACAAATGGAATAAAAAAGCCCTTGAAGATGACAATAAATTTCTTTCTGAGCAAGAGAAGATTGAGCAGTCAGAAACGCCTACAAATCAATAAAAATAACACATTAGTCTCTGAGTTTTAGTTTGACAAAGTCGAATTAATAAGTAATTTGGCGATATTTTTGGTTGGAATGTAGTGTTAACTTATCACACTAAACGCTGCCACAAATAACCTGTCAGTTATTTCATTCAAAAATAAACTAATATTTAAAACAAAATTTATGCCAACTATTAACCAGTTGTTAAGAAAAAAAAGAACTAAACCATTAGCAAGGAACAAAGTTCCTGCATTGCAAAAGCAACCTCTTAAAAGAGGTGTTTGTGTTAAAGTTTACACAACAACACCAAAAAAACCAAACTCTGCCTTAAGAAAAGTTGCAAGAGTAAGATTGTCGAATGGTTTTGAAGTAACCGCTTATATTCCAGGTGAAGGTCACAATCTTCAAGAACACTCTGTTGTATTGATAAGAGGTGGAAGAGTTAAAGACTTACCTGGTGTTCGTTATCATATTTTAAGAGGAAATCTAGATACACAAGGTGTTGCAAACAGAAAAAAAAGAAGATCTTTATACGGAACTAAAAAGGGTAAATAAAAATGTCTAGAAAAAAAACTCAACCCAAAAAAAATATTGTTCCAGATCCAAAATTTAATTCAACCATTATTCCAAAATTAATTAACAACATTATGTATGATGGTAAAAGAGGTGTAGCTGCTAAAATAGTATATGATGCTATAGAAAAAATTAAAACAAAATCCAAAGATGAACCAATAAATATTTTTAATGAGGCTATAAACAACATAAAGCCGACTGTAGAGGTTAGATCTAGAAGAGTTGGTGGAGCTACTTACCAAGTTCCTGTCGAGGTAAAAAGTAAAAGAGCTCAAGCTTTAGCAATTAGATGGTTAGTAGACTCTGCTAGAAAAAGAAAAGACAAGCATATGTCAGATAAAATTTTTAATGAACTTTATGATGCATATGAAAAAAAAGGTGCTGCAGTTAAAAAAAGAGAGGATGTGCATAAAATGGCTGAGTCAAATAAAGCTTTCGCACATTTTAGGTGGTAATAGATTATGGCTAGAACTCATACATTAGATAAGTATAGAAATATTGGTATCATGGCTCATATTGATGCTGGTAAGACAACTACTACTGAAAGAGTTTTATACTATACTGGAAAAAGTCACAAGATCGGTGAAGTACATGATGGTGCAGCAACAATGGATTGGATGGAGCAAGAGCAAGAAAGAGGTATTACTATTACTTCAGCTGCTACCACTTGTTTTTGGCAAGATCATAGAATTAATATTATTGATACTCCTGGCCACGTTGATTTTACCATTGAAGTTGAAAGATCTTTAAAAGTTTTAGATGGTGCGGTTGCTGTATTTGATGGTGTAGCAGGAGTAGAGCCTCAATCAGAAACTGTATGGAGGCAAGCAGATAAATATAAAGTTCCTAGAATTTGTTTTGTTAATAAATTGGACAGAACTGGTGCAGATTTTTTTAGATGTGTTGACATGATTAAAGATAGACTAGGTGCTAAACCATTACCAATACAAGTTCCAATTGGTATTGAGTCATCTTTAACCGGAGTTGTAGATTTAGTTAAAATGAAAGCCCAGGTTTGGAAAAATGAAGCTTTGGGAGCTGAATGGGAATATAAAGCAATTCCTGATGACCTAAAAGAAATATCTCAAAAATATAGAACAGAATTAGTTGAAATGGCTGTTGAGCAAGATGAAAAATTAATGGAATCTTATTTAAATGGTGATGAAATTAAAGAAGTAGATTTAATAAAATGTATTAGAAAAGGTACACTTAATTTTAGTTTTGTACCGATTTTAACTGGTTCTGCATTTAAAAATAAGGGTGTGCAACCTTTACTTGATGCTGTGATTAATTATTTACCAAGTCCAATAGATATTGGTTCTATAAAGGGAACAAAACCTGGTTCTGAAGAAGAATTAGAAATGAAATTTGAGGATGGAGCTGGTTTTTCTGCATTAGCTTTTAAGGTAGCAAACGATCCATTTGTTGGTTCTCTGACTTTTATAAGAGTTTACTCAGGTACAATTAAAACCGGAACAGGAATTTATAATTCATCTAAAGAGAAAGAAGAAAGAGTTGGCAGAATGCTTTTAATGCATGCTAACTCAAGAGAAGATATCAAAGAAGCTAATGCAGGTGACATCGTGGCCTTGGCTGGCTTAAAATATACCATTACAGGTCATACTCTGTGTGATGAAGAAAAACCTGTTTTGTTAGAGCCAATGGAATTTCCTGATCCGGTAATTGAAATAGCTGTTGAACCGAAAACTAAAGCTGACCAAGAGAAAATGGGTGAAGCTTTAGGTAGGTTAGCTAAAGAAGATCCTTCTTTTAGAGTAACATCAGATGAAGAGTCTGGACAAACTATAATTAAAGGAATGGGTGAACTTCATCTAGATATAATTGTAGATAGAATGAAAAGAGAATTTAAAGTTGAGGCTAATGTTGGAGCTCCTCAAGTTGCTTACAGAGAAACATTAGAAAATGCTTCTGAAGTTGAATACACTCATAAAAAACAAAGTGGTGGTGCAGGTCAATTTGCAAAAGTTAAACTTTTAGTAGAACCTCAAGAGCCAGGTGCAGGTAGATCTGTTGAAAGCAAAATTAAAGGTGGAGCTATTCCAAAAGAATTTATACCTGGTGTTGAAAAAGGAATTGAAACTGTTTCTGATGGTGGAATTTTAGCTGGGTTTCCGATGATTGATTATAAAGTAACAATTTTAGATGGATTACATCACGATGTAGACTCTAGTGTGTTAGCATTCGAGTTAGCTAGTAGAGCATGTTTTAAAGAAGCATGTACTAAGGGAACTCTAAAATTATTAGAACCAGTTATGAAAGTTGAAGTTGTAACACCTGAGGACTATATGGGTGACGTAATTGGTGATCTTAATAGTAGAAGAGGACAAATAAGTACTCAAGAACAAAGAGGAAATGCTACTGTGATTACTGCGATGGTTCCTCTTGCCAATATGTTTGGATATATAAATAATTTAAGATCAATGTCTCAAGGAAGAGCTCAATATTCTATGTTCTTTGATCATTATTCAAAAGTACCACAGAACGTTCAAGACGAAGTAACTAAAAAGATTGCAGGTTAATAATGGAAAAACAAAATATTAGAATTAAACTTAGAGCGTATGATAATAAGATATTAGACGCTTCAACGGAAGAAATTGTTAATACTGTTAAGAGAACTGGCGCCACTATCAAAGGACCAATACCGTTACCCACTAGAATTGAAAGATATACAGTTTTAAGGTCACCACACATAGACAAAAAAAGTAGAGAGCAATTTGAGACTAGAACGCATAAGAGATTAATAGATATAATTGAACCAACGCCCCAAACAGTTGAAGCATTAATGAAACTTGATTTAGCATCTGGTGTTGACGTGGAGATTAAAATTTAATTATGAGTGAGATAGCTTTAATAGGAAAAAAAATTGGAATGACAAGAGAATTTTATAAATCAGGACAGTTAGTTCCTGTAACTGTTTTAAAAATGGAAAAAGCAAGAGTTATCCAAGTTATAGAAGAAGATAAAAGAGGGTATAAAGCTGTTCAACTTGGGTATGGAAAAATTAAAAATTCAAAGTTAACAAAAGCAATGAAAGGCTTTTTTTCAAAAAAAAACACTGAAGCTAAAAAGAAATTGAAGGAATATCGGGTTACAAATACTGAAAACTTTAAAGAGGGAAATGAATTTGGACTTGAGATATTTAAAGATATTAAATTTGTAGATACGAGATCTAAAACCATAGGTAAAGGTTTTGCTGGTGCAATGAAAAGACATAATTTTGGCGGTTTAAGAGCCACTCATGGTGTTTCCATATCTCATAGATCTCATGGATCAACTGGTCAAAGACAAGATCCAGGAAAGGTTTTTAAAGGAAAAAAAATGGCTGGTCATATGGGTGATAAACTTAGAACCATGCAAAATATAGAGATTATAAAAACAGATTTAGAAAATGAACTTCTTTATTTAAAAGGTTCTATACCTGGATCAAAAAATGCTGAAATCTTAGTTAAAGGATCAGTTAAAAACATAAGTAAATTGACGATGAGTGAAAAAATTAAAAAAGCAGAAGAAGCAAAGAAAACACCAGAGAAAAAGAAAAAATAATGAAAATAGATAAATTAGATTTAAACGGCAAAAAAAATAGTATTGAAGTTTTGGATAATATCTTTTCTGCAAAAGTTAACAGGAAGTTGGTTGAAACTGTTTTGTATAAAATAAATGCTAATTACAAAGGAAGACATGCAAAAACAAAACAACAAAATGAGGTAGCTGGTCCAACATCAAAAATTTATGCTCAAAAAGGTACAGGTAATGCAAGACACGCAAGTAGAAAGGCTCCAATATTTGTTGGCGGTGGTGTTGCCCATGGACCAAAAGGTCAATTAGCTTATAAAAAAAGAAAATTGAATAAGAGTGAAAAAAAGCAAAGTATAGCATCTCTAATTAGTGATAAAGTTCAAAATAATAACTTATTAGTTTTTAACGATTTCAATTCAGAAATAAAAAAAACTAAAGAAATGGATATTATTTTAAAGAAATTTCAAATAACAAACTCAATAATCATATTAGACAAAACATCAAAAGAAAAAATAGAAAAATCAATAAGGAATATTCCAAATATCAAAGTAACTGATATAAATCATTTTAGTGCTTTTGATATTGTTAAATTCAAAAAAGTAGTATTTACAGAAACTTCAATAAAAGAATTAGAAAAAAGGTATATATAAAATGGATAAAATACATTTATACGATAAAATTTTGTCTCCCCTGGTTACAGAAAAATCAACTAATTTATCTGAGCAGAACAAAATTGTTTTTAAAGTTCCTTCAAATGCAAATAAGAAAAATTTAAAAACTAATATTGAAAAAATATTTAAAGTTAATGTTACTAAAATTAATATTATTAATAAACAGAACAGAACTAAGCTAACAAGAGGAAAAAAGGTAAAAGTCTCAGGATTTAAAAAAGCTATAATTACGCTTAAAAAAGGTCAAAGTATCGACCTAACTACAGGAATTTAAAAATGGCATTAAAAACTTTTAAACCATACACAAAATCAACTAGAGGTACTATCCTAGTAGATAGATCAGGATTATGGAAAGGTAAACCTTTTAAATCTTTAGTATCTCCAAAAAATGCAATGAAAGGTAGGAATAATAATGGACATATTACTTCTATTAACAGAGCTGGTGGACATAAAAAAATGTATCGTCAAGTTGACTTTTATAGAAAAAAAATTGATATGCCTGCAATTGTAGAGAGAATTGAATACGATCCAAATAGATCTTGCTACATAATGTTAGTTAAATTTGAAGATAATTCTCACGCATACTATCTAGCTCCACAAAAAATTAACGTAGGTGATAAAATAGAAAATGGATCTAAAAAAGAGATTAAAATTGGAAATTGTATGCCATTACAGGACATACCTGTTGGTATTGATATACATAATGTTGAAATTCAACCAGGTGCTGGTGGAAAAATTGCTAGATCAGCTGGTACCTCAGTTACCATAAGTGGTATTGATGGTAACTATAGTCTTATAAAGCTAGCTTCAGGTGAGGTAAGAAAAATTGATTCTAGATCTTTAGCTACAATTGGTGTCTTAAGCAATCCAGATCAAAAAAATACGAAAATAGGAAAAGCTGGAAGATCCAGGTGGCTTGGTAGAAAACCTCATACAAGAGGTGTAGTTAAAAATCCTGTTGATCACCCACATGGAGGTGGTGAAGGTAAAAGTGCAGGAGGAAGACACCCAGTATCTCCAACTGGTCAATCAGCTAAAGGTCTTAAAACTAGAGATAATAAGAGAACAGATAAATTTATTGTGAGAAGAAGAAACAAAAGGAAGGATACAAAATAATGGCTAGAGCAGTTTGGAAAGGACCTTTTGTTGAGGAGAGCTTAATAAAAAAAGTCGATAAATATAAGACTGATCCTAAAAAAATACCTATTAAAACTTGGTCAAGGAAATCAACTATAATTCCTGATTTTGTTGGGGTAAGTTTTTTAATTTATAATGGAAAAAAATTTATACCAATAACAGTTTCTGAAGATATGGTAGGACATAAATTAGGTGAATTTGCACCAACAAGAACTTTTTTTGGACATACACCAGCAGATAAAAAAGCAAAGCCAGCTGAAGCGGCACCTAAGAAATAATTATGAGTAAAAAAAAGAAAATTGATAAAAATAAAGATAAATTAGTTAAGTCTATTAATAACAATATTAGATCTAGTGTTAGAAAACTTAATCCTATTTTAAAAGGTATAGTTGGAAAAAAAGTTGATATAGCTATTAGAGATCTGCAATTTTCTGAAAAAAGAATTACACGAGATATAAGAAAAACAATAAGTTCAGCAGTTGCTAATGCAGAAAATAATTTTCAATATGATATTGATAAATTGATTGTTAAAGAAGCATATTGTGGAAAAAAAATTACTATGAAAAGATTCAGACCTAGAGCCAAAGGAAGAGCGGCACCAATACTAAAACCATATTCAAGTGTTACTATAATTTTATCAGAAATAAAAAAAATGGAGAGACATGGGACAAAAAGTTAATCCAGTTGGATTTAGATTAGGTGTCAACAGAGGTTGGGACTCTGTTTGGTATGCTAAGAAGAAAGATTTCGGAAACTACCTTATAGAAGACTTCAAGATAAGAGAGTACATTAAAAAAAATGTTATAAACTCTGGTGTATCTAAAGTTATGATAGAAAGAACAGCTAATAAGTGTTACGTAACTATTTACACGTCTAGACCAGGATTTGTAATAGGAAAAAAAGGTAGTGATATAGATAAAATCAAAAATAATTTATCAAAATTTACCACTAATGAAGTCACATTAAATATTAAAGAAGTTAAAAAACCTGAGACCAATGCATATCTTGTAGCTGAAAATATTGCTCAACAATTAGTAAAAAGAATTTCATACCGAAGAGCAATGAAAAGAGCTATGCAATCTTGTTTAAGATTAGGAGCAAAAGGAATTAAAGTATCTGTCAGTGGTCGATTAGGTGGGAATGAAATAGCTAGAACAGAATGGTTAAGAGATGGAAGTATACCTTCTCATACATTAAGAGCAGATATAGATTATGCTGAAGCAGAAGCATTAACTACTTATGGAATAATAGGAATAAAAGTATGGATCTATAAGGGTGAAGTATTTGCAAGAGAATTTAGTCAAGAAACTAATAAGGTAACACCAAAAGAGGATAGAAAGTAAATGTTGCAACCAGTTAGAACAAAATGGAGAAAAGCTCATAAAGGTAGAATTCATGGAACTGCCTCAAGAGCTAACTTTATAAACTACGGAGCCTATGCACTAAAAGCACTGTCACCAGAAAGAGTAACAGGGAAACAAATAGAAGCAGCAAGAGTTGCGCTTACAAGACATATGAAACGACAAGGTAGAGTCTGGACTAGAATTTTTCCAAATATACCAGTTTCTAAAAAACCCATTGAAGTAAGAATGGGAAAAGGTAAAGGTTCACCTGAATTTTATGCTTGTAGAGTTAAACCAGGAAGAATTTTATTTGAGGTTGATGGAGTTTCAGAGCAGATAGCTAAAGAAGCTCTATATAAAGCATCTGCTAAATTACCAATTAAAACAAAAACAATTAAAAGATTTGCTTAAAATGAAAAAAAAAGAGATTAAAAAATTGTCAAAAGATGAAATTATGAAAAATATAGATAAATCTAAAAAGGACTTATTTAATTTTAGGTTTCAAAAAATTAGTTCTCAAATAACAAACCCTGCAAAAATTAGTGAAACAAGAAAAACAATAGCAAGATTAAAAACAATGTTAAAAGGAAAATTAAATGCCTAAAAAAATTTTAACCGGTGTAGTTGTAAGTGATAAACCAAATAAGACTATTACAGTCTTGGTGGAGAGAAAGTATTCACATCCTTTATTAAAAAAAGTAATTAAAGTTAAAAAAAAATATAATGCTCATGATGAAAATAATAAATTTAAATTAGGGGACAAAGTTTCTATTATAGAAAGTAAACCTTTTTCAAAAAATAAAAAATTTCAAGTAATGGAGAATTTAAAATAATGATACAAGTTCAAACAGAATTAAATGTAGCTGATAATACTGGTGCAAAAAGAATTGAATGCATTAAAGTTTTAGGTGGATCGAAAAGGAGATATGCTAGTATTGGTGATACGATTGTTATTGCTGTAAAGGAAGCAATTCCAAAAGGTAAAGTTAAAAAAGGTTCTGTTCATAAAGCAGTAGTTGTAAGAGTAAAAAAAGGTATTCATAGAGACGATGGGTCAAAAGTAAGATTTGATAATAATGCAGCAGTTTTAGTAGATGACAAAGGTGAACCAGTTGGAACAAGAATATTTGGTCCTGTTACAAGAGAATTGAGAAATAAAGGACAAATGAAAATTATTTCATTAGCTCCAGAGGTTTTATAATGATTAAAAAAGGTTTGAAAGTTAAAATTTTAGTTGGAAAAGATAATAAAAAAGAGGGTGAAGTAATCGAAATTGATAGATCTAAA
>QCBC01000008.1 GCA_003281725.1 Pelagibacteraceae bacterium AG-345-O09 | reverse complement strand
TGATAAGAAAATTTTTTACTCAAATCCATTAAAGATATTTAAATCAAAAAAAATTGATATATTATTTGAGTCAATTGGACTATCTGACGGCATTTCTAAAAAGGTTGTTGAAACTGCTTTAAAAAAAAAAGTGAGTGTTATAACTCCCAATAAAGCTTTAATAGCAAAACATGGAGATTATCTTTCTAAATTAGCAGAAAAAAATAAAGTAAATTTAGAGTTTGAAGCTTCTGTTGCTGGAGGAATACCTATTTTAAGAACTATAAAAGAAAGTTTGGCAACAAATAAAATTAGTAAAGTGTATGGAATACTGAATGGTACTACAAATTATATTTTATCTGAAATGGAAAATAGCAATGAAACTTTTGATAAAGTCTTAAAAAAAGCTCAAAAACTTGGGTATGCTGAACCAGGTAATCCAAAGTTAGATTTAAATGGTTTTGATGCTTTTGCTAAAATTAGAATATTATCTGCTCTTTCTTTCAATACAAAAATTTCTAAACATAAATGTATAATGGAGGGAATTGAAAATATTAAATTAGAGGATATTAAAATAGCTAATCAGTTAGGTCTTAGAGTTAAATTACTTGGAATTTCTGAAATTATCAATGGTCAATTATTTGAGACAGTACATCCAAGTTTAGTAAACAAAAAAACATATATAGGAAATATTAGTGGTGTTATGAATGCAGTGATTACAGAAGGTAAACCAGTAGGACAGAGTGTTTTACAAGGCGAGGGTGCTGGACCTGGTCCAACATCATCATCTTTGTTAGCCGATCTGTTATCGATTTTACGAGGTAGTACAAAACATCCTTTTGGTATTTCATCTAATAAAAGACGATCTATTAAACCATTTAACAATGATAATTATACTAATTCTTTATATCTTAGATTTGAAGTCAAAGATAAACAAGGTGTTCTCTCATTAATAACAAATAGATTAGCAAAATATAAAATTTCGGTGAAAAGAATAATTCAAACACCTGATAAGAAGAATAAGAAAGCAACTATTGTAATTATTACTCATAAAACAACAGAAATTAACGCAAGAAATTGTTTGTCAATATTTAAAAAAAATATGAATATTCTTAAATTTCCAACATTAATTAGACTATATAATTAATGGACATTTATATTAAACTTTTTGAAGTTTTATTTCCTGTTTTTTTTGTTGTTGGTATTGGATATTATTTAGGTAAAAAAAATCCAAAAATAGACACAACTTTTATCACTAATTTTGCTGCTAATGTTGGTACTCCAGCAATGATTATTTACGCTTTAAATCCAGTAAATATTTCATTCAATACTTTTCTAAATTATTTTTGGTATTATGCATTAGCCATTTGTGGATTTATGGTTACGGGAGTAATAATATTATACCTTTTAAAAACTAAAGACATTATTAGAGAATTACCTCCATTAACAATGCCCAATACTGGGAATATGGGGTTACCGATATGTTTATTTGCTTATGGTTCACAAGGTCTTGGTGTTTCAGCAGCAATATCTGCATTGATTATTTTATGCCACTTTACACTAGGTGTATTTTTAGCTGACAGAAAATTTAGTTTAAATGTCATACTTAAGAGTCCTCCGTTTTATGCAATTATAATTGCTATATTTTTACTTTACTATAATTTAGAACTTCCAGGATTTGTTGAAAATACTACCTTTCTATTAATGTATGCAACAATATTTCTGATTTTAATGTCCTTAGGAATTGCATTAACTAGGCTAAAGGTCTTTTCACTAAATAAAGCAGTATTCTCCTCTATAGGTCGAGTAATCGTTGGTCCTATAATAGGATATTTATTAATCCAATATTTTAATCTAGAAGGATTTGCTGCTGGCGTTTTATTAATTCAATGTTCAATGCCAAGTGCTGTTCTCAATTATCTTGTAGCATCAATATATTCACCTAAAAAGATTGTTGATAGTGTTGCCAGTACCATTGTTGTTTCAACACTTATGTCATTTATAACAGTTCCGATAGTTGTATTCTTTGCTTTAAAATACTTTAATTAATTTATATCCTTCTTCAATAGATGAAGGCTATAACTTTTAATTTATTAGCTTGGATAATGCTTCCTATAATGGATGGATTTGCAAAATATTTAAGTGCAGATCTACCAGTTTTACAAATTACTTGGGCAAGATATTTTTTTACTGTTGCTTTTACTCTACCGATTATGTTTTTCTTTTTTAGGCAAAATTTAGTTTGGACTGATAAACCTAAATTGCAGTTTATTAGAGGTTTAATATTACTCAGTGCAAATATTTGTTTTTTTTATGCAATATCAGTCATATCTTTGGCTAAGGCGTTAACTTTAGCATTTATTGCTCCATTAATTGTTACCGCTTTCTCACCAATATTTTTAAAAGAAAATGTTGGTTTCAGAAGATGGGCAGCAGTAATTATTGGATTTGTAGGTTCTTTAGTAGTTATAAGACCAGGATTTGTAGAAATTAATTTAGCAAGTTTGGCTGCACTTGGCACTGGAGTTATGTATGGATTTTATTTAATTATTACTCGAAAACTTAGCACTTCAGACAATCCTTTATTAACTTTATTATTAACTGGTGTAGTAGGGGCCATAATAATATCTGTTGTAATGCCTTTTGTGTGGGTTGAGCCTAGCTTAAATCAGTGGTCTATGATGGCTGCTATAGGTCTATTTGCCTGTGTAGGACATTTATTCCTAATATTGTCTCTCAAATATGCTGATGCTTCTAAATTAGCTCCATTTAGCTACTTTGAAATCATTACAAACATCATTATAGGGTATTATTTCTTTAGTGATTTTCCAGATAATTGGACTTTCCTAGGATTATTTATTATTGTATTAAGTGGTATCTACATCTCCAGAAGAGAGAACTTGGTTAAAAAAGTTAAATAATAGGTATAATTTATTTACTAATAACTAAAGTATTACATTAAGTATTTATGTTAAAATATTGTTTTTATTGTATATTTTATAATGTAAAATATTATAAAATTAAGACTTGTTTAGAATATAAATACACATAATTGCAGTAATAAGTTCTTAATTTTTGCTTAATAATGAAAAATGTGTAAAAATCCAACAAAATTGAGCTTTTTTACCTGTACTAAATAAGAAATTGATTAAAAAAAGGGTGCTCTAAAAGTGTTGATATAGTTGAATAGTAAAGCGATGCACAAATTGAATATACCATTTAAACGGCCATAGAGGGGTCTATTTTAAGTGTAGCCTCATATATGGTGCAACTGAAGGGTGAAGTTTACAAATTTACAAAAAATCAATTAAAAAGATCAAAAAACTTTGATTTTATTGACTTTTTTAATGTAAAAAAGCCCTAAAATAGGGCTAAATCGCTACCTTTTCAGATCTAAGTAATTTGAGCTTTTGCTTGATTCCACCTCTCCCAGAGTAACCTCCAAGAGCTCCATCAGATCTAATCACTCTATGACAGGGTATTTTTGGGGTATATGGGTTTTTAGCACAAGCATTAGCCACAGCACGAGCCGATTTAGGCCTTTTTATGCTAATAGCGACCTGTTTATAAGTTTTTATCTTTCCCTTAGGAATTGTTTTAAGATATTTCCAGACTTTTAATTGAAATTTAGTCCCCTTAAGTATCATTTATCTAAAAAACCCCTGTTTCCTTGCACTTTTATGAGTGCAAAGAACAGTTGTTTTGACGCGTCGTTGATCAGCTACCGCCACGTCTCCCGCTCTACATGTTCAGCGATGCTTTGTAGAGCTTTCTGCCCCTTGGAATTGTACCTCTCGGTTTTTCTCCAATCGGCCAGTTAAGAGTTGCCCCTTAATTCATATTTAACTTAACACGATATGGAAAAATAGGGTATCACTAAATAGTTGTTTTTTTAATTTAATTATTTTCTGTGAATAACGGTGATAACTATTCATTTAGTTAATAATATCAAGTAACTCGCTAAAAATATTACTGCCATTATAGATAAAAATATCGTATTGAAGCTTTTACCAGTATTTCGATACTGAATAAAACTCAATATAATAAATCCTAATGAGCTTATTAAGAACCAAACTGCAGGAATTTCTCCATCTATTGAACCCATAATTATTAATTTAAACTATTGACATTAAAAATCACCTATTATATAATTTCCGATAATTAATGGTTATCGGAAATATATATGAATAATTTAATAACTGATGTTAAAAGTTTAGAATTAGAAACTTTAAAAAATTTAAAGAATTCAAAAGCTAATAATACTTTAAGAGCTTATCAATCTGATTTCAGGGACTTTTCTGCATTCTGTTCAAAAAATGGTTTTTCTTCAATGCCATCACAACCGAAAATAATAGCGCTTTATATTACTCATCTCTCGAAATCATCAAAATTTAGTACATTAAAAAGAAGAATAGCATCTATAAGCGTCCTTCATAAACTAAAAGGGCATTATCTAGATACCAAACACCCAATTATAATGGAGAATTTACATGGTATTAAAAGAACCTTAGGAACAAGACAGAAAGCCAAAAAACCCATATTAATCAATGATTTAAGATTAATAATTAAAGCAATAGATGAAGAAAAAATTAGAGATAAAGCACTAATTTTAATTGGATTTTCGGGTGGTTTTAGAAGATCAGAGTTAGTCAACATCCATTATGATGATATTGAGTTTGTGACTGAAGGTGTCAAAATTCTCATTAAAAGATCTAAAACAGATCAATCAGGAGAAGGAAATATTAAGGCAATTCCCTACTTTGACAATCAAGAATTTTGTCCTGTTGTAACTCTCAAGAATTACGTTAGCAAAAAATTTTCAAATAGTAATAATGGTAAAATTTTCAATATTTCAGATAAATCTGTGGCTCTTATTATCAAAAGATACGCAGAAAAAGCGGGTTTAGACTCTTCAAAATATGCAGGACATAGTTTAAGATCAGGTTTTGCAACTACTGCTGCTGAGTTTGGTGCTGAAGAAAGAAATATCATGGCTATGACAGGACATAAAACTACTCAAATGGTAAGAAGATATATTCAAGAAGCAAACTTATTTAAAAATAATGCTTTAAATAAGATAAAAATATAAAATAGGATAACTAAACTAGATAAGCTTTTTTACCAAGAGATTTATCAATAATGAATTTAGAAACTTTGGATTCATTAAATATTCTGAAATATTTTTCTTTCCCTTTTTTAGCAATTTCAACTCTTTTTTTATCATTTTTTTTATAAAATTTAATTTTATTAGCTAGATCGTCAATGTCGTTATAGGAAACAATTTCGTTTGAATTGAAAAAATTGTTCATTTCTACTTTTTTATCAATAAAAACCATTAAGCCATTACCCATAAGTGAGGCAATTCTATTGCTAGAATAGTGTTTCGTTGGATTTCCCCTACTTAAATTCAAAGCCATTTTTGAGTTTAATAATGATTTATAAAAATCATTACCCCAAACAGGTTCTTGTTTTCCAAAACCATAAAAATCATATTTGATATCATTACTTTTCTTTATAAGTTTTTTTAAAAAGTTTACTCTATTATCTGTTTTTCCTTCTTTTAAAGTAGCACGATTAACACCATGACTCATAGCATAAAAAACATCGTTATAAGGTCTAAGTTTATATACTTCAAAGCACTCAATATTTTTATCAACTGGAGTCATAAAAAAATGAATATTTTGATTATTTTTTTTTGAAAAATTTAATACAGAGGGATTTGTTGTAATAAAAGAATGATCTACTAATGGTAAGAATTTTTTTAATTTATCTTTATTATCCAGTTTATCACCTATGTTGTTCATAAATGGATCTTCATTCCATTGAGAAATAATTATGTTTTTATTAAGTTTTTTAAAATCATATAAAATATTTTCTGTAATATTATCGGAATGACCAAAAATAATAAGATCAGGATTATAATTCTTAAATGTTTCAATCAAATAGGAGTGAAATTTATCTCTAATGTTTAATATGTTAAGTCCCTTATTTTGTCTTACATAATCTCGATCACTGATTTCAATCACATCATGACCATTTCTAATAAAGCCATTTGTAAATTTCTTACCTAAAGATAAATTATAAATTCTATGGTTTAATTTTTGAGCTATATTATAAATATTTAAAATCCTTAATTTATTCCTATTAATGTTGATATTTTTAAATGGAAATAAAGAATCTCTCATTAAATCAATTTTTTTAGAATTTTTCTTTAACTGGTGTTTAACAAATCTTTTACTCTTGATTTGAAGGTTTTTTCTAAATCTTGTATTTTTTATTAATTTAATAACCTCATTCTCAATATTACTTACATTTAAGGTATTAAGTTTTATCGCATAATCTGTTGTTTCAGCAAGTCCTCCCCTATTTGATATAATAGTTGCACATCCTCTAGAGGAAGCTTCAAGTGCAGTTCTTCCAAAAGGCTCTTCCCATCTTGATGGAATAACTGCTATCTCAGATTTACTCAAATAATTTAAAACCTTATTATGGGTTATTTGCCCTAAATTAAAATGTCTTTCATGTGTAGGGTAATTTTGAAATCTTTTTTCTTCTCCAATAGAATATGCTTTCCAATTTTTATTCTTGTCTAAAACTTTAAACATTGATTTACAATATAAGTCATAACCTTTAGACTCGTTTAATTTACCAACAAAAATAATTTGTTTGTTTTTTTTAATCTTTTTTTTAATAGGGTCTATACTATGGTAAATAACTTGTGTTTTATTATCTGATAAATTTGGTAGATCTTTAAAAAATCTTTTTTTTACCCACTCTGTAATAAAAATTATCTTATCTACATTTTCTAATAAATATATTCGTTCATCTACAGACTTGGCTCCCTTCATTGTTGTTGGATCATTATGAAAATATAAAATAATTTTAGAATTAATCTTTTTAAAAAATTCTTTAACCATAATAGGTCTATTGTGTAATTCTACTATATCAAAATCTATTGATTTCATTTTATTAATAATTTTATTTGAGTACTCTTTAGTGGTGCTATTTAATCTTGAATTGATACTACTTATATTAATATTTATATAATTTTTAGTTAAGAAATTGTTGTTTTTTGTATTTCCAAAAACAAAAGTATCTTTTTTAAATATTGAGTCTCTCATAAAATCACTTATCCACAAAGCAACTGCTCCTGCCCCTTGTTGTGTATAATTTTCTTTATATGGTAGAATTGAAGCAATTTTCATATTTAACTAATACTTAATAAATGTCTTCTCTTTTTAAAATTTTTTTTTAATTTATATTCAAATGACATAGCTAATCTTTTATCATAAAATCTTTTTTTATAGATAATTTTCCATTTATAACCACGAGTAGATTTAGCTCCTGTTCCGGAATTGTGTTTTTTTAGTCTTAATTTTAAATTATTTGTGTATCCTACGTATGTTTTTGTTATTTTACTATTTGCACCTTTGAGCATATAAACATAAAACATCATAAATATGGCGGTCCCTAGGGGAATCGAACCCCTCTTTCGAGGATGAAAACCACGTGTCCTAACCGATAGACGAAGGGACCAAATTTCAGCTTTTTATTGCATAATATCAGTATAATCAAGCTTTTTAAGTTGATTAAATTTTTTGTTTGATTTTAATAATCTTTTTTAATCCAGCAGATTTGTGTGTAATTAATGTTTCTGATGTATAATCGTTACTATCAATATTTATTCCAGAAACTAAGTCCCCAGATGTTATTCCTGTCGCACAAAAAATTGAATCACCGGTTATAACTTCTTTTAAATGGTATTTTTTTTCTAAATCAATAATTCCCATCTTTTTTGCTCTAGTTTTATCCTCTATTGTATCAAATAAAAAGCGACATTGAAAAAAACAATCAAAAGCATCTAAAGCAGAAGCAGCCAAAACTCCTTCGGGACCTCCACCAATACCTAAAAATATATCAACATTATATTTTTGATCTGTTACTAATAAAGCACCTGATACATCACCATCTGTAATAAGTTTTAGATTTACTTTAAGATTTCTTAGTTCATTTATAATTTCTTTATGCCTAGGTCTATCTAAAATACATGCAGTTAAATCTGATGGTTGTTTATCTTTATATTCAGCTAGGTTATAAATATTTTTTTTAACAGAGTTGTCTAAATCGATAATATTTGGATCACTTACGTTTGCTGATATTTTATTCATATATGTCTCTGGAGCATTTAATAAATTTGATTTTTCTGCAACTGAAATAACTGATAGAGCGCCAGGAAGATTATTAGCAACAAAATTCGTACCTTCTAAAGGATCAACTGCTATATCAAGTTTAGGTCCTTTTTTAGTACCTAGTTTTTCACCAATAAAAAGCATAGGCGCTTCATCAAGTTCACCTTCACCAATAACAACTTCTCCGTCCATGTCAATTTTATTTAATTCTGTTCGCATTTTATCAACTGCTGCTTTATCTGCAGCTATTTTATCTTTTTTACCAGCAAAATAGTATGAAGCTAAAGCAGCACGATTGGTAATATTTATAAATAAATCTTCAAATTTTTTATCTAATGACATTATTTTACTGTTTCAAAAGAACTATTTTTTTCTAATTTAGCTTCAAATTCTCTTAATCTTTTCCAAACAGAAATTAATTCAACTATAATTGGCCAACTTCTAACTAGATATTGAAGAGAAGTCTCTACTCTACCAAAAGCTCTTATAATTTGTTGAACAAATCCTAAAGTAATAGCTCCTGTAACAATTGTAGGAGCTAAAGCCAAATACGGAACAATAACCATTCCTTGCAGATAACTCCATTTAACAGCATTAAAATATACATAATGAAAATACATTTTGTAATGGATTTTTCTTACTCCACCATATAAGTCTGTTATTTTTTCTGGTTGAGCTTTTTCTTTAAAGTCTTCGCCTAAAACTAGTTCTTTTCTATAAGCTGCTTCTTCTTTCTGTATATCGTACTCGATACCGGGTAGTTTTATGCCAACACTAGCAAGTAAAATTGTTCCACCAAGAGCAGATAAAATCGCAACCCAAACTAGTGCATGTTCAACTTCACCAAACCAAGGGAGTACTGTTATACTTTTGGATAAACCCCACAAAATTGGTGTAAAAGCAATCAATGTCATTAAACTTCTTAAAAGCTCAGCACCTAAGCCTTCCATTATTCTTGCAAATTTAAGAGTATCTTCTTGAACTCTTTGTGATGCTCCCTCAATAGACGAAGCATAATCCCATTTATCATGGTAAAATTCAGCCATTGCTGTTCTCCATCTAAATGTCCAGTGACTTGTAAAGTAATCACTAAATATGACTACAAGAATATAGACTGCTGCTATTTTGGCAAATGTAAATAGATAAGCTATAAATTCTTTTTCAGTAACTGAGTTAGGAGTTGTTAAAGCTTTTTGTAAAGTATCATAAAACTCTCCAAACCACTCATTAATTTGCACATCTAATTGAACTTGATACCAAGTAGCACCTAATATTAGCAGTGTACCACCAATACTCCATAAATACCATTTTTTTTCTGTAAAAAATTTAAACATATGATTATTTTAAGAAATTATCTGCATAAGATTTTTTTATAGTTTTTCTTTTTTTAGGTTCAATTATTTCAAAATCAATTTTTTTTTTCTTAGCATAATTAATTGCTAATTCTTTTGTGGAAAATTCTAATTTAAGTTCTGTATAAGTATCATTAGAACTTTCCCACCCCATTAAAGGATTTTTTGTAGGGTCATTAGTCTCAAATTCAATAATCCATTTATCTGTCTTACCAAAACCAGACTGCATAGCACTTTTGTTCGGAATATAAATTTTTGCTTTTTTCATAAAATGGTCGGAGTGGTAGGATTCGAACCTACGACCCTCTGGTCCCAAACCAGATGCGCTACCAGGCTGCGCTACACTCCGAATGAGATCGTTATATCGATTTTACTTATGTTTTCAATAGAAAGAAAATTCAAATACATGTAATATTGCCACCTGTTATGTTTATTTTAAAAAGATATTTCAAATTTTATAAAAATAATGGCTTACTTAAATCATTAGTAAAGATTATTTCAACTCCTTTCAGATTAGTGAATAAGATGAATTATCAAAAAACTAAAAAAAATATTTTTAATGAAAATAGCACTAAAAAAAGATTTGATTTAATATATGAAAAAAATTTTTGGTCTTCAAAAGAAAGTGTTTCGGGTTTGGGGTCTCAGTCTGATAATACCATAAGTATTAAAGATGGAATTAGAGATATAATAAAAAAATACGATATAAAGAAAATTTTAGATGCACCATGCGGTGATTTCAACTGGATTAAAGATGTCTTATCTGAAGATATAACATACACAGGTGTCGATATTGTTGAAAAATTAATTCAAAAAAATAAATATTTAAATAGTGATAAAAATATAGACTTTTTAACTTTGGATATCACAAAAGATAAGCTTCCAGATTCTGATTTAATGGTTTGTAGAGATTGCTTAATACACCTATCCTTCGAAAGTATAAATTCTTTTTTTAAAAACTTTTTAAAAAGTGACATTAAATATATCTTAATGACTAGTTATAAATTAAAAGATGAAAAAAAAAAAATTGTCAATTTAGATATACCAGATGGTGAATATAGAGAGATAGATTTATTTGAACCCCCTTTTTCATTGAGTGAACCTTATCAGAAAATTTTAGATAAAGATGAGCAGAATAAACAAAGTGGTTTTTATTGTTATTTGAATTTGTATTCTAAAAAACAAATTAACAATTTGGTTTTAAATAAAATTAAATAAATAATTTTTTATATTTTTTTATAAACTTTAATCGGTCTCTTCTTCTTATCCCAGCTAAATGTATTATTATTGGATCAAAATAATAATTTGAAATTTCGTTATTCAAAGGACTATTAAAATTTCTATTAGGCATGCTATTCCATAAGCCTGGTAAAAAATAAAACTTATTTAAAGTTTTTTTTGCAGGATTGTTATCTGATAATTTTGAAATCTCAGCTTTATAACCTAATTCATCCATAAAAGCAGCATTATCAGGCCAATAATGATTCAAATATTTTTTTTTATTCCAAACGTTTCTGAAAAATTCTAAGGACCATTTTGTATTTCTTACTAATATCACACCAACATTAGGTCCCCATGTTAAATAATCAATATTTGAAATCTTAGTTTTGTGTTTAGATTTAAAAAACTGGTTATGAACGAATATGTGCTTTTTTTTATCAACATGATTTAATATATTTTCATATCGGCAGATAAAAGTATCTGCATCCAACCATAAATAAAATTCATGTGTTCCTTTTTCTAGATTCTCAATAAACATTTTAATTTTTAACCAATAAAAATGTCGTTCAAAAGAATTTCTTTTGTCTATCTCATAATCAAAATTAAAATAATCAGCATATTTAATTATTGTTTTTTCAGACTCTTTTCCAATATCTTTATATCTATAGTTATAGCCGGAAAGAATCTTCAACCTCCTATTGCTTGATTTCTCTTTCTTTTTATTAAAAAAAAACATTATTTATATTATTAAGATAATCACTAGCTTTTACAATATACATCGTTAAATAAATGTAAATCATAATTGATATTTTGGAAGATTTGCTCTTTGTTAAACTAAATTTTTGTAAATATTTAGATATAAAGTCTCAATACAATTATGGTATAAGAAATAATGATTATTGAATGTATTTGTGGTAAAAAATTTGAAGTAAGTTCAGATCTTATTCCTAGCACAGGAAGAACAATTCAATGTGGATCATGTGATAAAGTTTGGTTCTTCAACCCCAATAAAGCAAACTTAAAAATTAGTAAAGAAATACAGCCAAATATTTCTATACCTATTAATAGTAAAAAGATTAAAGACATTAAACCCAAAAAGAAAACTGACCAGTTAAATAAATCTGAAAAAAAGAATTATGAAGTTACAAAATATCAGGCTAAAACAAGCTTCAATATAACAAAGTTTTTTTCTTATATCTTAGTCTCAATAATATCTTTTGTTGCTCTGATAATCTTAATAGATACCTTTAAGTCTGTTTTATATGTTATTTTTCCTGGTTTAGAATTAATGATATTTAGTCTTTTTGAAACCTTGAAAGATATCCAATTATTTATTAAAGACTTAATTTAGTATGATCAATTATTTGTCCAAACCATTTAGATGGTTTTTTAAGTTAGAAGCAGCTAGCGGTTTAGTTTTGCTTTTTGCTGCAATTATAGCATTAATTATAAGTAACTCTAATTTATCAGAATTATATTTTTCAACTTTAAATAAGTATTTATTTATAGGAATTAACGATTTTGGATTAAAATTATCTGTTATTCATTGGATTAATGATGCCTTAATGGCAATATTCTTTTTTTTTGTAACTTTAGAAATTAAAAGAGAATTTTTACAAGGTGAACTTTCAAATATAAAACAAGCTTTACTACCAATAATTGCTGCTGTAGGTGGAATGTTAGTTCCAGCTTTATTCTATGTTTTTATAAATCTAGGGGATAGTGAAACTTTAAATGGATGGGCTATTCCCTCTGCTACTGATATTGCATTCTCATTAGGTGTCTTGTCATTACTAGGAAAACGAGTTCCATTATCATTAAAAGTTTTTTTAACAGCATTAGCAATTATTGATGATCTTGGAGCAATTTTGATCATTGCTATTTTTTACTCAGGAGATTTAAGTATCAAATATTTAAGCTTGATGTTGTTAGCTTTCATAATTTTGCTAATCATAAACAAATTTAATATTAAAAAGTTTTTGCCTTATTTAATTGTAGGTATTTTTCTTTGGGATTTTACTCATAATTCAGGAATTCATGCAACGATTGCTGGTGTTTTATTAGCAATGGCAATTCCACATAGAAAAAAAGAAAAAGATTTTTCACTGCTAATAAAAGTTGAACATGCAATCAGCCCTTATGTTGCTTTTGGTATTATGCCATTGTTTGCTTTTGCTAATGCAGGTGTATCTCTGGAAGGTTTAACTTTTGGATCTTTGTTAAATAAAGTGCCATTAGGAATTGTACTTGGATTATTTGTAGGAAAGCAATTAGGTGTTTTCTTGTTCTCCTACGTTTCTATAAAAACCAAAATTGCTCAAATGCCTAATAATTCTAATTGGTTTAATTTTTATGGTGTCGGAGTATTAACTGGTATAGGATTTACGATGAGTCTATTTGTTGGAAACTTAGCATTTGCTGAAAATATTCAATATATGGATGGTGTGAAAATTGGTGTATTGACTGGGTCATTATTATCCACTTTATTTGGATATTTTTTAATATTACTTACACCTAACAAATAAATTTAAGAGATGAAAAAGTCAATTTTTATTGGGATAACAATTATTATGTTTTTTTTTAAAAGTAATGTTAATGCAAATTATGACAAGATTTTTTATGATTTTAAAATTGAAAGTATCACAGGTGAAACAATAAATTTTAATGAGTATAAAAATAAAGTTATTCTAATTGTAAATACCGCAAGCTATTGTGGATTTACTAAACAATATACTGATTTACAAGAATTGTGGGATAAATATAAATCAAGAGGTTTGATTGTATTAGGAGTTCCATCAAATTCTTTTAATCAAGAAAAAAACAAAAATTCTGAAGTCAAAGAATTTTGCAAAGTAAATTTTAATATAAATTTTCCGTTATCTACTATTACTAAAGTAAAAGGTGATAAAGCACATGATTTATTTAAATGGGCAAAAAATAATCATGGTAAATCAGCTATACCTAAATGGAATTTCCATAAAATCTTAATAAATAAAGAAGGTAAAGTTGAAGATACATTTTCGTCCTTTACAAACCCCTTGTCAAAAAAATTAGTAAGTAAAATAGAAAATATTCTATAATTCTATAGCAAGTCCATCATGTGCAGGTACCACATTATGAGGAAGTACTTTTTTAAGTTTTTTATAATCTAAAACAGGTGAAAGATTTGTTAGAATAGCTTTTTTAGGTTTGAATTTTTTAATCATTTCTAAAGATGTTTCAAGATTGAAATGTGATGGATGATAATTATACCATAAACAATCAATAATTAGATATCTCAGATTTTTAAAGTATCTGTAATCTTTGTCATAAATTTTACTAACATCACTTATATAAGCCAATTTATTGTCAATAATAAAACAATTTGATTTTACTTTACCATGTTGAACTTCGATAGATTTAATTCTAATTTTTTTTTGATAACTATTCAAAAATAAATTATTTTTCAACTTGTTTATCTTAAGAGTTGCTGGATATTCTTTTGAATAGCTTTTGAAAATATAAGAAAAAGTTTTTTTTAAATATTTTGCAGTAAATTTATCAGCAAATACATCGATTTGTTTCTTACTGTTAATATAAAAGGATCTCAAATCATTAATTCCATGTGTTTGATCTCCATGCATATGTGAGTATAAGACTTTATTAATCTTTTTAATTTTATGACGTAACAATTGTTGTCTTAGATCAGGAGAAGTATCAAATAAAATATTTTCTTTAGAGGTTTTGAGTAAAGCAGAACATCTAGTTCTATAGTTCTTTTTATTATTTGGATCACAATTACCAAAGAAGCCATCAGGTCTTGGTACACCCATCGAACTACCACATCCTAAGATTATAAACTTCATAAATTAATTAGCTAAATAGCTTATTAAAGTTATTAGTTGTTATTTTTACAAGTTGAGATTTAGTTATCTCTTTTAAATCTGCTAACTTTTGAGCAGTATAATCTATAAAAGAAGGCTCATTTTTTTTACCTCTATTTGGAACTGGAGCTAAAAAGGGACTATCTGTTTCTATCAAAATTTTTTCTAATGGCAGAAATTTGAATGTTTCTTGTAATTCCAATGAATTTTTAAATGTTATAATACCACTTGCTGAAAAAAAAGCATTTAGATCAAGTAATTTTTCAGCAAACTTTTTTGAACCTGTAAAACAATGCATTAAAATTTTAAGATCTTTATCTTTGTAATCATTTAAAATATTGAAAGTTTCCTCTTCTGCACTTCTTGAATGAATAATTAAAGGTGCATTAGTCTCAATTGAAGCTTGGATATGTTCATTGAAGCTTTTAATTTGTTTATCTTTATCACTGTTATTGTAATAAAAATCTAAACCTGTCTCACCTATCCCAATAATTTTAGGATTTTCATTAAAATTTTTTACAATATTAACTGAACTAATAATTTCATCATTAGTTTCATGGGGGTGAATACCTATTGTGCCATAAATCATTTCGTCTTTATCTATAATATTTTTGATTCTAGAAAAACTTTCTAAAGATGTAGAAATAGTTAGTAGTTTTTTAATACCAACATCCTTTGATCGTTTAATAACATTGGTTAAATCGCTTAAAAGCGGTTCATGATCTAAATGACAATGTGAATCAATCATCTTTTTTTTCTATCTTTTTAAAAAGAATATCTATTTTATTAATTTTATCAACTTTTGATAGAAAATTATTATTTTCTAAAGACGATAAATTAATGTCAGCTTCATTTATGCCAAAAATTTTAAGTGCTTTAATTGAGCTTTCTGGGATAATTGGATACAATAAAAAACTAACTTTTCTAACTATTTCTAATGTAGTAAAAACAATAGTATTTAATCTTAATAAATCCTCTTTTTTATTCCATGGTTCTTGATCGTTAAAATATTTATTAGCTTCAAATAATGAATTAACGATAAAGTTAATATAGAAATTGATATCTTGATTATCAATTTTTTCTCTGATTAACTCAATATTATCTTTATAATTATTTAATATCTTGTAATCATCCTCATTAAATTCAATTTTTTTTGGAATTTTACTATCACAATTTTTAATTGCAAAAGCGGTCACCCGTTGACACAAATTTCCAAAATTATTAGCTAGATCACTATTGATACAATCTTCTAAACGTTCTTGAGAAATATTTCCATCATTACCAAATGAAACTTCTTTTATAAGATAATATCTTAACGAATCTAGACCATATTCATTAATAATTTCTATGGGATCAAGAATATTACCTTTCGATTTAGACATCTTTTCGTCTCCAGAAAGTATCCAGCCGTGACCATAAACTTTTTTAGGAAGATCTATTTTAGCTGCAAGTAGAAATGCAGGCCAATATACAGCATGAAATCTCAAAATATCTTTTCCTATTAAATGAATGGAAGCTGGCCAAAAATTTTTAAATAATTTTTCCTTAGTATTTGGATAGTTTAAAGCACTAATATAATTTGTTAAAGCGTCTAACCAGACATAAATGACATGATTTTCATTACCAGGAACTTTTATTCCCCAAGAAAAACTTTTTCTACTAATTGATAGATCCTTTAAACCGCTTTTTACAAAGCTAACTACTTCATTTTTTCTTGCTTCAGGTGAAATGAAACATGGGTTTTTTTCATAAAATTCCAGTAATGGTTTTTCCCATTTAGATAATCTAAAAAAATATGACTCTTCATCAACCCATTCCACAATTGATTTAGATGAAGTTGCGACTTTCGAACCATTAATTTCTTCAATTTCTTCTTCAGTGTAAAACGCTTCATCTGAAACTGAATACCAACCAGAATATTTAGATAGATAAATATCATCATTTTTTTCCAATTCTCTCCATAAATGTTGAACTGAGGTTTTATGGCGGGTTTCTGTCGTTCTAATAAAATCTGTATTAGTTAGATTTAGTATCTCGGAGAGATTTCTAAAAGTTTTACTAATTTCATCACAAAATTGTAATGGTTTTAATCCTTTTTTTTCAGCAGATCTTTGAATTTTTAAACCATGCTCATCAGTTCCAGTTAAAAAATGAACTTTAAAACCGTCTATTTTTTTAAATCTAGCAAAAAAATCTGCTATTATACTAGAATAAGCATGTCCCATATGAGGTTTTGCAGATGGATAATAAATTGGAGTAGTAATATAAAAATTTTTATCCATTTAATAATTTTGTATCAATTTCTAAAAATAAAGATTCTTCATTTAGGTTGAACTTTTTTACATTATTAATCTTTTTTAAAAAATAACTAAAAATTTCAAAATAATTAATAGAAACCTTTTTAAGTAAAAATAATTCTAAATAATTATACAGAATAATCTTTATTCCATTATCATTTTTATAATAAGATCCTTTAATAATTAGTGATAAGAACTCTTTTAGACTTATTGATTTTAGATCTATCTCCTTTTCTTTAGAAAATTCTAATACATCATAAATTTTGCCAGGTGTATGGTAATAATCTAATATATCAAAATTAATTAAGTTTTTAATATCATCACCAAATAATAACTTATTCACAAGAGAAGTCTTTTCGTTATTTAGTGATATCTTAAAATTTAAGCACCTAGATAAAAGGGTAGATAGGATTTTTTTATTATTATTTATCAAAATAAAATAAGTATTTTCGTTAGGTTCTTCTAAAATTTTAAGTAAAGCATTAATAGAATTTACATTCAAAAATTCAATATTATCAATTAAAATGAATCTTGGTTTTGAATTGAATGAAGATTTATTTAGATTACTGATTAAGCTTCTAATCTGATTAATTTCAATACTTTTTTTTTCAGAGTTTACATCAATTAGATTAAAATTGGGATTTGAATTATTTTGAATTAATCTAAAAGAATGGTTGTCTTTATTTATTTGAAGATCATTAATGTTGTAAGGATTTTCTTCATTGTTAGATAAAATATAATTTATTAAATGATAAGCAAGAGTACACTTACCAATACCTTTTTCTCCTGAAAGCAAAATCTTATTTGGTAATTTAAAATTATTATATAAATTTATTAATTCTTCAAGTTCTTCACCTAAACCATAGAGTTTTGTTTGTGATTTAGAGCAAAGGTTCATCTTATTAGTTTTTCTATTTTGTTAATTATATTCTTTTTATTTGTTTTAATTGATAAGTTTGAGTCTATAATTTGATAATTCTTTTTATTTTTGCTTAATTTGAGGTATCCTTTTTGAACCCTTCTATAAAAATCTTTATTAAATTTATCATATCTATTTAATTTGACTCTCTTTCTCAATCTTTTAATCATATTTTTCTCATTTACAATATTTAAAAATGTAAAATTTACTTTAAAATTATTTAAGATATGGTCATTAATTTTTTTAATTATATCTAGGCTTACACCCATACCAAAATGTTGATACGCCAAAGTTGAGTCTGTAAATCTATCTAATAAAATTATCTTTTTTTTATAAAATTTTTTTAAGTAACTTATGTTTTCACTTCTAGCTGCTAGATAAAGTAATAAATCAGTATTTTTTTGAAAATTTGATTTGTTATTTAAAATTAACTTTCTTATTTTTTCTGAGTTCTTGCTACCTCCTGGTTCCCTTATTGTAACGTGACTAATTTTCTTTTTTTTTAGATAGTTAGATACATGTTTGATGTGAAAAGTTTTGCCACTACCTTCAATACCCTCAAAAACTATTACAATTTTTTTAGACATCACCCCAAATTAAATAATTTAATGACTTAATTAGTCTTGAAAAGATATTTACTTTTTTAATATCTTCTAAAGCTAGAAGGTCGTATTCACCTACTAAATCTTGATCATAAACTATTTTTAATTTAGCCAAAATCTGATCTTTTTTAATTGGAGCCTCTATAGGGCCATCATAAATTAATTTAATTTTAAGTAATTTTTTTTGACCTTTTTTAATAATTTTGTATATATCATCTTTAGAATATACGCTGACTTTATTTTTTTTTCCAAGCCAAACATCAACATCGCTAAATGACTCATTAGATTTTGCTATTTCAACTAAATCAAAATTTGTAAGTCCATAAGTTAATAATTTTGCGCTTTCCTTTGATCTCAATTTTTTTGTTTCAAATCCACTACCAACAGCTATTAATCTTCTACCTTTTCTTTCTAAGGATGATGCTAATGAATATCTTTCTACAGCTAAGTAACCTGTTTTAACACCATCAACACCCATATTTTTATATAAAAGAGGATTTCTATTACCTTGTGTAATAGGATCACCCCCTGTCCTATCCCAAGTAAATTCTTTTTCTTTAAACCATTTATAAAATTCAGGATGATTTTTTATTAAATAATTAGACATAATCATAATATCTCTAACAGTAGAATAATTATCAGGATCATTAATTCCTGAAGAGTTGGCAAAATTAGTATTTTCCATTCCAATTTCCCTTGCTTTAGAAGTCATCATAATAGCAAATTCTTCCTCTGTTCCAGCTATACCCTCTGCCAAAGCAATACATGAGTCATTACCTGAAGCAACTATTATGCCTTTAAGTAAATTTTCAACTGAAACCTCATCTCCAACCATTACAAACATAGAAGAGTAACCAGCAGTAGATAGTCTCCAAGCTTTTTCTGAAATCAAAAATTTTTCATCTAAACTCAAATCACCAGATTTAATCAAATCAAAAGCAATAATACTTGTCATAATTTTTGTCATTGAAGCAGGGTAAATCGATCTATCAGGCTCTTTTTCATAAAGAACTTCCCCTGATAAGTAGTCTTGTAGAATTGCTGTTCTAGCTTTTATATCAATATTTGCAAAAGAGTGATTAAAAAAAAATAAAATTGAAAATAAGAAAAGTATGAAATTTTTATACATTTTTTAAAACCTCTAAATTTTCAAAATTAAATAAATCCATTTTTTCAAAATTAATTCTTAAAGATTTTATATCATTAAAAGGACCTATTAGAAGTCTATAATTTGTTTTTGATAATTCAATAATCTTTAAATTTTTAATAGAGGTTTCTTCTTTTATACGATCCAATAAGATTTTGGCTGTGTCTTTATAATAAAAATCTGCAACTTTAATAGAATAGGAAAAATTTTTTTTTGGTTTAATTTTTCTTTTCTTTTTCTTTATATTTAAATCATTAATTTGAATTCCATCTATTGGAGCCTTTTCTGCGACTTTACTTTCTTCTTCAAATGTTTTTGCTTTTCCTGCAATAAAAGTAGAATTTTTTGATATCAATACTATTTCAACATATGGTTCATTTTGATCTAAATCTAATGTTTCTGCTATTCTAGAGCTCAATATAGAATTATAAAAATTTGAAAATTTTACTTTATTTGATTTAACTTCAGCAATTAAAAAATTCCCATTAGCAGGATTTGTAATTTTAACCATTGATTTTCTTTTAAGAGATTTGTGGTAAATATTTAAAGATCTATTCTCAATTTTTTTAATGTTTTCTAATTTATCATTATAGATAAGTGCAAAACCTGAATTTCTGTATCTATCATCTCTTAAAAGGTCTAAATTTTCATTTTTGATATTAAATGTTTGATCACACCCTATTAATAGAAGTGATAAAAAAATTATCAATATTAATTTATAATTCATTTTTAATTTTATCTTTTAATGTGCATACTGCTAAAGCAAATCTTAAAGATCTATTCCATCTTAAAATGATTTCATAATTATCAAAAACTAAATAAGCTGGACTAAGTTTATTGGCATTTTCAACAATATCTTTATCTGGAGTAATTATAGCAACTTTTAAATTTTCATCTAAAGAGTCTAATATTTCATTGTTTTTTATAAATCTTTTAAAATACCTTAATTTTTTTTTATTTTTCAATTTTTTTGCTGAAACATTTAAATATTTATCCGAAATATCATCATTTAGATTAATTTTATAAAAGCATGGCTTTTTCTGACTCCATCCCATTTTATTTAAATAGTTAGCAGCAGAAGCGTACGAGTCCTGTGAATTCTTGAGATCAATATAGTTATCATTATTATAATCAATTGCATGATTTCTAATTGTAGAAGGCATAAATTGGAAAAAACCAAATGCCCCTGCCCATGATCCATATAATGATTTATAATCAATTTGATTTGTATCAATTAATTTTAATAGAATTAATAATTCATTAGTAAAAAATTCAGATCTTCTCTGATCAAAACTTAATGTTGCTAAAGAAGACAGAATATCCATTTTACCAACATATTTACCAAAGTTAGTTTCAATTCCCATTAATGCTAAAAGTAATTCTTTCTCTACATCAAATTTTTTTTCAACTTTATTAATTAGTTCAGATTGATCTTTGTAAAAGATAACACCTTTTTTTACTTTTTTATCTGAACTTCTTTTAGAAATATAAGTTTTAGTATCTTCGTAAAATTCTGGTTGATATCTATCATATTCAATTACTTTAGGTAAAAATTTGACATCTGACATTACTAAATTAAAAGTGTTTTCAGAAATATTATTTTTTAGTGCAACAGCTTTAAAAGTCTTTTTCCAGTTTTCAAATTCTAAATTATTGTCTGAGTATGAATTGGATATAAATAAGGTTAAAATTAGAATAAGAATACTAATTAGTTTCATAAAGATCCTTTAGATATATAACTACAGCAATCCAAATAATAATAAAACTCACAAATTTAATAATAGAAAACTCTTCATTATAATAAAAATAGCCTAGAATAAACTGTAATGTTGGAGTTATATAGAAAATCATACCTGTGGGACCTAGTCCAATTAATTCAACACCTCTAACGTATAAAAATAAAGGAATCACAGTCATAGGGCCAGCTAATATTAAAAAAAGACTTAAGCCTGGACTCGATAAGCTAAAATCATTAAATCCATTTATAGTTATAAAATAGAAAATAAGTAAAGCAAAAGGAAGTATATATAAACTTTCAATTAATATACCTACATCAGTATCTACATTAATTTTCTTTCTGACAAGATTATAAAAAGCCCAACTTAAAGCTACTATCAAACCTACCCAGGGTAAACTTTTTAGATTTATAAATATTAGAATGATAATTGATAATAGAACTAATAAAATTGAAAAAATTCTTTTTGAATTAAGTCTCTCTTTAAAAAAAATATATCCTAACAAAACACTTATAATTGGCATAATGAAATAGCCAAAACTTGCATCAATAATTCGTTCTGTTGCAACTGCATATATCCATACAGCCCAATTTATAAATATCAAAAAACCAGAAACCAATAAAGCAAATAAAGTTTTCTTGTTTTTTAAAATATCTTTAAAAAGATTCCATTTTGAAAGCATTGAAGTTGTAAAAATAAGCATTACAGCTGTCCATAAACATCTATGAACTATTAGTTCTATATGACCAATGAATGATACATATTGAAAATATATTACACCAATAAAACCCCACCAAAAAGATCCTAGAGAAGTTAATAATAAACCTTTATTGAATTGTTTTTTCATAGATAATTTAACTAATTAATTAATAACTATGTTAAATAGACTATTTTATAGTTGAATTAAATATTTTTAATTATAAAAGCTTTTTCGTGGAGAGATGGCTGAGCGGTTGAAAGCACCGGTCTTGAAATACTACGGATACCCTAACCACCTTACGACGATTCACATACTTATCAAGCCATTGCTTACTATTTAAAATCCTGCTTTCACGAAAAACACATCGTTATTGGCTTGCCTAGGCTATTTAACTTGTACGCAACTTGTACGCAGATTATTTATCTTTATAAGTCCAGCCATTCTTTTTTAATGCTTTAATTAAATTTTCTAGCATTTCATCTCTAGAAGTATTTTTATCACCTATTTTTTCAAAGAATATAGGCTCTAATCCTCTATCCTTTTTTGATTTAAAATAGTTTTTTATAGATTGTATTTTTAGTTTCATTTTTCTCCTTTAGCGTTGTGTTTAAAGTCCCAGCAAGTAGAGTTCTTTCTAAATCAGGACAAGTTTAGTATACAATAAAATTTATTTTTTTGAAAATAGATTTTTAAATTTAATAATAATTTTATTTATCTTTTCAGGAATTTTTTGAAAACCTAATTTTCCATCTCTTATATAATTATCGTGAATTCCCCAAAAAGGACCACATATAAAAACTGATATTAATATCATTGCAAAAACAGCAATAGGTATTAATGGAGCTCTAATCCACCATGAAATATCCTGACCGTAACGCAAACCATATAAAAAAAAGGCTCCCCAAGCTAATAAAGATAAACCAACCCCAAATGTTAAAATTATTGATGTGAAAAATGAAATAATAATATTTCTTTTATTTCTATAACCTTCATAAGTATTGTAGAGAATATATGCCGTTATTAATAAATAAATAAAATATTTATTTTCCATTATTATATATTATCAATGGAACACCAGTGGACCAATATTAATGTTTGCTTAAATAATTTTTTTTGCATTTTTCCAAGTTAGAATTAACCTTTTTTCAGCACCTGCTTGTAACATGCTTCTTTTTGATGGATGTGGGCCATATAGGAGCCTAATCAATTTATTGTTTTTAAAATAGCGAAAACCATCCCAAGATTTGTTTCCTAAAGAAACAATACAAACTATATTGGGCATTAAATTAACAAGTTCATTAAGTTTTTCTGCCCAAAAAGTTTTTTGTTCTAAACCTAATTTATCTATGTCTAATCCATAAGACGCATAAAAATTCCAAAATAAAACATCTTTTCTATCTATATTTAAGTTTTCTAAAATCTCTTTTTGCTTATTAGCTGTTGGATCATCATTATCTATTGAACAAACACCGCTGACTTCTGCACCTGAATGACCTGGATCTTGCAATACAGCTAAAATCTTTGCTGTATGAAAAGAAAGATGATCAAACTTTGGTGTTTTTAATTTTATTTCTTTCTCCAAATTTAATCGGTAATTTTCTAAAACTTTATCCATTGGAGAGTAGCCATAGAAATATTATACATAGGATTTTATAGGATAACTTGCACAAGACTTGTACGCCAGGCTAAATTATTAAAATAATTTGCTCTGTTTTTAGTTGAATTTAAATATTTTACTTATAAAACCTTGCTAACGGAGAGATGGCTGAGCGGTTGAAAGCACCAGTCTTGAAATACTAAGGATCACCTACCCACCTTACGACGTTTCACATACTTATTAGGTCATTACTAACTTTTTCAATTTTAGCTTTTACGAAAAACACATCATTCTTGACTTGCCTAAGCTATCAAACTTGTACGCCACTTGTACGCAGAACTTTATTTATTATGGTACTAAAGCATTTAATGTTGCAGTTAGCTTTATATCAAACTGAAGCAAGTCACCTAATTTTTTCATCTCTTTTAAGTTGTTTTGAACATCTATAAATTTATCTTTAGAAACTAAATTTTCTGCAACCAAAGATGCTAAAAGCATTCCCACTGGCATTTCGCTATTTGACTCACCTAATTTAGCTAGAGATGGGAGTACTATGTTTACCAAGTCCTCCATTTGTTTTTTTAGAACTTTATCTTTTGATTTTACTTCATCAGGATCATTAAAATTAATGATGACGTAGTCATTGTAAAATTTACTTATTTGATCTTTCTCATTACTCATAACTTATCTAATCTTTTAATAAAGTGATCTAAATTGTTATCAAAATTTATATCAATGATCATTCTTTTAATTGAATCAAATTGGTTTCTTTCACCATGAATATCATGATAATTATCAAATTTTACATCCTTATCATATTTATACGTTTCAAAATATTCTATTGTACCATCTACATTTCCTGCAAAATTTGTTAAATGATTACAAGCAAAACACATAAATGTATTAACAACTAAATCTGGATTTTCTTTTTGTACCAAAAATAATTTTGCCATATAGATCTTTGAATCTTTGCGATAATTCATTTTTTCAATAATTTCTGAATGATTACAATTGGGACATTCTAATTTTTTCATAAAACTTATTTTATAATTTTAATGTTATTCTTTCTTCTTCTCTTAATCAATTCATCTACTTGGATCTTAATAAAGAGTTTTCTGCCCATTTGAACAGCTTTAGCCTGTACTTCACTCTTAAATTTATTAGGTAGTCTTGTTAGAGGATTGCTTGGTGGATCATCATTAGCTAGAACATTATTAGCTGAATTAATCATACTTTGATCAACTATTCTTAATACTTCTTTCTTTTCATCAAAAGATAAGTTTTCAAGTATTTTTATTATACCGTTTCTTTCCTCTTGAGCTCTATAGTATTTATGATCTTCCGACATTTTTAGGGTCCAATTTATTTACAAAATCAACACCAAGACAACCATCTTTTTTATAATCCCACCACGCTTCACAATATTTTGTAAATTTCTTTTTTCCCTTTGGATCAAAATAAATAATTGTGATGTTAGAACGAATATGTCTAAAACCATCTTTAAAAATTACATCTTCAATCTGAATTATTTTATCACCTTTTGATCTTTTTATTGTGTCACCTAAATAATTACGTTCCTCTATCGTATCAGTTATTTTACCTCTGCCATGATATGAGTTATTTTTAAAATTTCCTTTATAAGAGTCGGTATAGCCATAAGTATTTTTGGAAGTATTGTCTTCGATATGATCCATATTCATTATATATTCACCCAATCCATTTCTCATAAAATTTTTAAAACTTCCAATGTATTTGTTAGCTAGCTGTGAATAATTATGTTGATACATAGTCCCTTTAACCATTTGATTATCTTTCCACTGACCATCGTATTTGCCGCCATGACCAAATTCTAAATAAAAATCATATTTTTTTAAAAAGAGACCATAACCATGCATTTTTTTAAAATATTTCCTGTAGTTTTTTAATTGCTCTTTTCTAAAATCACTTTTTTCCCATACCTTTAAACCACCCATGCTAGACTGTAGGGCAAAAATTTCAGGCCAAATTAATTTACCTGAACCGTCGTATTTTCCATTTTTGAAATTACCAATATAATATGCACCGTCATAGTAATTGAAAACACCTTTGCCATGAGGCTTTTTATTTTTAATACCTCCTTTGTATGAGCCATAAGGAAATATTAAATTTTCTTTACCAGTTATAAATCCAAAGAACTTTTCATTTTTTAAATTAAACAACTTTGAACTAACTGTTTTATAATCTTGATAATCATATTTAATATTAAATTTTTGATATAATCTCTCTAATAAAGTTGGATCTTTTAATGTATCTGTGAATAGAGCCATTAATAATCCATCTGATTTTACTTTTTGAATGGTTTTAGGCGAAGGATCCTTAAAGTACCATTGACCATCAGATGACCTTTGGTGTTTACATAATTTTCTAAATTTTTTTAGTTTTGTTAAGATAAGCTTATCTAAATCTGTCATAGGTATTTATTCATATCCTTTTTTTAATAGAAAACATTGTATCATAATTCTCTACTTCAGGACCTTCGTACTCAAAATCATAAGAGTATACATCATAGATACCATTATCCACTTTATATGTGAAAGAGTTATTCCATTCATTTTTTTGTGTCTTCTGATTTTTTATGAGATGATGTTTATATCCTGTATCTACAAGTGCATTGAAACTAATTTTACCTGTTGAAATTTTAACATCACCTGTTTTTGATGACTCATTGTCAATTTTTTTTATTAAATCATCTACTTTAATATGTTTAAGAGAATTTAAAGGAATATAGTAAAAATTCTTTGGTTTTTTCTTTTCTTTATCCTCTAAGTATACTCCACATAAAACTGTTCCAAAATCAGCGTCATGAGTAGAATAAATAGCAGTTAATTTTGTGTTCTTAATTTTACCTATATTTAAGAGATTTGTTGTTCCTTTTGATATAATTTTAAGATTTGATGATTTATTTATTATTTCATCATCGCCAATTATCAAAAATTGATGTTGATGTATTGTCGATTTACTTAAAATAAATTTACTCATTTGTGTGAACTTTTAATTTATTTAAAACTAAATATTTCATGTAGGAGAATATAGGATAACTTGTACAAGACTTGTACGCCAGGCAAAATTTTTAAAAAAAAAAGCTCTGTTTTTTAGTTGAATTTTAATAATATACTTATAAAACCTTGCTCACGGAGAGATGGCTGAGCGGTTGAAAGCACCGGTCTTGAAAACCGGCAAAGGGGCAACTCTTTCCTGGGTTCGAATCCCAGTCTCTCCGCCATTATTTCTCATTATACTTAAAATTTCTAAATAAAGAATTTATATTATTGTTCTCAAATTCAAAGTCAGTTTTTAATTTGTTATAAAAACTATACAAATTATCATCATCTATGTTTAATAATTTTTCTAAATCAAGAAGATCTTGAGTGCTTAATTCATCAATATATTTTTTGGTAAATGCACCTAGAAGTTTGTCCATTTCTTTAGTACCACGATAGTTAGATCTATAAATAATTTTTTTTTTTAATAGATCTATATTGAAGTCCATTATTAGAATATATTATTTGTTTATGGATAATAAAAGTAATTATAAATATCTATTGTCAGATTTGTCAATTTTAAAAGGTGTAGGTAATAAAACCACCAATTTACTTAAAAAAAAAAGAATAAATAATATTTTTGATCTATTATGGAAATTACCCAAGTCATATACAGATAGAAGTCTATCATCTAAAATAAAAGATTTAAAATTAGGCGAAATTCAAACAATAACAATAGTTCCTAAAAAGTATTCTTTTCCTCGAATAAGAAATCTACCTAATAGAGTCGTTTGTTCAGATGAAACAGGGGAAGTAGACTGCATTTTTTTCAATAGTTACGAGGGATATATCAAAAAGATTTTACCTATAGGAAAGAATGTAACAATAAGTGGTAAAATAGGTAGATTCAGAAACAAATATCAGCTTACTAATCCAAAATATATTTCTGAAAATGCTTCGTTAATAAAACAAAAACATAATACATATTCGCTTACAGAAGGTATTACAGAAAAAGTCTACAATAAGATAATAAAACAGATAATGGACAAATTACCTATTTTAGATGAATGGCATTCTAAAGAATTACTAAAAAAATTTGATGGTATAAGTTGGAATGAGTCTATAAAAGAATTACACAAACCTCAGAAACAAGGAAATTATAAAGACAATTTTTATCAAAGACTTGCTTATGATGAAATTTTTTCTACATTCTTAGTTAATTCAGAAATCAGAAAAAAAATAAAAAAAATTAAAAAGAAAAAGAAAAAAATAAATTTAAAAAAACAAGCTTTAATAATAAAGAATTTAGATTTTACTCTAACAAATGATCAATTGAAATCACTTAAAGAAATAAATAGTGATTTATCTGCTAATACTAAAATGTTTAGACTGTTACAGGGGGATGTTGGTAGTGGTAAAACTATCGTTTCTCTTATTTCTGCATACAATACAATAAATTCAGGTTTTCAAGTTGCTTTAATGGCTCCAACTGAAATTTTAGCTAGACAGCATTTTAATCTTGCAAAAAAATTATTACCTAAGAATGTAAAAATAAGATTAATTTCAGGGAAATCAGAATATAGAGATAAAAAAGAAATACTTAACCAATTATCAAATCATGAGATAGATATAGTTTTTGGAACTCATGCAATATTTCAAAAAAAAGTAATTTTTAAAAAGTTAGGATTAATAATTATTGATGAACAACATAAATTTGGTGTAAATCAAAGAAAGAAATTATCTGATAAAGGTGGAAATGATTGTGATGTTTTATTAATGACAGCTACACCAATTCCAAGAACATTAACCATGACAATTTATGGTGATATGGATCTTTCAATAATTAGGGAAAAACCAGCAGCAAGAAAACCCATAAAAACCTACAGTAAATTAGAAACTAAGATTGATGATGTTTTAATGTTCATAAAAAAACAAATAGAACTTGATAATCAAGTTTTTTGGGTTTGCCCTTTGATTGAAGAGTCGAAAAAAGTTGATCACACTTCTGCTATCAAAAAATTTGAATATCTTAGTAAGGCATTCCCAAATAATGTGGGTCTACTTCATGGAAAAACTAATATTGATGATAAAGAGCTTATACTAAATAATTTTCTCAACAATAACTTTAAGATATTGGTTTCTACTACAATTATTGAAGTTGGAATTGATTTTCCTAACGCCAATACAATTATAATAGAAAATGCTAATAAATTTGGATTGTCCCAATTACATCAACTAAGAGGAAGAGTTGGAAGAGGCAGTAAACAGTCTACCTGCATACTTATGTTTAAATCTAACTTGAGTGAAAATGCGAAAAAAAGAATTAATATACTTAAAGACTCCAACGATGGTTTTGTAATTTCTGAAGAAGATATGAAAATTAGAGGTTTTGGAGACATTTTGGGTTTCAAACAAAGTGGAATAAAAAATTTTAAATTAGCTGACCCTGTTCTTAATCAAGACCTGTTTTTATTAGCTGAAAAGGAAATGAATAGAATTGAAAAATCTGATGAAGATATAAGCAAATATAAACCTCTAATAAAGTTGTACGATACAGCAGATATAATTAATGATATAGCTTAATTTTTACCTGAAGATGTTCCTGCTGAGACTATAAATTTTGAAGCTTCTTCAAAAGTCATATTAAGATAAATAACGTCGTCAATAGGAAACATTAATAAAAAACCACTTGTTGGATTTGGAGTTGTTGGTACAAAAACATTAATTAATCTTTGATTAGTTTTGTCTGCCATTTCACCTTTATTTTCTTTAGTAGCAAATCCAACGGCCCATACACCTTTTCTAGGATATTCTATTAATACAACACTTTTTTTATCGTTATCTTTATTTGAGAAAGTCTCAGTCATTTGAAGGATTGCAGAATATATAGTTCTTAAGAAAGGTATTCTTTTAAATAAATCATCAATTAATTTAAGTATTCTTTTTCCTAAAAAGGATAATGATAAACCACCCACAATAGTAATCAAAATAATTGAAATTAATATTTCAATACCTGGGATCGAATAAGGGAGATAACTATTAGGGTTGATATTTTCAGGTATAAGATTTGATGAAACTCCAATAAGGATTTTACTTAAATATAAAGTAAAACCAATAGGTATTAATACAACAACACCTGTTATAAAATAATTTCTTAGAATAAGAGTAAAAGATCTTTTTTTTTTATTTTTTTTCATAAGGCTAATCAAAACTAGAGTAAATTACGAAAGAAATTGCAATAATAAATAAAAATAGCAAAATTTTATTATTTAGATTCATTTAAAAATATATTATCAATGATAATTGAAAATGGATAGAAGAAAATTCTTAACTTATGTTGGTTGTGGCTGTTGTGGTTTTGCCCTCAATTCTTGTACAACTGCGCCTATTACTGAAAGAAAACAATTAAAGATTGTCTCTGAGGCTAAGTTAAATGCTCAGGCAGCAGCTATTTACGAAAAGGTAAAAGAAAAAGAAAAAATGAGTGATGATTTAAAATCACTTAATGAAATTAGGGAGATAGGAAAAAAAATGGAATATTCAATAGGAGAATATTTCTACAAATCAAAATTGAGTGATCCTACAGTAAATTTTGATTGGGAATATATATTAATTGATAATAAAAAAGTTAGAAATGCATGGTGTATGCCTGGTGGCAAAATTGCAATTTATTCTGGTATGCTTGAAGTTACAAAAAATAAAAATGGTCTAGCAGCTGTAATGGGTCATGAAATTGCTCATGCTGTTGCAAAACATTCTGTTGAAAGAGCAAGCAGAGGACAATTATTAAGCGCTGGAACCCAGATCATTGATATCCTTAGTGGCGGTAAACTATCACAAGTTAATAGAACCACTGGAATGAACACAGTTGGATTACTTTCACAATTAGGAATTATGTTTCCTTTTAACAGAAAACAAGAAAGTGAGGCAGATTATCTTGGATTAATTTTTTCCTCTTTATCAGGATATGATATTAGGGAAACAACTAAAATTTGGGAGAGAATGAAGGAATATAATAAGGGAAAAACTCCATCTGAGTTTATGAGCACCCACCCTTCTCCAGATAATCGTATTAGAAAAATTAAAGACTGGGTTAACAGTGTAACTCTAGATTATCCACCTATAAAGGATATCTAAATTATATGGTGAGCCCTGATGGACTCGAACCATCGACCCATTCCTTAAAAGGGAATTGCTCTACCAACTGAGCTAAGGGCCCACATTCATTAGATGAATTAAGTCTATATATAGAATTATTTTAATAATTCAAATAGGAATTTCTGAGACAAATAGTTTCTTATTCACAGCTTTTCAATATATTTGTCATGAAAGGTGTCAAAAGTACCATTTTCAATATTCTTTCTTATTGCAGTCATTAACTCTTGGTAAAAATTTAAATTATGTAAAGTTAAAATCATTGAACCTAAAATTTCGTTAGTATTAAAGAGATGATTCAAATAATTCTTTGAATACTTGTTCAGATTGAAATTTCTACAATTATCATCAAGAGGAGTATTATCATCTTTATATTTATTGTTTTTTATATTAATTCTACCATCCCAAGTAAAAGCCAATCCTGTTCTTCCCGATCTTGTTGGCAACACGCAATCAAACATGTCAATACCTCTTTTAACAGCACCCAAAATATCAGATGGAGTACCTACTCCCATTAAATAATGCGGTTTATTGTTTGGTAAATAATCTTTAATATTATTAAGAACTGTGAACATTTCTTTTTGGGTTTCTCCTACAGCTAATCCACCAATTGCATAACCATCAAAATTAATTTTTTCTAATTCATGTAATGATTTTAATCTTAGGTCTTTAAAAAGCCCTCCTTGTATTATTCCAAATAATGCTTTGTGCGGATTTTTACCAAAGGCGGTTTTTGATCTTTTGGCCCAATATAGAGATAATTCCATAGATTTTTGAATCAATTTATAATCATCAGTTTTTTTGGGGCACTCATCCATAATCATAACGATGTCGGAATTCAATCCAAGTTGAATCTTAATACTTTCCTCAGGACTTAGATAAAATTTTTTTCCATCTACGTGTGAATTAAAAATAGCTCCTTTTTCTCTATCAATTTTACTTAATTTAGATAATGACATTACTTGAAAGCCTCCTGAATCAGTAAGTATCGGCAAATCACAATTCATAAATTTATGTAAACCCCCAGCCTTTTGAATTCTATCGACCCCAGGTCTAATCATTAAGTGATAAGTATTTCCAAGAATAATCTCAGTGCCTGTTTTGATTATATCATTAATTGTGCAAGCTTTTACAGTAGCCTGAGTTCCAACAGGCATAAAGGCAGGTGTTTTAATGTTACCTCTATGCGTTTCAATTAAACCATGCCTTGCGTATTTATCTTTGTTTAATACATTAAAAGCAAAATCTTTTAATGCCATTAAAGTCTATAAAGATTTAAAGCTAATTATTTTATCTGGATCCGACACAGAGCCATTATTATTACCGTCTCCTCTTTTAATTTTATCGACGAATTCCATTCCTTCAACTACTTTTCCAAAAACGGTATATTGATTATCTAAAAATGGTGCAGGTTTAAAACAAATAAAAAATTGACTATTCGCGCTATTAGGGTCTGATGATCTTGCCATTGATAAGGTTCCTCTATCATGGGGTAGCTTACTAAATTCTTGTTTTAAATCTGGTAAATCAGAACCACCCATGCCCGCTCTACCCAAATCAAAATCATTAGATGATGAATTACCAAATTTAACATCCCCAGTTTGAGCCATAAATCCATCTATTACTCTATGAAAAACAACATTGTCATATTTACCGTTGTCAGCTAGCTCTTTAATTCTTTTCACATGATTAGGTGCTACATCTGGAAATAATTCTATCTTAACATCTCCATCTTTTAATTTTAAAATCATTACATTCTCCTGTGCTATTAATTGATTGGTTGAAAAAAAAAATAAGATTAATATATTTATTAAATATCTATTCATAATTATCATTCTTATTTTTTAAAGATTTAATTGTACTTTTAGTTGTAAATTTTTTTATGTCACCACCTAATTTAATAATTTCTTTAACAAATTTTGATGAGATAATCTGATTTTCAACATCTGACATTAAGAAAATAGTCTCTATATTATTGTTTAATTTTCTATTCATTCCAGCTAGCTGAAATTCATATTCAAAATCTGAAACTGCTCTTAAGCCTCTTAAAATTATATTAGATTTAAACTTTTTACATAAGTCAGTTGTAAGTGAGTTGAAAGAAACAACTATGATTTTTTTTTCACTCAATTTAAGATCTTTAAATAATGCTTTATTTACAATATCTATTCTTTCTTCTGAGCTAAATAAATAATTTTTATTATTAACATTTGAAACTCCCACAACTATCTTATCAAACAATTTAAGTGCTTTTTGAATCACATCAATGTGTCCGTATGTTATTGGATCAAATGTGCCTGGATATATTGCAACTTTATTCATTAGATTAAATTATCATCAATTTTAATTGCAGAAACAACTTTTTCATCTCCTGATAATTTAATAATTCTAACACCTTGAGTATTTCTGCCAGCTGATCTAATTTCTTTTGCAGCAACTCTAATCACTCTACCCTTGTTTGTTGAAATCAATATTTCATCTCCTTCAAACACAGGAAATGATGAAGTTATATTTCCATTTCTGGGTGAATTTACAATTCCAATAATTCCTTTGCCACCACGATTTGTTACTCGATAATCCATATGAGAAGTCTTTTTGCCGTATCCATTCTCACTTATTGATAAAACAAATTTTTCTTTAGCTTTGATTTCAGATTTTTCATCTTTAGTTATTTTGCCATTTTTTTTTATTTTATCATTATCAATTATAGAGAGAGATACTATCTGGTCATTTGTAGCTAATTCAATCCCCTTAATTCCTTTAGATGAACGACCTTTAAAAACTCTTAATTTTTTTGCTTCAAATAGGATACATTTACCAAATTTAGTACTTAATATAATATCTTGATCATCCTGACATATTTTTACACCGACAATTTTATCATTATTATCAAGTTTCATTGCGATCTTTCCTGAGGCATTAATTGAAGAAAAATCATCTAGGCTATTTTTTCTAACTTTACCTTGAGCAGTTGCAAAAATTATTTGATAATTCTTAAGGTCTGTGTCATTTTCTGGCATCGGCATGATTGAGCTTATAGACTGGTGATTTTTTAAAGGTAGAATATTAAACAAAGATTTACCTTTTGAAGTTGTCGACCCTTCAGGGATTTTCCAAGCTTTTATTTTATAAACCAAACCCTCTGTAGAAAAAAATAAAACAGAAGTGTGGGTATTAACAGATAGTGTTTGAATAACTGAGTCTTGATCTCTTGTTGTAATTCCAGATTTTCCCTTGCCACCTCTTTTTTGTTTCTTTACACCATCTAAAGAGCCCCTTTTTATATATCCCTGAAGAGTAACAGTTATTATTACTGACTGTTTTTGTATTGTTTCTTCAATGTCATAATTTAATACAGCATCTATTATTTTAGTTCTTCTTGGAATTGCAAATTTTTCTTTAATACTTTTTAACTCCTCACTGATTACTTTTAAAAGTTCTTTCTTAGAGGATATAATTTTTTTAAATTTAGTAATTAATTCAGCTAGTTTTTTTATCTCAACTTCAATTTCGTTAGCTCCTAGAGCTGTTAATTTCTGTAATCTTAATTCTAGAATGGCTAGAACTTGGGGTTCTGTTAATGAGTAAAGATTTTTACTTTTTTTTCCTTCAACTAAAGAAATTAATTTTTGTGTTTTATTAATTTTCCATTTTGTTTTTAGAATAAATTGTTTTGCATCATTAGGTGTTCTTGATGAACGAATAATTCTAATAATCTTATCTAAATTTTCAACAGAAACAGATAGACCCAATAAAATATGTGCACGATCTTCTGCTTTTTTAAGATCGTATTTAGTTTTTTTAATTACAACGTCCTCTCTAAAAGATAAGAAGCTAGTTAAAAAATCTTTTAAATTACAAGTTTTCGGTTTTCCCTCAACTATAGCTAAAGTATTGAAACCAAAAGAACTTTCGATTTGGGTATTTTTGTAAAGTTGTCTTTTTATAGTTTCTGGCTCAACACCATTTCTTAAATCTATTGCTACTCTAATGCCTTCTCTGTTAGACTCATCTCTAATATCTTTAATACCCTCAATTTTTTTTTCTCTTACTAATTGTGCAATTCTTTCATTTAAAACTGATTTGTTTACTTGATATGGAATAGATGTAATTACTAATCTATCTCTTCCATTTTTAAGAGACTCGGCTGACACTTCACCTCTTATTTTGAATGAACCTCTACCATTGTTATAACCTTGTTTAATAATATCTTTACCAATTATTACACCACCGGTTGGAAAGTCTGGGCCTGGAATATGTTTCATTAATTCTCTAATTTTAATATCTTTATTTTCAATCAAAGCTAATGTGCCATCAATAATTTCACCTAAATTATGTGGTGGAATACTCGTTGCCATTCCAACTGCTATACCGCCCGCTCCATTAACCAATAAATTTGGATATTGAGATGGGAGAACGGTGGGTTCCCTTTCAGTTTCATCATAATTGCTTTTATATTCAACAGTATTCTTCTCAATATCATCAATCAAATATTGAGAAACTTTTGAAAGCCTTGTTTCTGTATATCGCATAGCAGCTGCAGGATCTCCATCGATAGAACCAAAGTTTCCTTGACCCTCAACCAAAGGTAAGCTCATTGAAAAATCTTGCACCATTCTTACAAGAGCATCATATACAGACTGATCACCGTGAGGATGATATTTACCTATTACATCACCTACTATTCTTGCAGATTTTCTAAATTGTTTAGACCAGTCGTAACCTCCTTTGTACATTGCGTATAAAATTCTTCTATGTACTGGCTTTAGACCATCTCTTATGTCAGGAAGCGCCCTACTTACTATTACACTCATTGCATAAGAAAGATAAGATGAACTCATCTCATCATGCATTGAGATTAACTTAATATTATTATCCTTAGGAACTTCTGTTTTTTGCATATGAATTAAAACGGAATTTCGTCATCCATATCATTTGATATTTGAGACATGTCATCGTTATTAGATGGTGATTGAGTATTATCATTAGCTATTCCTCCACCAGAATTTCCACCACCCAACATTGTTAAAGATGAATTATAACCTTGAATAACTATTTCAGTTGAATATTTATCTTGACCAGATTGCTCGTCTTTCCATTTTCTTGTTGTTAGTTGTCCTTCAACATAAATTTGAGCACCTTTTTTTAAATATTGCTGAACAACATTAACTAGTCCTTCATTAAAAACAACTATACGGTGCCATTCAGTTTTTTCTTTTTTTTCACCTGAATTCTTATCTTTCCAAGATTGACTAGTAGCTAAACTTAATCTAGCTACGCTTTTACCGTTAACCATTTGTTTAATTTCAGGGTCTGCGCCCAAACGACCAATTAAAAGTACTTTATTTAAACTTCCAGCCATAATATTTTAATATTTGTTAAATTAGTTTATTTGAAATATATCATAATTTACACTGAATATTAATTTTATTAAGTCAAAGCAACAAAAATTATGATTAAAAAGATAGTTATTAAGGGAGCTAAAGAACATAATTTGAAGAATATTTCTTTAGAAATACCTAAAGATAAATTTGTTGTAATTACTGGCCTATCTGGATCGGGAAAATCATCATTAGCATTTGATACAGTCTATGCTGAAGGACAAAGAAGATATGTTGAAAGTTTATCAGCATATGCAAGACAATTTTTAGACAAAATGAAAAAACCAAATGTAGATTTAATTGAGGGATTAAGTCCAGCAATATCAATTGAGCAAAAAAATACATCAAAAAATCCTAGGTCTACAGTTGCAACAGTGACTGAAATTTACGATTATATGAGAGTACTGTATGCTAGAGCAGGAATACCTTTTTCACCATTCACTGGTAAACCTATTACATCCCAAACTGTAACACAAATTGTTGATAAAATTAAAGAACTCCCAAAAAAATCTACTATATATATTTACGCACCAGTCGTAAGAGGTCGTAAGGGAGAATACCGAAAAGAAATTTTAAATTATAAAAAAAGAGGGTTTAGAAAAATAAAAATAGATGATGTTTTATATGATATTGAAAAAGTCCCTGAATTAAATAAAAAAATTAAGCATGATATTTACATTCTTGTTGATAGAATAGTTCTAAATTCATCTTTAGGAAATAGATTAGCTGAAAGTATTGAGTCATCGATTAATATTGCTAATGGTTTAGTTTTTGTTGAATATGAGGATGAAACTTTGCCTAAAAAATTTAGAAAATTAGAAAAATTAATATTCTCAACTAAGTTTGCTTGTCCAGAAAGTGGTTTTACAATTGAGGAAATTGAACCAAGACTTTTCTCTTTTAATAGTCCTTTTGGGGCTTGTGAAGAATGTGAAGGGATAGGAATAAAATTAAATGTTGATCCCAATTTGGTTGTACCAAATGAAAAGAAAAGTATAGCAGATGGAGCTATAGAGCCTTGGGCAAAAACTACAACATTATATTACGCACAAACGCTCTCATCATTGGCAAAACACTATGGTTTTTCATTAGAAGATAAATGGTCAAAACTTTCTAAAAATATAAAAGATATAATCCTTTATGGATCTGATGAAGAAGAAATAAAGTTCTCATATGATGATGGATATGAAAAATATTCTCATAAAAAAACCTTTGAAGGAGTAATAAACAACTTAGAACGAAGATATTTAGAAACAGATAGTGATTGGAAAAGAGAGGAAATTTCTCAATACCAATCTGATACAAAATGTGAGAGATGTAATGGTCATAGACTAAAAGATGAAGCTCTTTGTGTTAAAATTGATGGATTACATATAAGTGAAGTAACCGAAAAGTCTATTTCTGATGCTGCTAGATGGTTTGAAAATCTCAAAAATACTCTTGATAAAAGACAAGTAAAAATTGCTGAACATATTTTAAAAGAGATAAATGAAAGGTTAAATTTTTTATTAAATGTTGGTCTTGACTATCTAACATTATCAAGAGAGTCTGGAACTTTATCGGGTGGTGAGGCACAAAGAATACGTTTAGCTTCACAAATAGGTTCTGGATTAACAGGTGTTTTATATGTACTTGATGAACCCTCTATCGGTCTGCATCAAAAAGATAATGTTAAATTAATTAATGCACTTAAAAGGTTAAGAGATTTAGGTAACACAGTTATTGTAGTAGAGCATGATACTGAAACAATGGAAAATGCAGACCATATAATTGATCTTGGTCCTGAAGCTGGAAATAATGGTGGTGAAATAGTTGCACAAGGTTCTTTTAAAGAAATTAGTCAAAATAAAAATAGTATTACAGGCAAATATCTTTCTAATAAACTAAAAATTAACATTCCTCAAAAAAGAAGGTTAGCAAAAAATGGAAGGTTTTTGGAAATTACAGGAGCTAGTGGTAACAACTTGGATAATGTAAATTTAAAGATACCACTTGGTAGTTTAACTTGCGTAACTGGTGTATCTGGTAGTGGTAAATCTACTCTTGTGTTACAGACTTTATATAATGCACTCAACTTAACTTTGAATAATAATAAATCTAGAAAAATTCCAAAACCTTTTAAAGGTTTTAAAGGAACTGAATTAGTTGATAAAATTATTGATATCGATCAGTCGCCTATTGGTCGAACACCTAGATCAAATCCAGCTACATATACAGGAGCATTTGGTCCTATTAGAGATTGGTTTACAGGATTACCAGAGTCAAAAACAAGAGGCTATAAGCCAGGTAGATTTTCTTTTAATGTAAGGGGCGGAAGATGTGAGGCTTGTGAGGGTGATGGTGTAATTACTTATGAGATGCATTTTTTACCTGATGTTTATATACAGTGTGATGAATGCAAAGGTACCAGATATAATAGAGAAACCTTAGAAATAAAATTTAAAGATAAAAGTATTGCTGATGTTTTGGATATGACTGTAGATGAGGGTTGTGAATATTTTGAAAACATATCTAATATCAAAACTAAACTGCTAACATTAAAAAAAGTTGGTCTTGGTTATATAAAAATTGGACAACAAGCTACAACATTATCTGGTGGTGAGGCTCAAAGAATAAAACTTGCTAAGGAATTATCTAAACGTTCGACAGGTAGAACTATGTATATTTTAGATGAACCTACTACGGGCCTACATCAGCATGATATTAAAAAATTACTTGAAATTCTTCATACTTTTGTTTCACTAGGAAATACCGTGGTAGTTATAGAGCATAATTTAGATGTGATAAAAACCGCGGATTACATAGTGGATATGGGCCCTGAGGGAGGAGTAAAAGGTGGAAAAATTATCGCAGAAGGTAAACCTGAAGAAATCTGCAAGATTACTAACAGTTATACAGGTAAATTTTTAAAACCACTTTTAAATTAGATAATAAATATTGTTATATCTAGATGAAATTAGTATATTAAATATTAATGGGAAACTTACTTTCTTCACTTTCAAAAACAATACATACATCTTTAGCAATTGCTATAATTTTATTTTTAGGATTATTTTATCAAAATGACGGGTTTAGTTTTGATAGAATTTTTTGGAGTTGGGTTGCAAGATATGTTCATGTTATAGTTGGAATAATGTGGATTGGTTTATTATGGTATTTCAATTTTGTTCAAATTCCTAATATGAGTAAAATACCTGACGAACAAAAACCTGCAATTGGAAAAGTTATTGCACCTGCTGCATTATTTTATTTTAGGTGGGGAGCGGCACTTACTGTTTTATCTGGATTAATTCTTGCTGGACTAAATGGATATTTACATGATTCAATGACACTTAGTATTGGTTCTGGAATACCAAAACATACGGCAATAGGTATTGGAATGTGGTTAGGTTTAATTATGGCTTTCAATGTATGGTTTGTTATTTGGCCTAATCAGAAAAGAGCTTTGGGTATTGTTGAATGTGAACCAGAATTAAAAGTTAAATCTGCAAGAACAGCAATGTTATTCTCAAGAACAAATACATTATTGTCCATACCAATGCTACTGACAATGGTTGCAGCTCAAAATTTATATTAATTGTTACCGTCTTCTTTTAAAACAGTTTTTTGAGACACTTTAAGTCTAACTAGAACTGTATTAGCAATATATATTGATGAATAAGTTCCAAAAATTACGCCGAATATCATAGCTAGAGAAAAGCCTCTCAAAATTTCTCCACCAAAGAAGAATATTGATAACAATGCTAATAAAGTTGTAATAGAAGTTATTAAAGTTCTCGATAAAGTTTCATTTATTGAAATATTTGTTAGTTCAAAAATTTTAATATCTGAATATTTTCTTAAATTTTCCCTAACTCTATCAAAAATTACGACAGTATCGTTCATTGAATAGCCAACAATTGTTAGTACAGCAGCAATAATTGATAAATTAATTTCTAGTCCAAGAAGAGAGAATAAACCTAATGTTACTATGACATCATGAAATAAAGCTAATATAGCTCCAAGACTAAATTGCCATTCAAATCTAATCCAAATATAGATAAGCATTAAAATTAAAGCAACAGATATTGCTATAATTCCAGACTTTAATAGTTCTGCACTTACTTTTGGTCCTACGTTTTCAACTCTTCTAAAATTAAAATTATATCCAAAAGACTTATCGAGGTTTATTTTAATTTCTTCTATTACATTTTTATTATCATTATTTTCAAACTTAATTAAAAAATCAGTTTCATTTCCAAATTTTTTAACCGAAACATCACCTAAGTTCATTTGATTAAGATTATCCCTTAAAGAAGATACATTAATATTAGACTCCGACGCCCTAAGTTCAATTAGTGTTCCACCTTTAAAATCTATACCAAAATTTAAACCCTTGAACGTCAATAATAATAATGAGACTACAACAAGCGAAACTGAAAGAATGTTAAATTTATTATAATATTTGTTAAATGCTATCATCTAAATTAATCCTTCTTTTTGCTTGTTTTTGGCTACATACAAAACAGTCAATAATCTAGCTATGAAATAAACTGAAAAAAGTGTGGTGAATATTCCAACTCCTAGAGTTAAAGAAAAGCCTTTGATAGGACCAGATCCCATGAAAAATAATATAATTGCAGCAATTAATGTTGTTATATTTGCATCAAGAATAGCTGTTCTTGATTTAGTATAGCCACTATCAAAAGCAATTAAGTTATTTTTTTCGTCTTTTAATTCTTCTTTAATTCTTTCAAATATCAAAACATTAGCATCAACAGCCATGCCCACAGTTAAAATTATACCAGCAATTCCAGGTAAAGTCAGAGTTGCTTCAAATAGTGTTAAAACACCTATTAAAAGAAATAAATTTATAATTAATGCTATATTGGTAATGAGACCAAATATTTTATATTTAATAAAAATAAATAAAATTACTAAAGCAAACCCAATAGCCAAAGCAATCATTCCAGCATTAATAGAGTCTTGTCCAAGATCTGGACCAACAGTTCTTTCCTCGATAATATTTAGTGGCGCAGGCAATGCTCCTGATCTAAGTAGTAATGCAAGATCAGTGGCAGATTGAAATGTAAAACCTCCACTTATTTGACCAGATCCACTTGCAATGGTATCTCTTATTACTGGTGCACTTATAATCTTTCCATCAAGAACTATTGCTAATTGTTTTCCAATACCTGTTGAAGTAGCTTTACCAAATCTTTTTGCTCCTACTCTATCTAAGGTAAATGAAACAACAGTTTCATTTGTTTCATTATTCATTCTTGGCTGAGCATCTAAAAGATTATCTCCACTTAAAATTATTCTTTTGCTTACGACTGATTCTTCAGAACCATCTTCATACTTTAATTTTTCTGTACCAAAGGAATCTTCTGTGTTTGAGGCTACAAATCTAAATGTTAAATTTGCTGTTTTTCCAAGCAATGATTTAATTCTCATTGGGTCATCTAATCCTGGTAGTTCTACTAAAATTCTATCATTACCTCTTTTAAGAATATTTGGTTCATTCGTACCTATTTCATCAATTCTTCTTCTTACAATCTCTAAAGCTTGATCTTGAGATGACGTTTTAAGTTCAACCAAACCTTGTTTTGAATAATTAACAATTAAAAGATCATTTTTTTCTTCAATATTTAGTTGATGAGATTTAAATCTTGGATAATAAGGATTTAGATTGCTTTCTTCATCGTTAAATTCATCTAATACTGTTTGTTTAAATTGATTATCCACAGTAAACAAAAGTTTTTGATTTGAAATCTTAAGATTATTTATTCTTATATTTTTTTCTTTAAAATAATTTTTAATAATGATTGTCAGATTTTGAAGTTTTTGTTCTACTACAGGACTGTTGTCAATTTCTAGTAAAAGATACGAACCACCTTGCAAATCTAATCCAAGATTTATTTTTTTGTTTAATAAATCATTGCTAAATTTAAAAAGATTTGATGAAGCTGTTAATATAAATATTAAAGAAATTAGGGTGACAAAAATAATTCTTAATTTTGAAAAGTATAACACTTTAATTTAACGAGATTTATTTCTTAATTTCTTGGCCGTTCATTAAGCTTTGAACCCCTGTGCCCCTTATCACTTCGACAGTAACATTGTCTGCGATCTCTACTTCAATTTTATCATTATCGATAACTCTTGAAATAGTTCCAGTAATGCCACCTGAGGTTACAATCTTATCTCCTTTTTTTAAGCCTTCAACCATAGCTTTATGTTCTTTAACTTTTTTTTGTTGAGGTCTTATTAAGAAAAAATAAAAAATAACAAAAATTAGTATTAACGGTATAAACTGGCCTATTCCTGAACTTTCCATAAAACTCCTTGATTAAAAGTGAATATTTATACTATCTATGGGGTTAAAACAACTTTAATTGATCGAAATTTTTTCCAAATTGTTCATATAAGGTTTAAGTACTTTTGGAATAGTTATTGAGCCATCTTTTTGCTGATAATTTTCTAGGATAGCAATAAGAGTTCTACCTATTGCCAATCCACTCCCATTTAAAGTGCCCGCATGAAGAGTATCTTTATTAGAGTCTTTGTATCTAGTTTTCATTCTGACCGCTTGAAAAGTAGAACACGATGAGCAAGAAGAAATTTCTCTATATTTATTTTCTGAAGGGAGCCAAACTTCAATATCATATGTTTTTTCAGCACTAAATCCCATGTCACCACTGCACAGAATAACTTTTCTATAAGGTAATTCTAAAAGATCTAGTATACCCGTAGCGCAATTTGTCATTCTTTCTAACTCATCAAGACATTTATTTTGTTCTACAACACTAACCATTTCAACTTTATAAAATTGGTGCTGTCTAATCATTCCCTTAGTGTCTTTACCATAACTACCAGCTTCTTTTCTAAAACAAGGAGTTGAGGCAACAAGTCTCATGGGTAAAGAATTTATATCTAAAATTTTGTCTTTAACAATATTGGTCAAAATTACTTCTGCTGTAGGTATAAGAAATTTTCTTTCAGCATCTTTATCTAATTTAACTTCAAATTGATCATTCTCGAATTTAGGCAATTGACCAGTGCCAAACATAGTATTTTCTGAAGCAAGTAAAGGTGGTGAAATTTCTTCATAACCATTTTTTTGTATATGAATATCTAACATAAAATTTGATAAAGCTCTTTCTAATAGCGCCAATTTACTTTTAACAAAAACGAACCGTGACCCTGTAGTTTTTGTTGCAAGATCAAAATCTAACATGCCCAATTCTTCACCCAACTCATAATGTGACTTAGGTTTAAAATTAAAATTAGTAATTTGTCCAAATTTACCAATTTCAACATTATCATTCTCATCTTTTCCACTTGGAACATCGGGATGCGGAAGATTTGGTATATTGGATAGAATTTTTTCAAGTTCAGATTTTAGTACATTTTGTTTCTTAGAAATTTCCTCTATAGAAA
>QCBC01000007.1 GCA_003281725.1 Pelagibacteraceae bacterium AG-345-O09 | reverse complement strand
AAAAAGAAACAACCCAGAAACTATAGCCATTCATGGAGGTGACTATAGAAGTGATCCAACAACAAATGCAGTAGCCGTTCCTATCTATAGAACTACATCATATCAATTTAATAGTGTTGATCACGCGGCAAATCTCTTTGCTTTAAAAGAATTTGGCAATATTTACACAAGGATAATGAACCCTACTAACGATGTATTAGAGAAAAGAATTGCAGCTCTTGAAGGAGGTTTAGCTTGTTTGACGGTAGCATCTGGACAAACTGCTTCACTATTTTCAGTATTAAATGTTGCTCAAGCTGGAGACAATATAGTTAGTTCAACCGATCTTTATGGTGGTACTGTCTCTTTATTTACGCATACTTTAAGTAAGCTTGGTATTAAAATTAGATATGCAGACCCTAAAGACCCTAAAAATTTTGAGAAATCAATCGATGACAAGACCAGGGCTTTTTATGGAGAAACTCTACCCAACCCATATTTAAGAGTATTTCCAATTAAAGAAGTGTCTGACATAGGAAGAAAATATAATATCCCCTTAATAATGGATAACACAGCAGCTCCAGTATTATGTAAACCCATTGAACATGGTGCAGCTGTCGTAATTCATTCTCTAACAAAATATATTGGTGGACACGGTACTGCTATAGCAGGGAGTATTGTTGATAGTGGTAATTTTGACTGGACTGCAGATCCAAAAAGACAACCCTTATTTAACGAACCTGATGCCAGTTATAGCGGGGCTATTTGGGGTAAAGTTGTACCAGAGCTCACTGGAGCAAACATTCCTTTTGCAATAAGAGCGAGAGTTTGTTTGTTAAGAGACTTAGGGTCAGCTTGTTCACCAGATAATGCGTTTTCTATAATTCAAGGACTTGAAACTGTAGCTTTAAGAATGAAACAGCATTGTGAAAATGCACAAAAAGTTGTTGATTATTTAAAAAAACATAAAGAGGTAACTAAAGTAATATTTTCTACTGAACACGAAAAACTTATTGCAGATAGAGCCAAAAAATATCTTAAGGGTGGAAATGGGCCCATGGTAGGTATTGAATTAAAAGGCGGTTTTGAAGCTGGCAAAAGATTTATTGAATCTCTAAAAATGTTCTATCATGTTGCAAATATTGGGGATGCTAGAAGTTTAGCAATTCATCCAGCTAGCACAACCCATAGTCAGCTAAATGACAAAGAGCTTGCGGCATCTGGTGTAACTCAAAGTTATGTTAGACTGTGTATCGGTTTAGAACACATTGATGATATTATAGAAGATCTAGATCAAGCATTAAATAAATCATCAAAAGGAACTTTAAAGGCTGTTAGTTAGACCTTGTATTTATATAAAAAAAATAAATACATGAACTTATTAAAAAAATCGAACTTAATTGGTGCATAGCTGCAATATAAAGTTGTGCACCATATATCACTGTATAAATACCTAAAATAATTTGCAGGATTATAAAAATACCTAAAATGTTTATAGATTTATATAAATCATAAATTTTATTTTTATATATCTTATAAAAAATAAAAAAATAAAAGAACATGATTAAATACGCCAGATTTCTATGCATGAATTGGACTAAAGAAGGATCACTAAAAGCAGATAATCTAAACAGGTCCCTAAAGTCATTATCATTTGGGAAATAAGTATTACCCATGAGAGGCCAAGAATTATAGATTTTACCTGCATCCATACCAGAAACGAAAGCACCTACTACTATTTGTATAAATACAAGTATCAAAAATATTAATGGTAAAAATATACTTATTCTTCTTGAGTTATTATTGATAACTTTAGTTTTTAAATAATTCCAAAAAATTAATGATAAAATCAAAAATGCTATTAATAAATGAATTGATAGTCTAAAATGACTTACATCAACTCTATCAACTAGCCCACTACTAACCATATACCAACCTACAAAACCTTGGAAACATATGAGAAAAAAAATTAAATATAAATTCAACAATTTATAAAATTCAATTTTAAAGGAGAAATAAACTAAAGGAATTAGAAAACTGATACCAATAACTCTTCCTAAAAATCTGTGACCCCACTCCCACCAAAAGATTATTTTAAATTCTTGTAAAGTCATGTTGTAATTTTGTAATTGATACTCAGGAATTTTTTTGTAAAGATTAAAATACATGATCCAATCATCGTTATTTAAAGGAGGTAAGATTCCGGAAAACAACTGCCATTCAGTTATGGAAAGACCCGAGTCAGTTAATCTTGTAAGACCACCAACAACAATCATAATTGCTATAATCCAAAACATGGTTATCAACCAAAGAGATAATTGATTATTTATTTTTGGATTAACTGTATACATCAAGCCATAAATATAATAATTTTTTGATAATCCAAATATATAAATGTCGCCACATAAAAGAAAAAAAACTGAGTAAAATTAGATCAGAACTAGATAAATTAGATAATACTCTAATTAAAGTTATAAAAAAAAGAACAATACTTGTTAATAAAGTATTAGCTCTTAAAGATAAAAAGAACCAAATAGTAGATCAAACAAGGATTAACCTAATTCTTAGAAATATTAAAAAGAAATCTATACAAAATAAAATTGATCCAAAAATAACTAATCGAATTTGGAAGAATATGATCTGGTCTTATATTGATTACGAAAAAAGGAATTTTAAAAAAAGATAACTATTTACTGTGGGGTGGAAGTTTCTTTTCAACAAAAACTTCATGTTTACGAGTGGCAGGATTATACTTTTTTGCTTTTAATTTAACTTTAGCTTTTTCACCACCAGCAGGTTTTTTAACATAATAAAAAAAGGGACTATCTGGTTTAGCTTCTGGAACTAAACGTACTTTTACATGTGTTTTTTTTGCCATATTATTTTATTTTTTTTAAAATTTTAACAAGATTTGAAATCTTTACTAACTTATTTCTTAAATTACCAGTCTTTATAGAATTATTTGAAGTTTCGTCAAGTTTTAATGGCTCATTATTGTTTAATATTTTTTTGGCTCCATTTATGGTCATTCCCTGTTCTTTAAGTAAAAAATGAATTTTTTTTAATAACTCAATATTTTTTTGATCATAATATCGTCTATTATTATTAAATATTTTAGGTTTTATTTGTTTAAATTTTTTTTCCCAAAAACGAATTGTATGTGTTGGTAAAGATTCACCTTTTTTGGATTTCAAACCTAGTATCTTTACAACCTCACTTATAGTTTTATATGAACTTGCTATTTTATTCATATTTGTTTTGGTTAATAAATTCTTTAAATTCTTTTGATGGTTTAAAAAGTACTACATCTCTCTCAGAAATAACTTTCCTCTCTTTAGTTTTGGGATTTCTTCCAATTCTCGATTTTTTAGATCTAATAGAAAATGTTCCAAATTTAGAAATCTTTACACTTCTTTTCTTTTTTAAATTTGAGACTATCAATGAAAAAAATTCTTCAATTAGATTTTCAGAAATTTGTTTTGAAAAGCCAATCTGCATATAAACTGTATTAACTAAGTCTTTTTTAGTTAAATTTATTCTCATTTTGTTTATATATTACCTCTAATTTTATCTATCAAATTTCCTTTTACAATCTTATTACAAACATTTAACGAATTTGAAAATCCGATAAAATCAGTTCCACCATGACTTTTTACAACTGGTGAGTCTAAACCAATAAAAATTGCTCCATTATATAATCTTGGGTCTAGTCTTTTTTTAAATTTCTTAAGGTTTGATATATTTAATATAGATGAAATTTTACCCAAAATAGATCCACTTAATGCCTGTTTAAGTTCACTGGTTATAAAATTGGCTGTACCCTCTGCTGTTTTAAGTGCAACATTCCCAGTAAAGCCGTCAGAAACAATAACATTTACTTTTCCATTCATAAGTTCATTTCCTTCTATATAACCAACAAAGTTAAAATTTTTAGATTTTTTGTCGTTTAAGGTTTGATAGGTTTCTTTAATTGTTTCATTTCCTTTAAGCTCTTCTGATCCAATGTTTAACAATGCAACATTAGGTGACTCATTTGGATATAGAGATTTATAAAGTGATGAGCCCATAATTGAAAAATCAACTAAATTTTTTGAGCTACATTCAATATTTGCACCTAGATCTAAAACTACACTCATACCTTTTTTATTAGGCCAGAGAGCAGATAAAGCTGGTTTATCTATATTTTCAATCATTTTCAGATTTAATTTAGCAATTACAAGTAGTGCACCTGTATTGCCTGCTGAAATAACAATATCAGTTTCTTTTTTTTTAACACTTTCAATTGCTAGCCACATACTAGTATCTTTTCCTCTTTTAGCCGCTTCTAAAGGACTATCTGTACTTTTTACAACATTGGATGTATGAACTATTTCATAAGAGGCATCATTAATCTTACCTTCTATATGTTTTTTTATTTCATTCTGATCACCAAAAATTTTAAAGAAATTACTATTATCTGTTTTTTTATTATGAATGATACCATCAATAACTTTTTTAGGAGAACCATCACCCCCCATTGCATCAACTGCAATTTTAATTAAATCTGACATTGTTAAAAAATATTATTATTCTTTTGGATCTAAAACTTGACGACCTTTGTACATACCTGTTTTTAAGTCTAAATGATGAGATAATCTATACTCACCAGATTTTTTATCCTCAACAATGTTCTTAGATGAGAACTTCATATTTTGAGATCTTCTCATACCAGTCCTTGAAGGAGTTTGTTTACGTTTTGGTACAGCCATAATTAAGGGTTACTTACACCTTTTAAAAAAAAATTCAAAGATTTTTTGCTTAAATTTTGGTTAAAATCCTCAAAATATTCAACTAAATTCTCTATTTTAGTAAAATCTTCTAAGAATATAGAAAGTTTTTTTAATTTTTCATTTTTATTTAAATCATCCCAAAAATGGATTTCTGATACAATTGCATGAAACAAATTTAAATAAACTTTCATTTTTTTGTTTATAGATTGATCGCCATAGCCGATCTCTCTAATACTAAGTTCTAATTGTCTAAAATTAAAATCATAGATTTTTTGTAAAATCTCTTTATTTTCCTCATTTTTATAGTTTTTTAAAAAAAAGGCAAAATGTATCAAAAAAAACGTTAATCGGTCAGAAAAATTATCTTGACGATTAAGTGAAATATATAAATCTTTATTTCTAGAGTAATTGATTAAATTGTTATAAATATTAATATAGTTTTTACTCATGCTAAAAATATTATATATAATTTTTTTTTCAATTATAGCAACAAATTGTTCATTTAAAAAAGTTGTGAAACACCATGGTGTGCCATTTCTAGAAAAAAAACAAAAAACATTGATAGTAAATGAATCAACCACTAATGATATAAGAAAGATCTTAGGTAGTCCATCAACTAAAAGTAAATTTGATAATGATGTATGGATTTATATTGAAAGAAAACAAACACAATCAAAAATAAAGAATCTTGGAAAAATGAAAATTTATAAAAATGACATACTTGTTTTAGAAATCGATAATTATGGTGTACTTACTAAGAAAGAGTTTTTAAATATTGATAATATGGAGGATATTAAGATTGTGAGTAATACTACAGAGACAGGATTTGCTAGAAACTCCTTTATTTATGATTTTATGTCAAGTATGAGACAAAAAATTAATGACCCTCTTGGTGTGAGGGCCAAAAAAAGAAAAGAAATTAGCCAGCGATAACAGCTAACAATAATAAAGCTACTATATTGGTAATCTTAATCATTGGGTTAACTGCAGGTCCAGCAGTATCTTTATAAGGATCTCCAACTGTATCACCAGTAACAGCTGCTTTGTGAGCCTCAGATCCTTTTCCCCCATGATTTCCATCTTCAATATATTTTTTTGCATTATCCCAAGCACCACCACCTGCGGTCATTGAAACAGCTACAAATAATCCGGTTATAATAACACCTAATAACATTGCTCCAACTGAAGCTAATGCAGCTACTTGGCCACCAATAGCAAAAATAATAAAGTATAGTACAATTGGTGACAATACTGGTAATAATGATGGTATGATCATTTCTTTAATCGCAGCGACTGTTAATAAATCAACAAGCTTTGCGTAATCAGGTTTCTGTTTTCTCTTCATAATACCTGGATATTTTTTAAATTGTCTTCTTACTTCAACAACTACAGCACCACCTGCTCTACCAACGGCTTGCATGCCCATTGAACCAAATAAATATGGAAGCATTCCACCAATCAATAAACCCACAACAACATATGGATTTGATAAATCAAAAGTAACAACAATTCCCTCAAGTGAAGACCCTGCTTCTTTTGAAAAGTGTTTAATATCCTCAGTATATGCTGCAAAAAGAACTAAAGCTCCTAACCCTGCAGAACCTATAGCATATCCTTTTGTAACAGCTTTTGTTGTGTTTCCAACTGCATCAAGTGCATCTGTAGTTTTTCTCACATTATTCGGCAATTTTGACATTTCAGCTATACCACCTGCATTATCAGTAACAGGACCATAAGCATCTAGTGCAACAACCATTCCAGCTAAAGCCAACATAGTTGTGACTGCAATTGCAATTCCATAAAGACCAGCAATATGATTGGTTGCTAATATTCCAGTAACAATAATTAATGCTGGAATTGCTGTAGCTTCTAGTGAAATAGCTAATCCTTGAATAACATTGGTTCCATGACCTGTAGTGGATGAACTAGCTACACTTCTAACAGGTCTGTAATTAGTTCCTGTATAATACTCAGTAACCCAAATTAATAACCCCGTTATTACTAAACCTATAATTCCACAATAGTATAAGCTCATACCTGAAAAAACTTTATTTTCTAAATTATATGAATTGTCTAAACCTAATACATAGTCAGTAACTGGATAAAGTATTATTAGTGACGAAACAGCCGAAACTACAAAACCTTTGTATAAAGCATTCATCACATTTTTGCTTCTACCTAATTTTACAAAGAATGTACCTAATATAGATGTTAAAATACAAGCTCCACCAATAGTTAAAGGGTAAATCATCATAGACATATCACCCTGAAAAAAAATAGATGATAAAACCATTGTTGCAACAATAGTAACCGCATATGTTTCAAATAAATCAGCTGCCATACCTGCACAGTCACCTACGTTATCACCAACATTGTCAGCAATTACAGCTGGATTTCTAGGATCATCTTCTGGTATACCAGCCTCAACTTTTCCAACTAAGTCAGCTCCTACATCAGCTCCTTTTGTAAATATCCCTCCACCCAATCTTGCAAAAATTGATATTAAGGATGCGCCAAATCCCAAAGCAACTAAAGCATTTACAATTTCTCTTTCGTCAACATTAAATTTTAACAATAAATAATAATAAACGGCAATTGATAATAATGCCAAACCAGCAACCAACATTCCTGTCACTGCACCAGATTTAAAAGCAACTGATAGACCACTTGCTAAACCTTTTCTAGATGCTTCTGCAGTTCTGACATTAGCTTCAACTGAAACTAACATTCCAACATATCCAGCTATACCAGATAAAGCTGCGCCAATTAAATACCCTAAACCAACAAGAGTACTAAAAGCAATGCTTACTATTACCAATACAACTACACCAACAATTGCAATAGTCTTATATTGTCTTGCCAAATATGCTTTAGCTCCAATTTGAATAGCTGAAGCTATTTCTTGCATTTTAGAATTTCCTGCGCTTGAACTTAAAATATTTTTTCCAGTAAAATATCCATAAACGATAGATAAAAAACCTGCTGCAATAGTATATAGAAGAATAGTTTCAACGTTTGAGTTCATAAAGACCTTAAATAAGTTGTTGGTTGTTAGTTATTAAAATCCGCACAATACAAAAAAGGATATAAAAGGCAATAATTAACTTTTAAAATTGATGATAATAACCTTTATCTTTAAGCCTAATTTTCTTCCCTTTTTGATCAATAATTTGTGATTTTTGAGATATCGAACATATTTTTCCTATTTTTGAAATCTTAATATTCAATGTTTTGCTAAATTTACTAATGATTCTGGATTTTGATGAATTAGCTGTAAATAGAATTTGATAATCATCTCCTTTAGAAAAGAAATTTTTTTTATTAAATTTTTTTAGTTTAATTAATCTTTTTAAATTTTTTGATATCGGTATCTTATCAAAAAATAATTTATAAGATAATTTTTGTTTATTAATAAGTTTTTCTAAATCTGTGATTAACCCATCAGAAATATCTATAGAAGTGTTGCCAAATAATAATAACTTATTTATTAATTTAGGATGAAGACTAGGTAAATAATACTTATTTATAAAATATTTTTTAAGATTACTATTTATGTTAATGCTTTTTTTTAAAATCTTAAGTCCAGCATAGCTATCTCCTAAATTACCTGTAACATAAATATCATCACCTAATTTAGCATTGTTTCTAGGTATTATTTTTTTTGAAAATCCAACAGAGGTAATTGAAAAACTTAGTTTATCAGATAATACGGTATCACCTCCACATAGCATAATTTTATATTTTTTTTGTTCTTGGTTTAAAGATTTAGAAATTTTTTTTAGGTTTGTGTTTGAAAAAGTTCTTTTATTACCTGAGCCAGAAATAAAATAATATAATGGTTTAACACCTTTACAGATTAGATCTGAGATAGAAGATCTGATAATTTTTTTAATTACTAAATCAGGTTTTTTAAAATCAATAAAATGTATACCTTGTATATAAGTATCTATTGAAATTACTAAATTTTTTGATTTATCAAAAAATACATCATCATTTAATCTAAGTGAACTTTTATTATTTTTGGATAGTTTGGAAAAGTATTTATTTATTAGCTCAAACTCATGCATTAGAGGATCTTAATTTTTTAGCAATATTATCTAATAAAGCATTTAAGTATTTTGTTTGAGAATCATCTATGAAAAAGTTTGAAGCATCAAGATATTCTTTAATTATTATTTTCATTGATAAATTTGGTTTATACAAAAACTCATAAGTAGCTGACTTTAAAATAACCTGAAATAATTTATCTAAATTATTTAAAGAAGATTTTTTATCTAAATTTTTTTCTAATTCTTCAAGGATTATATCATTACGCTCTATGGTACCTGAAACAATATCTTTAATAAATTTTTTAAACCTATGTTTTGGATAGGTAAGTTGTTCATCATTATTATAAAACTTACCATATAATTTTTGAATAATTATAACTCTAGGATTATTTTTAGGACTAAATGAAGTTTTCATTTTTGTGATAAAACTGACAAAACAGCGTTAGCAGCTTCAGCGCCCTTTTTTTTTCTGGCTTTTGCTTGCTTAATATTTAAGCAAGTTATTATACCATTACCAATCGGTTTTTTTGAATTGATAGACATTTTCATAATTGCATCTGTGGATGCTTGTGAAATAAAATCGAAATGTGGAGTTTGTCCTTTTATTACACATCCAAGTGCAATGAACCCATCGAATTTTTTTATATTTCTTGAGATTGTAACTGGAATTTCAAACACTCCAGGAACATTTATAACTTTTACTTTTGAATTTTTAGGCAATAAATTTATAGCACTTTTTAATAAACCACTTGATATGTCCTTATAATAATTAGCATTTACTATTAAAAAATTTTTATTCATCAAATTAACTCTTGTTCAGTTATCTTTATATCATAACCCTCTAAACCAATAACCTTTTTTGGTGATTTTGTGATTAATATCATTTTCTTTACTTTTAAGTCTTTAATTATTTGAGCCCCAATTCCATAGTTTCTTATTAATTTGTCATTACCTTTTTTATAAAATTCTTTATTTTTATAATCTTTAAGAGTTTGAGTAACTGACTTAAGATTTGTGTCTTTGATAAAAACCAGGATACAATTATTAAATTTTTTAAAGTAATTTAAAGTCTTATTAAAAGAATTAGGTAATTCTTGATTAATTAAATAATTGTGTACTACATTAGAAGAAATAACTCTTACTCTTGGAATAGTACCTTTTTTGATATTACCTTTTACCAAAGCAAAATGCTCAGAGCCATCAAGTAAATTCTCATATATCTTAATCTTATAACTTTGATTTTTAACTTTAATATAAGAGGATTTTTTAAGTTTAATTAATTTTTCTTTTTTCAAACGATAAGAAATTAAATCTTCTATTTTTCCAATTTTTAATTTGTGTTTATTGGCAAAGTTAAATAGATCTTGACCTTTAGCCATTGTGCCATCTTCATTCATTATTTCACAGATGACTGCAGAATTATTTTTTTTTGCTAATTTAGAAATGTCTACAGAAGCTTCCGTGTGCCCTGCTCTAACAAGTACTCCTCCGTCTTTTGCAATAATTGGAAAAACATGACCTGGTGACACAATATCTTTCTTATTTACATTTTTTTTGGATGCAATCCTTATGGTTCTAGCTCGATCTTTTGCTGAAATACCTGTTGTAATTCCTTTTTTCGCTTCAATAGATATTGTAAAGGCGGTTTTATTTCTAGATTGATTAATCGGAGACATAAGGGACAAATTTAATCTCTTTGCTTGCAAACTATCCAATGCTAGACAAATTAATCCTCTTCCAAATTTAGCCATAAAATTAATATTTTTTGGATTTGTATCACTTGTTGAAATCACTAGATCTCCTTCATTTTCTCTTTTTTCGTCATCAACTAAGATGAACATCCCACCCTTTTTGGCAATTTTAATAATTGTTTCTATCGACGAATAATTACTTTTTGGCATTGAAAAAATTTTTAACGTATTTTGAAAGAATATCTATTTCTATATTTACAAGATTGCCTTTTTTAACCTTTGATAAATTGGTTAATTTGAAAGTATGAGGAATTACCCAAATTTGAAAACCTTTTTTTGTTTTTTTGGAAATGGTTAATGAAATACCGTTTATACATATTGAAGCTTTTTCAATAATATTTTTTCTTTCTTTTGAACTTATTTCAAAGTCAAAAATATAAGATTTATCAACTTTTTTTACACTTAAAGTTTTACCAGTTGTATCAATATGTCCCTGACATATATGCCCTGAAATCTTTTGACCATACTCAAGAGGTAGTTCTAAATTTATTACATCATTGATTTTTAGATACTTAAATTTTGATCTTTTAACAGTTTCATTGGAGAGATAAAATTCCATTATTTTATTTTGGATTTTTATTAATGTTAAACAAACCCCATCACATGCAATAGAAACTCCAATATTTTTTGAATTCAATTTGAGGTCTGATTTCACAAAAATATTAATACCTTTTGATCTTTTAGATATTTTCTTAATGAAACCCTTATTAAATATAATTCCGTTAAACATTTTATCTTTTATAGATTGTAATTTTATCTTTGGCTAGTTTAGATGTAATTTTAGATACCTTTTTATACTTACCATTTAAAATTCCAAATGAGGTAAAACCCTGATTTATTTTATTTACTCTTAAAATTTTTGGGCTTTGAAATAAATAAAATGTATCAATAAGTCTATTTTTTATTAAGTTTTTTGATATTTTGTCACCACCTTCAACAAGTAAACTTCTTGTGCCTAGAGTGAATAACTTTTTCAAGACTATCTTTAAGTCCAGCAATCCTTCATTATTTAATTTTGTTTTAATCAAAGTAAATCCTTTCTTTTTTAAAACTTTAATCTTTTTAGTATTAGATGTATGATAAAAAAGATTTGTATTACCTTTTTTTGCTGATTGAAAAATATAACTTGTTAATTTGATATCTAAATTTTTATCTAGAATTATTCTTTTTGGTGAAAATTTATTGTAACCCTTTAATCTGCAAGTCAATTTTGGATTATCTATATTGAGAGTTTTACTTGAAATCATTATTGAGTCATTTTTATATCGTAGGTAATGGGTAATCATATCTGAATTCTTATCAGTTATTCTTTTAGTTCCTTTACTATAAATCAATTTATTTTTCGAAACTGCAATTTTAGCTGTAACATAAGGTAATTTACTAGTTCGATTTTTAATGTAAGAATCATAAAGATCTTTTGCATCTTCTTTTAGAAGGCCTCTCTTAACTTTAATCTTTTTATTTGATAAAATCTTAAAACTCTTTCCTTTTACTTTCTTATCGATATCCTCCATTGAATAAATTAATTCACTAATACCACTTTTAATTATATTTTTTGTACAAGGTGGGGTTTTTCCATAGTGATTACAAGGTTCAAGGGTTACATACATTTTAGAACCTTTTAATTTTTCAAATGAATTTTTTATTGCGCTATGTTCAGCGTGTGGCCTACCATTGTATCCTGTCTGACCAATTGAAATAATTGTATCATTTTTTACAATTAGGCAGCCAACAGATGGATTGTCTCCCGTTAAACCTTTGCGTGATCTTGCTAAATTAATAGCAATTTTCATGTATTTTTTATCTTGCGATGAAAAACTATCTTTTTTTGAAGACATCTATTTTGTCCACAAATTGTACAAAATCCTTTTCTTCTCTAAAGTTTCGATAAACTGAAGCAAATCTAACATAAGCAACTGGATCAAGTTCTTTTAAACCTTCCATAACCATTGTTCCAATTGTGTTTGATGAGATATCACTTTGTCCAAGTTCCTCAAGGGCTCTAGATACTTTACTTATAAATTTTTCCGTAGTTTCAGTGTCTATAGGTCTTTTTTTTAAAGCTATATAGATTGATTTGGACAATTTATCTCTGTCAAAAGTTGATTTTCTTCCATTCTTTTTTACGACCATTAACTCTCTATATTGAACTCTCTCAAATGTTGTAAATCTTGCTCCGCAAGAACATAGTCTTCTGCGTCTTATAGCTGTACCATCTTCAGTTGGACGAGAGTCTACGACCGAAGTCTCACCTTTCTTACATATTGAGCAGATCATTTATTAAGATTTTTGTAAATTGGAAAATTAGAACATAAATTTACAACTTCATTTCTAACTTCATTTTCCACCTTACTATTATCCTCAGGATTATCAGATAGACCTTTTACTACTTTAGTTATTAATTGTCCTACTATTTCAAACTCTTTTAAACCAAAACCTCTTGTTGTAGCTGCTTGAGAACCTAATCTTATGCCTGAAGTAATCATAGGTTTCTCTGTATCAAAAGGTATTCCATTTTTATTACAAGTTATGTTTGCTCTACTTAAGCTTTCAGAAGCTAAATTTCCTTTCACATTAAAAGGTCTTAAATCTACTAACATTAAATGAGTATCGGTTCCTCCTGAATAAATCTTAAAACCATTATTTTTTAATGTTTCAGCTAACATTTTAGCATTAGCTAAAACATTTTTAATATATGTTTGGAATTCTGGTTTTAAAGCCTCAAAAAAACCAGCTGCTTTAGCGGCAATAACATGCATTAATGGTCCACCTTGATAACCAGGGAAAACAGCTGTATTAAATTTTTTTCCTAATTCTTCATCGTTAGATAAAATTATTCCTCCTCTAGCGCTTCTAAAAACTTTATGAGTAGTTGAAGTTACAACATGTGCATAATCACAAGGATTTGGATATCCTTTACCTGCAACTAGTCCAGAAAAATGTGCCATATCAACCATGAAATAAGCTCCAACTTTATCTGCAATTTCTCTAAATCTTTTGAAATCAATAACTCTTGAATAGGCACTACCTCCAGCGATAATTAGTTTTGGTTTATGCTCTAAAGCTAATTTTTCAACATTATCATAATCGATTAATTCAGATTTTTTATCAACATCATAATTTATTGCATTAAACCATTTTCCAGACATAGAAATTTTTAAACCATGAGTTATGTGACCACCTGAATTTAAGCTCATACCCATAAATGTATCGTTGGGTTTTAGTAATGCTAGAAATACAGCTCCATTTGCCTGAGCACCTGAGTGAGGTTGAACGTTAGCATACTTACAATTGAATAGTTTTTTTATTCTTTCTAAAGCTAATTGTTCTGCAACGTCAACATGTTCACAACCATTGTAGTATCTTTTTCCTGGATAACCTTCAGCATATTTATTTGTAAGAACAGAGCCTTGAGCCTCAAGCACTGCTTGAGAAACAATATTTTCTGATGCAATAAGTTCAATATGATTTTGTTGTCTTACTAATTCATCATTAATAGCTTTAAACAAATCAGGATCAGCATCAGAAAGACTTCTTTCAAAAAAATCTTTATACTCAGAATTCAAATATTTAGTTTCACTTGACATATTATTTATATTTTTTTTACTCTTTTTTTGTGTCTACCGCCTTCAAATTTAGTACTAACAAAAACTTCTATACATTTAAAGGCTATATTTTTTTTTGTTAATCTTGATCCTAATGTAATAATATTTGCATTGTTATGCAATCTAGATAATTTTGCGTTTTTTACCGAATAACACACTGCAGCTCTTATTTTTTTGTGCTTATTGGCCGCCATTGACATCCCCATGCCAGAACCACAAACCAAAATACCTATATTTTTGCTATTATTGGATACCTTTTTTGAAAGTTTATGTGCATAATCTGGATAATTAACTGATGTTTTAGAATCATCTGTCCCCATATCTTGAAAAAGAAATTTTTTTGAGAATTTTTTCTTAATTTGCTCTTTTAAATTAAAGCCTGCATGATCTGATGAAATGAATATCTTTTTCAATCTAATTAAATTTATAATCTAACACACATGCAACTAGGTGAATTCTATTTTCTTCACCACCGTTAAAAGCGTTATGATATTTTGTATTATTTGTAATCCAAACAGATCCATCTGCTGGCATATGTTTTGCAACATGATCTACAACCATAATAGCTCCAGGATTAGTAATTATAGGAATATGTAATCTTGGTTCAGGATCTCTGTGCCAACTTAGAGTAGATCGCGGTTCTTTTAATAAAATTCTTACCCTACCTAATTTATACTTAGACGATAAAGTTTCAAAAACTTCTTTAAAATATGTATCTTTGTATTCATCAATAAATTCTGAATAAGCAGCTTCATCAATTTTTTGATCTCTTACAACTTCCTTGCCACTTTTGTCAGGTTTGGTCCAAAAAACCCCTCTTGCTTTATTTCCTTTAATTGAGTTAGGATCTCCAGGTATTTGGGTTAAAGATATTGCACCAAAGTTCGAAACACCCTCTACTCCACTAAAGCTTTTTATTTTAAGTATCTCTTTATAAGCTTTCTGAAGTTCATTAATGTCAAATTTGACATCCTGTCTTTGAAAGTCGTTAAAATTTAGTTCCATAAGATTGTTTAATATCTTTTTTAAGTTATATTTGTATATAACATTTGTCGCATATTATAAATATATTTAAAAAATGATTACAGGTAAATATCCAGGATTAAGACTTAGAAGAAGTCGAAAAAATGATTGGTCTAGAAGACTAATCGAAGAAAATAATTTGACCCATAATGATTTTATATTGCCAATTTTTTTGATTGATGGGAAAAATAAAAAACAAGAGATTAAATCAATGCCTGGAGTTTATCGATATACATTGGATAAGATTAATTTTGTCGTAGACAAGGCAATAAAAAAAGGTCTTCCAATGATAGCATTATTTCCTTATACCGAAAAAAAAAAGAAAAATTTTATTGGCACCGAAGCATTAAACGAAGACAATTTAGTTTGTAGAGCATTAAAATTAATAAAAAAAAAATATAAAAATCAAATTGGAATAATGTGTGATGTTGCTTTAGATCCATATACATCTCACGGGCATGACGGATTATTAAAAAAAGATTATGTTCTTAATGATGAAACAATTAAAATCTTGATAGATCAATCTTTACTACAAGCCCAGATGGGATGTGATGTTCTTGCTCCATCAGATATGATGGATGGTCGAATTGGTGAAATTAGAAAAGCATTGGACAACAATGGATTTAAGATGACTCAAATTTTATCTTATGCAGTAAAATATGCATCAAATTTTTATGGACCTTTTCGTGATGCAGTAGGATCTAAAGGTCTACTTAAGAGTAGTAAGAAAAATTATCAAATGGATTTCAGAAATAGTAATGAAGCTCTTAGAGAAGTAGCATTAGATATTAAAGAAGGAGCTGACATGGTAATGGTTAAACCTGGCCTACCTTACCTTGACATAATCAAATTAGTTAAAGATAATTTTAAAATACCAGTTATGGCTTATCAAGTTTCAGGGGAGTACAGTCTTTTAGAAAATGGTATTAATAAAGGTTTAACTAATAATGATATAGTAATAGAAAGTCTAATTGCGTTTAAAAGGGCCGGTGCTAATGCTATTGTGAGCTACTACGCTGATAGATTAGATACCATCTTAAAATAATTATTTAAGACTGTTTATAAAATTCAATCTACTAATTGGTTGAGAAAGATTATTGGGTCTAAGTATGGTTTTTTCCAAATAGTCACCAATCAAAAATAATCCTTTTTTGAGATTTGTTAGGTCAACAGGTTCTTCATTTTTTTCAATTAAAAAATTGGGAATTATCTTTTTGTTAGCATTTGATTTAGAAATGTATTGAAGTTTATCTCCAATAACTTCTTTTTCAACTAAATTTTTTAATTCTAAATCGTATCCAATAACTCTAAATAATTCTAATTCCCAAAAAATATACCTTTTGATCCAATTATTTTTATCAAGCAATAAATAAAAATCTTTTATTAATTCATATATATTTATATTTTTTTGATTTTCAGCCGTTAAAATTTTAATTAAATTCATGGCTGACGTTATACAAGATAGTTTCTTTTGATTATCAAAATACAATGGTGATAAAGCCTGTTGTATTTCAACTTTAAAATAACCAAGTTTATTATCATTTTTTGAATTGAAATTAACATGAATCTTATTTCCAATTTGTAGATAATTTTTAATTTTTTTTGAAGTACCGCCAAAAATAATGCCTGAAACTTTACCATGATCTTTAGTGAAAACTTCCGATATAATTGAATTTTCACTATATTTATTTTTTGATAATAGATATCCTTTATCGTCCCAAATCATAACTATTTAATATTTTGTAAACATAATATAGCAGCATTTTGTTCAGCATCTTTTTTTGTTTTTCCTTGAGCAGTATAGAATTTTGTATCTTGTAATTTTACGGCTACTTTAAAAATTGGCATATGCCTCGGACCTGAGTTTGAAATAAGTTTATATATAGGTAATCTTTTATAATGTTTTAAAGAAAATTCTTGTAATTTGGTCTTAGCGTCAATTTGAGTAACAACACTATCTTTTATATTACTAGACCATAAGTTTAGTATAACTTTTTCAACTACAATAAATCCTTTATCTAAATAAATAGACCCTAAAAGTGCTTCACAACAATCTGCAAGCACCTTATCCTCAATTAAATTTTTTCTATTTTTAACATTAAATGTTAGAACATATTTGTGTAGATCTATTTTTTTTGCAATTTCTAAACAAGTTTTTTTGTTCACTAATGAAGCAAATTTTTTATCTAAAATACCTTCTTTTTCGTTAGGATAAATTTCTAATAGTTTTTTGGCAATTATAAGACCTAATACTCTATCACCTAAAAACTCTAATTTTTCATAGTTATTATCTTTATTAAAACTTTTATGAGTAAGAGATTTAATTAATAAATCTTTATTTTTAAAATTACATTTAATCTTTTTTTCTAATGCTGAATAATTAATTCTCATTAATTTATTTTAGTAAAAAATCTATCAAATCTTAAAGAATTATTCCATTTCCAAAAAGAAAATATACTTCCAATGGATCTATCAGATGAAAAAAAAATAAATCTTGCTCTGCCTACTAAATTATCTTGATGCACATAACCTACACTACTTAAAAATCTACTATCTTTAGAACAATCCCTATTATCACCTAAGAAAAAAAAATGATTTTTAGGGACCTTGAATGTATCAGTGTTCTGCATTGGAAAATTTTTAAGGTATACTGTATTGTATTTTTTACCATTCGGTAAAATCTCCTCAAAAAAAGAAACGTCTATTTCTTTTCGGCCACAAAAAGTCTTGTTTATTTTTGGTATTTTCGATTTAATTATTTCACTATTATTTAAATACAAATTGGCATCCTTAAATTTAATAATATCACCGGGTAAACCAATTAATCTTTTAATGTAATCAGTTCTATTATCAGCAGGGGTTTTGAAAACTACTACATCACCTCTTTTGGGATTATTTGACATTACTCTTCCCTTAAAAATTGGAGGACTGAAAGGAAATGAATGTTTACTATAACCATAAGTATATTTTGTAACAAAAATTCTATCTCCTACTAATAAATTAGGCTCCATAGATGATGATGGAATATAAAATGGTTGGATTAAAAAAGATCTAATAATAACTGCAATTATCAAAGCATAAAAAAGTGTTTTTGTATTCTCTATAAAAAATTTTTTATTAAACATTATTTGGTCTGTAAAATTGTAAATGCAATTGAATAATCCTTTTCGTCTGAAATTGAAAGAAACAAATCAAAGTTTTTAACTTTAAATTTTTTATTTATAATGTTGTTAATTTTTTTTGATTTTTGATAATATGGTTTACCAATTTTATCATTTAAAATTTGAATATCTTTAAAGTTGAGATTATTTCTAAAACCTGTTCCTATTGATTTTGCTAATGCTTCTTTTGCAGCGAATCTTTTAGCAAAATAATTTGTTTTATCAGAAGTATTTTTTGAAAAATAAATCTCTTTGTTACTAAATGTTCTTGAAACAAATAATTTATTCTTAATTGAAGATTTAATTCGTTTATTTTGAATTATGTCGACACCTATACCCAATATACGCATTTTATCTTTTTTTAATTATTCTCTTAAAACTCTTTATTACTTTAGGAAGACCATTAAAGATAGACTCTCCAACTAAAAAATGTCCAATATTAAATTCTTTAATTTGATTAATTTTAGCAAGAAATTTAGTTGTTTTATAATCTAGACCATGACCAGCATGAACTTCTAGACCTAAATTATTTGCAAGAATAGAACACTTTTTTATTTTTTGAAGTTCAATCATGTGTTTTTTTTTTGATTTAATTAAATTTGCTAATTTGCCTGTATGAATCTCAATACAATCTGTTTTTAGTTCTTTAGATAATTTAATATCTTTTAATGATGGGTTAATAAATAAACTGGTTCTAATATTCTTTTTTTTGAATCTAGAAATTATTTTTTCTAATTTCGTTCTATTTTTCTTTAAGTCTAACCCTCCTTCTGTAGTTATCTCTTTTCTATTCTCTGGCACTATACAAACGAAATTAGGCTTTAGCTTTAAAGCAGAATTAATCATTTTCGAATTAGTGGAAACCTCTAAGTTAACTAAAAGATTCTTTATTGAGCAGATTTTTTTGGCATCAGTATCATTAATGTGTCTTCTGTCTTCTCTCAAATGTATTGTAATTGAATTTGCACCACACTTTTTTACAAACTTAGCAGCAAAAAAAGGATCAGGATGGTGTTCACCTCGAGCATTTCTAATGGTGGCTATGTGATCAATATTTACACCTAAACGTTTCACTTAATAAATCTACTTCCAGGTTTAGTAACAGGTATTGATATCAAGTTCTTTGACAATTTTTTTTTTTTATATGTTGGAACACTTATTTTTAATTGAGATACAATTCTTTTTTTAATTTTTAACGTTTGTTTTGATGATCTATCTATTAATGATGCAAAACCTAATAGTTTTGCTTTGCTATCTCTAATTAATTTAACACATTCTAAACTTGACTTTCCTGTTGTAATTACATCTTCAATAATTAAGACATTTATTCCTTTTCTAATATTGAAACCTCTTCTTAGTGCAAATTTACCCTTTACTCTTTCACAAAAGATTGTCTCTTTTTTTAAAATTCTACCTATTTCATAACCAATAACTATACCACCCATAGCTGGTGCTAAAATTAAGTCTATTTTTTTAAATCTTTTTTTTATCTTACTTGCTAATGATCTGCATATTTTTTCAGCTAGATATGGTTTGCTAAGCAATTTAGCACATTGAATATATTTAGATGAATGAAGTCCTGATGATAAAACAAAATGACCCTCTAATAAAGCATCAGTTTTTCTTAAAATATCTAAGGATTTTTTGGGTGAAAGCATTTCTTTTATCTTCGTGTCTAATTATCTTAAATTTTATACCCTTTTGTTTAAGCTCTGCAATAAAATTAGTAAAATTTTTTAAATCTCTAATTATTAATTGGAACTTAAAATTAATATAATTAGGGTTTTTACCTGCCATCTCAAGATTGGAGATATTTAGTTTATGTTCACCAATTAAAGAACTAACATTTCCAAGTTGACCAGGTTTATCAGGTAAAGAAATCCACAAGGTAGTATTATATTTTTTGATTCTCTCTTCTTTTCTCTCTCCCCTATCATGCCAATACCTTCTAATAGCGGCTCTTGCTTTACCAGTTTTAGTTGTCGGTATCCAATGTAAAGAGGGAGATTGATTTTTTGATGTATTGATATTTACTCTATCACCATTTCTTAATATAGATTGTAATTCACTTTTATTACCATTAATTTCACATCCAATAGCTGTATCACCTATTTTGGTGTGAACAGCATAAGCAAAATCAATAGCTGTAGCATCTTTAGGTAATTTGATTACAGATCCTTTAGGAGTAAAACAAAAAACGTTTTCCTGAAACATTTGAAGTTTAGTATATTCATATGAGTGTTCAGGATTTTCATTCTTTTCAATAATTTCTACAAGATCCTTCAACCAATCATACTCTTTCCATGTTAGTGAATTAAACTTTTCTGAGGATTTATACTGCCAATGTGATGCTATACCTCTTTCAGCAAATTCATGCATTTGTTTTGTTCTGATTTGGATTTCAACAGGCTTTTTATATGAACCAATAACTGAAGTATGAATTGATTTATATCCATTTATTTTTGCAGAAGAAATATAATCTTTAAATTTTCCAGGAATACAATTATATGCTTTGTGAATTATTCCTAAAGATTTATAACAATCATCAGTATCATCAACTATAATTCTAAAACCAATAATGTCGGTAATTTGCTCTAATGAAACTCTTTTCTTTTGAACTTTTCTCCATATAGAAAAAGGAGTTTTTTCTCTCCCATAAATTTTTGAATTAATATTATTTTCAATTAACAATTGATTAAATTCAGATGATAGACTTTCAAAAATATCTTTTTTATCTAATTTAATTTCTTCAAGTCTTTTTTGGATTAATAATCTACCTTCATGATTAAGAATTTCAAAAGACAAGTCTTCTAGTTCATCTCTTATTCTGTGCATTCCCATTCTGTCTGCTAATGGAGCATAAATTTCCATTGTCTCTTGAGCAATTCTTTTTCTTTTATCCTCTTTATCAATAGCTTTAATTGTTCTCATATTATGTAATCGATCAGCAATTTTAACTAATAAAACTCTAATATCTTTTGAAGTAGCTAATATTAATTTTCTAAAATTTTCAGCTTTTGAATTAGCAGAGGCAGTATTTTCTAATACTGATATTTTTGTAACACCGTCAACTAAATCTGCAACTTCAGATCCAAACTCACCTTTTATGGTTTCATATGTTGCATAAGTGTCTTCAATTGTGTCATGTAAAAGACCTGTTGTAATTGTTGCACTATCTAATTTTAAATCAGTTAAAATATTAGCAACTTCTATTGGGTGAACTGAGTAAGGATCACCAGATGCTCTTTTTTGATTACTATGAGCTTTAACAGCAAAATCATAGGCTTTATTAAGTTTCTCTGGATTTAAAAACTTATTATATCCTTTAACTTTATTTATTAATTCTTCAGAATTTAACATAAGTTATTATAGCATCTATTTAGATTTGTTTAATAGATCTAATGTCACTACTTGATAATGATGATATTAGTTTTTTTATATTAAGTTTTAAAACAGGGTGTTTCCAATCTTTATTTATCTCAAAAAGAGGTAAAAGAACAAAATTACGGGTATGCATTCTTGGATGTGGTAAAATTAAACCATTTTCCATTCTTTGGTTTTTAAAGTCGATTATATCTATATCACAAATGCGAGGTGAATTTTTTGGCCTTTTTTTCCTACCTAATCTGGTTTCAATTTCTTTGCATTTTTTAATTAGTTTTAAGGGTGTTAAATGAGTTTTAATCTTAACTACTATATTTAAAAATTTTGGATTTTTAGGATTCGGCCATGATAAACTTTCATAATAACTCGAACATTCTAATATATTGATATTATTTTTTAATAAGTTTGATTTTGTATTTTCAATATTTCTCTTTTTATTTCCTAAATTTGAACCTATTCCTAAATAGATTGATTTAACTGGATTTTCTGACATATCTTGCTTTCTCCCGACTCCAGTCTCTATTTTTTTTTGTTGCTCTTTTATCGTATTGTTTTTTACCTTTTGCAACTGCTAGCTCTACTTTAGCTTTTCCTTTTTTAAAATACATTTTTGTAGGCACTATAGTAAATCCATCTCTTTGCATTTTTCCAATAAGCTTATTTATTTCCCTTTTATTTAATAAAAGTTTTCTTTCATCTGTTGGATTGTGATTTGAGTAGCTTGCTTGTTTATATGACGAAATATGTGAATTTATTAAAATTATTTCTCCATTTTTTTCAATCGCATAAGAATCAGTAATATTTACTTTACCATCTCGAATAGATTTAATTTCAGACCCTTTAAGAACAATTCCAGCTTCTAATAAATCTTCAAAAAAGTAATTAAAACTTGCTTTACGATTAAGGCAAATAATTTTCAAACCAGAATTGGTCCTTTTGTTCATTAAATTAATTTTGCAGACAGAAGTGCTTTTTTAACAATTTCTTTAGTAGGATCAGTTATTTTAACTAACGGTAGTCTTACCTCATCATCACAGAGATCTAATAATTTAGCAGCGTATTTTACTGGACTTGGATTGCTTTCTATAAACATCGAATGATGCACAGGCTGTAAAATCTTATCAAGTCTTTTTGCTTCAGAGATTGATTTTTCATCACTCATAATTGAAAGTTTCTGAAATTCTGAACATAGTTTTGGTGCAATATTTGCTGTAACACTTATCGCTCCAACACCTCCCCTTTTATTAAATTCCAATGCATTGTCATCGTTACCAGTCAATTGCAAAAAATCGTTACCCATCTTTTTTAAAGTTTGATCAACTCTATTCAAATCACCAGTAGCATCTTTAACTCCTATAATGTTTTTAAGCTCATATAATCTTGCCATTGTATCAACTGACATGTCTATAACTGATCTACCTGGAATATTATAAATTAATATAGGAATTCCACATTTATCATTAATTGATTTATAATGTTGATATAAACCTTCTTGCGTAGGTTTATTATAATAGGGAGTAACAATAAGCGCTCCATTAGCACCAATTTTTTCAGCATGGGAAGTTAAGGAGATGGCCTCTTCTGTAGAATTTGATCCTGTTCCTGCAAATACAGGTAATTTTCCTGCACTTTCTCTCACACATAGCTCTATAACTCTTTCATGTTCATTGTGACTTAATGTTGGAGATTCTCCCGTTGTTCCGGCTGGAACTAAACCATTTGTACCATTTTTAATGTGAAAATGTATTAACTTGATATAATTTTCGTCATCAAGTTTATCATTTTTAAACGGGGTAACTAAAGCAACATTTGATCCTTTAAACATAAATACTTATAACATAGATTGTTGATTCATATAGTAAAGATTATGTCAAAAAAAATCATATTTTTTATACTTTTGTTTAGTCTTACTGGGTATGCAGGTATTGCCTCCTCTGAAATAGTCCCATTAAAAAAACCAATACAAACAAAAGAGGAAACACAAAAAAAGTTACTAATAGATGTATTAAAACCACTACCAAAACCAATAAAGCAAACTGAAAAAAAAGTAATAGAAAAAAATGTTATTGTTAAGAAAGAAAATATAAGTGGTTTTATTCTACCCAAGAAGAAGCCCTTAATTGCAGGGGCTGAAAAAGTTAAAGATATAAAAATATCAAAATACTATAATAAAAAAGACTTTAATTTAGCTAAAAAAGCCATTTCTGAGATGAAAAGAGCTAAATGGACTGATGCTTTGAAAACTTCAAAAAAAGCTAAAGATAAATCAATTTATAATTTCATCCAGTGGAGACATCTCTTAAGAAAAGGAAACCAAGCTTCTTATTATGATTATAAAACTTTCATGGACAAAAATGAGGATTATCCAAGAATTGGTCGCGTTAAATATTTGGCAGAACATAAACTATCAACTGATAAAATTTCTCCAAAAAAAATTATTAATTGGTATGGATCCTCTGAGCCATTAAGTGGATTTGGCAGAATGATACTTGGTGAAAGTTATACTTTAACAGGAAATAAAGAAAAAGGCATGCAGCTAATAAAAGAAGGTTGGATAACTGCGGAGCTTACTAAATCACAATTAAGATTTTATAGGAAAAAATTTAAAAAGTATCTTAATGCTAATGACTATATAAAAAGAGCAGATTATCTTGCTTGGAATAATAAATATTGGGATCTGAAGCGAATGCTAAGATATTTACCAAAAGATTATGAACTTTTATATAATGCAAGACAATTATTAATGAGTAAATCTTATGGTGTTGATAATGCGATATCTAAAGTGCCAGCTAAATTTAAAGATGACTCTGGATTAAATTACGACAGATTAAAATGGAGAAGAAAAAGAGGTCGAGTTGATAGTTCTGTTGAAATTTTATTAAAAATCAAAAATACTAAAGATTATTTAGTAAGACCAGATAAATGGTGGACGGAAAGAGAAATTATCTCAAGATCTTTAATTTATAAAAAAAAATACGAATTAGCTTATAAAATTTCTAGTAACCATGCTATGACCGAAGGACCAGAATTTGCTGCTGCAGAATGGATGAGTGGTTGGATCGCTTTAAGCTTCTTAAATAATCCATTATTAGCTAAAGATCACTTTGAAAATTTTTATAACAATGTTGGATATCCAATTAGTGTTGCTAGAGGTGCATACTGGTTAGGAAGAACTTATAAAAAGTTAGGCTATAATGAATTATCAACTAAATGGTTTAATGAAGCAGCAAGCTATTTGACAACTTATTATGGTCAACTAGCATTTAGAGAGTTAGATCCTAATGGAAAATTTGAACTAACCAAAGATACAGAGGTTAAAAAAGAATATCGAGATTATTTTTTCAAAAAAGAAATTGTTAAATTAATCTATCTCTTAGATGAACTTGATGAAGATAAATATACTAAACATATTCTTAGACATTTGGCAAACGATAATGTTAATAGTGGAAGTGAAGTCTTAGCTGCAGAACTTGCAACTAATATTGAACGTTTTGACTTTGCAATCCAAGTTGCAAAAATTGCCTCATATGAAAAAAGATTTCACAATAAATATAATTATCCAATTATAAGCACACCTAAATATATTAATGGAAGAAAAATTCCTGAAAGTGCATTTATTTTATCTATTATCAGACAAGAAAGTGAATTTGATTTAAGTGCTAATAGTCATGCAGGAGCAAAAGGTTTGATGCAATTGATGCCTTATACTGCTAAGTTAGTTGCTAACCAAGCAAAGCTTCCTTATTCAAAATCTAGATTAACTACTGATCCAGAATATAATATCAATTTAGGTTCACATTATATTGCAGGTTTAATTCTTGAGTATGACGGTGCATACCCTTTTGCAATAGCAGCTTATAATGCTGGACCAAAACGTGTCAGATATTGGAAAAAGATAAATAAAGATCCCCAAAAAAATCAAACCAATTATGTTGATTGGATTGAGCTAATCAAATTCAAAGAAACAAGAAATTATGTTCAGAGGGTTTTGGAGAACTACAATGTATATAGATATATACTTGAACAAAAACCAATTCCTATGAAAGATTTTTTCAAAAATAACCCTTTATTTTAAAATATGGCGGAAGAGGAGGGATTCGAACCCTCGGTACAAGTTTCCTCGCACGGTCATTTAGCAAACGACTGGTTTAAGCCTCTCACCCACTCTTCCAAGAAATTTGTCGCTTTAGATTGTATTGAATAATCAATATTAATAAAGTAATTATTCATTAATAATGAAAAATAGATACTCAATATTTTCACTAATAAAGAATGCTTTTTCTTATCATGAAAACTGGGAAAAAGCCTGGAAAGACCCTGCACCTAAAAAAAAATATGATGCTGTAATTGTTGGCGGTGGAGGACACGGTCTCGCAACAGCATATTATTTAGCCAAAAAACATAATATAAAAAATATTGCTGTTGTAGAAAAAGGTTGGATCGGTGGAGGAAATACAGGACGAAATACAACTATAATAAGATCGAATTATTTATGGGATGCTAGTGCTGGTCTTTATAATCATGCATTAAAAATTTGGGAAGATTTATCACAAGAATTAAATTATAATGTAATGTTCAGTCAAAGAGGTGTCATGAACCTTGCTCATAATCTTCAAGACGTAAGGGACTTAAAAAGAAGAACTCATGCCAATAGATTGAATGGAATTGATGCAGAATATTTAAATACAGAAGAAATTAAAAAATTTTGTCCTATTATAAATACTTCTCCACATATTCGATATCCAGTACTAGGAGGAACATTACAAAGAAGAGCCGGAACAGCTAGACATGATGCTGTTGCCTGGGGATATGCCAGAGGTGCTGATGAAATGGGTGTTGATATAATTCAAAATTGTGAAGTTAAAGCTATAAAAAGAAATGGTGATAGTGTTGAGGGTATAGAAACAACAAAAGGTTTTATTAAAACAAATAAAATTGGAGTTGTAGCAGCTGGTCATTCTAGTGTTATAGCTAATATGGCAGGTTTAAAATTACCATTAGAGAGTAAACCTTTGCAAGCTTTGGTATCTGAACCCGTCAAACCAATTATTGATACAGTTGTAATGTCAAATGCGGTGCATGCTTATGTTAGTCAATCTGACAAAGGAGAGCTAGTTATTGGTGCTGGAACTGATGATTATATCTCTTATTCACAAAAAGGTAGTCATGATATTGTTGAAGGAACTTTAAATGCAATATTAGAATTATACCCAATATTTAGTCGAATGAGAATGCTGCGACAATGGGGAGGAATAGTTGATATCAGTCCTGATGCTAGTCCAATAATTAGTAAAACATCAATTAAAGGTTTATATTTTAATTGTGGATGGGGCACTGGAGGATTTAAAGCAACCCCAGGATCAGGAGATTTATTTGCTCATACAATAGCAAATGATGAACCTCATGAACTTAATGCTGCCTTTAATATTAATAGATTTGTAAGTGGTGATCTAGTTGATGAACATGGTGCCGCCGCTGTTGCACACTAATGTTTATAATTAATTGTCCTTTTTGTGGTGAACGTGAACAAAGTGAATTTAAAGCTGGTGGCGAAGCACATATAGAGAGGCCTAAACAACCAACAGAATTAAGTGATGATGAGTGGGCAGAATATTTATTTATGAGAAAAAATATTAAAGGAATTCAATTTGAAAGATGGAACCATATGCATGGATGTAGAAAATGGTTTAATATGGCACGTGATACTTCGAATGATGAAATAAAAGCAATTTATAAAATAGGTGAAAAACCACCTATTAAATAAGACATGTCAAAAAATTTAAGAGTTAAAAGTAGTAAATTTGTTGATGAAACTTACAGAGTTTCATTCAAATTTAATGGTTCAAGATATTATGGTTATAAGGGAGACACTCTTGCATCTGCACTATTAGCAAATAATATTCATTTAGTTGGCAGAAGTTTTAAATATCACAGACCAAGAGGAATTATGACCTCAGGCTCAGAGGAACCAAATGCCATAGTTCAGCTTCATAATAATTCAGACAGAACTGAACCAAATGTGCGAGCTACAGAAGTAGAAATCTATGAGGGCTTAGAGGCTTCAAGTCAAAACTGTTGGCCAAGTGTAAACTTTGATATTGGAGGAATAAATAATTTACTTTCTCCCCTGCTACCAGCTGGTTTTTATTATAAAACTTTTATGTGGCCTGCTAGTTTTTGGGAAAAATACGAATATTTTATTAGAAAATCTGCAGGGTTGGGAAAATCTCCTACTACACCCGATCCTGATATTTACGAACATGAATATATTCATTGTGATGTTCTGATTGTTGGTGCAGGAATTTCAGGAATTATGGCTGCAAAGACTGCTGCTAAAAATGGACTAAAGACAATTCTAGTTGATGAAAAACCAAACTTAGGTGGATCAACAGTATATCAAAGTTCAGAACATTTTAAGATAAACAATCAAAATTCAGGTTCATGGTTAGAAAAAGAAATTAATGAAATAAAAAAAATAGATAATTTAGATATAAGAATAAGAACAAGTGTAGCTGCATTTCATGGCTATAATTTTCTTTTAGCACGTGAAAATCTTACAGACCACCTGCCGATTGAACAAAGAAAAAATAAAACTAGACAAAAATTACTCAAAATTAGAGCCAAAAAAGTAATCACAGCTACTGGATCTTTGGAAAGACCTTTAATTTTTGATAACAATGACAGGCCAGGAATTTTACTTTCTTCAGCAATAAAAAGATATGCTGATTTGTTTGGTGTTGCTTGTGGGGAAAAAAATATATTTTTAACCAATAATGATAGTGCCTATGAAACTGCTATTAGCTTAATCCAGAAAGGAATAAAAGTTGAAGCTATTGTCGATAACAGAGAAGAAATAGAGTCTAAATTACTTTACGAAATAGAAAAAAATAACGTTAAGGTTTTTAAGGGTTTTACAATTGTTAACACTCATGGTTATAAAAAAATCAATAAAGTTTCATTAATGAAACTCTCTAAAGATGGTCAAAAAGTTATAGGTTCAAAGATAGATTTATCTTGCGATTGTTTGGGAGTTTCAGGTGGATGGACACCCGCGGTGCATTTATTTACTCAATCAGGTGGAAAATTAAAATTTAGAGAGGAAGATCAAGTATTCATTCCTAGCAAATATTCTTCAGATCAAATTAGTATAGGTGCCTGTAATGGTGATTTAGCATTGGAAGATATAATCAAAAATACTCCAAAATACCTTAAAGAATTTTTAAACATTAAAAAAACTGATTATGATAATGTTGAAATATTTTCATCTGAAAATAAATCAAAGAGAAATATTTGGTTATTACCATCAGATAAGATTTTGGGTAAAACAAAATCTTTCGTAGATTATCAGAATGATGCAACTGCAAAAGATATAAAACTTGCTTTGAGAGAAGGTTTTAGATCAATTGAGCATGTTAAAAGATATACAACAACTGGTATGGGAACTGATCAAGGGAAACTTGGTAACATGCACGCATTAGGAATTATATCTGAAACAGCTGGAACTAAAATGGGTGAACATGGCACTACAACCTTTAGACCACCTTATACTCCTCTAACTTTTGGAACTATTGTAGGTAGAAATGTTGGTGAATATTTTGATATATTTAGAAAGACTCCAATGCACGAATGGCATCTTAAAAATAAAGCAGAATTTGAAAATGTAGGTCAATGGAAGAGAGCTTGGTATTATCCAAAAAATAATGAAAATATGTTTGAGGCTGTTCAAAGAGAAAGTAGAGCAGCAAGAGAAAGTGCTGGGATTTTAGATGCTTCAACACTTGGAAAAATTGATATTCAAGGTACAGATGCATCTGAGTTTCTCAATCGTGTTTATACAAATGCTTGGTCAAAACTTAATGTAGGTAAGTGTAGATATGGCTTGATGTTAAATGAAGATGGTATGGTTTATGACGATGGTGTTACGACGAGATTAGCAGAAAATCATTATATTATGACAACCACTACAGGTGGAGCTGCCAATGTTTTAGGTAAATTAGAGGATTATCTTCAAACTGAATGGCCTGAATTAGATGTTTACTTAACATCCGTAACTGACCATTTTGCAACAATAAGTGTTTGTGGACCCAATAGTAAAAAAATTATTTCTAACGTTATTCCAGATTTAGATCTTACTGATGAAAATTTTCCTCATATGTCATTTAAAAATGCAAAAATTGGAAAAATAAACTGTAGAGTTATGAGGATAAGTTTTACTGGTGAACACAGTTATGAAATTAATATTCAGGCGAACTATGCAAATTCTGTATGGGAAAAATGTATGGATGAAGGAAAAGATTTTAATATTACTCCTTATGGAACAGAAACTATGCACTTACTAAGAGCTGAAAAAGGTTTCATAATAGTTGGTCAAGACACCGATGCAACTATGACACCAATAGACTTACAAATGGATTGGATAGTTGGTAAGAAAAAATATGATTTTATTGGTAAAAGATCATTATATAGATCAGACACAATTAAAGATGACAGAAAACAATTAGTTGGTTTATTAACAGACAACCCTAATGAGATATTAGAAGAGGGAGCCCAAATAGTTGCTGACATAAATAAATCTCCTATTGAGATGTTGGGCCATGTTACTTCAAGTTACTATAGTCCTAATCTTAAAAAATCTATTGCACTTGGAGTTGTTAGAGGTGGAAAAAATATGATGGGTAAAAAATTAATCATACCAATGGAAAATAAAACAATTAATGTAACTGTTGCGGATCCAGTGTTTTTAGATAAGGAGAATAAAAGATTAAATGCTTGATTATAACCAATCACTCCCAGAAAAAAAATTATTTCAAGATCTTCAAATTAGTGAGATCACACCTATTATGAAATTGATTATAAGAGGAAAAAAAAGAGAATTTTTTTCAGCCATAGGTAAATCGTTAAATATTCTTTTACCAGTAAAGAGTAATACCTCTACTCAAAGTCAAAAGCTTTCAGCTTTGTGGTTAAGTCCAGATGAGTGGATGATTTTTTCTAATGAAACTAATGATAAAAATTCAAATTATAATGAAATAGAAGAATTGTTAATTAAAAATATATCTAGTGTAAACCATGGTGCTGTCACAGATGTTACAGATCAATTTGTAATGATCAATCTTAAAGGGGATAAGGCATATAAGTTGTTTCAAACTGGATCACCTTTTAATTTTAATGATTTTCAAAACAAAAAAGGTGCAGTAACTCAAACCATAATAGCAAAGGTAGACGTAATTATACATAATCAGGACAAAAATGACGTAAATTTATTTGTCAGAAGGTCCTTTTCTGAACATTTATTTTCTTGGATGACTGACGCTGCGTCAAGATTATAGTCTCAATTAAATAATAAATCAGTTATTTAGTAGAATGAAAAAGTTATTTTTAATAGTGTTTTTAGCACTTTTGCCCTATTCCGTTAATGCTCAATCTAATCTTAATAAAATTTTATCTTCAGGCGAATTAAAAGTTGGTACAACAGGTGATTGGGATCCAATGACTGTTAAAGACCCAGCTACAAATAAATACAAAGGTTTCGACATTGATGTGATGAATGAACTTGCTAAAGATATGGGTGTTAAAATTAAGTTTGTTCCAGCAGAATGGAAGACAATAGTTTCTGGAATTACTTCATCAAGATATGATATTTCTACAAGTGTAACCAAAACTCCTAAAAGGGCTGAAGTTGCAGGATTTACTGATACTTATTATAAATACGGTACAGTCCCACTTGTACTTAAAAAGAATTTAAATAAGTTCTCTACATGGGATTCACTGAATAATGAAAAAGTAACAATAGCAACTACGCTTGGAACATCTCAAGAAGAAAAAGCTAAAGAATTTTTTCCTAAATCTAAATTAAATTCTGTTGAAGCTCCAGCAAGAGATTTTCAAGAAGTATTAGCTGGAAGAGCAGATGGAAATATAACGAGCTCAACTGAGGCAAATAAATTGGTTGTGACTTACCCTCAACTAGCAATAGTTCCAGATGGTGAAAAAAACCCAGCCTTTTTAGCTATGATGGTTCCAAAAGGTGATGAAGAATGGAGAAAGTACGTCAATAACTGGATCAAAAAGAAAAAATCATCAGGATTTTTTACCAAACTCTTAGCCAAATATAATCTAAAAAGTCTATAATCAGTTAGATATTAGTTTTTAATTCTTTATAACTTTAAAGGTGAGAAATTTATTTCTTTTACTTTTAATTATACCTCTATCCTCTTGTAGTGGAAAAAAATTGGGATGGTTTATACTATCCCCAAACAATATAGAGGGCTTAACTAATCTAAAATTTTTAATTAGTGGTTTTACAACTACAATTTATATTTCTGTAGTATCTATTCTAATTTCAATGATTATTGGATTTATTGTTGCAGTCCCTTCTTTAGCAAAAAGTAAATATCTGACTTATCTTAATATTGGATATGTTGAAATTGTCAGAGCAGTACCACTCCTTGTTTTAATTTTATGGATTTATTATGGCTTACCAATAATGACGGGAATAAGTTTTAGTCCATTTGTATCTGGTATTATTGCTTTATCGATAAGTGAGAGTGCTTTTCAGGCTGAAATTTTTAGAGCTGGAATAAATTCAATTAAAAAATCTCAATGGGAGGCTGGTAGTTCATTAGGACTAAGTTTTTTTAGGAAATTACGTTTAGTAATTCTTCCTCAGGCAATTAAAAATATCTTACCTGCTATTGGCAATCAATTTGTTTATGTTTTAAAAATGTCCTCTCTTGTATCAATTATTGGTATAGGGGACTTAACTAGGAAAGCAAATGAACTAGTTGTTACAACTTATAGACCACTAGAAATTTACACATTTTTAATTCTTGAATATTTAGTTTTAATATTAGTTGTTTCTTATCTTGTAAGAAAGTTAGAAAAAAAATTAAATAAAGACTAATTTTTTCTTCTATAATCCCAAGGATATTCAAAATTCATAGACCACATCCCCAAACTATTAACTCTCGCATAATCTTCATCTTTAATAAATTTTTTAGAATATTTTCTATAAGCAAATGCATAACCTTTTTTAACTAAATAGCTTGATAAACTAAGATCATTTACAAAACATTCTGCAAGAATTCTTTTATATTGATCTTTACCTTCTTCGATACAATTCACTTTTTGATCAGCAATTTTATCAATTAATAATTTTTTAGCCTTTATCCCACAATAAATAATTTTATCATTTTTCTTACAAGTTTGTTTAAGTTCGGGAGTATCAATTCCAGAAAATCTTATTTTCTTACCGTTTAAATTAATAGTATCACCATCAATTATCTTGATTTCGTATGATTTGACATCATTATAAGTCAAGAAAAAAAATATTAGACAGATGCTAATAACTAAAAAGAGTTTTATTTTGTTTAAAAACATTATTTAAAAAGTATCCAATAAATATTAAAAGTGCAATTCCCATTACCCAATTAGTAACCATTATAGTATAAAAAATATCAGCGTAGTCCCCTCCTCTAATATTTATTACATACCATAAGCTTAAAAAAGGAAATGCTGTCAGTCTTAATATACTTAAATAAAGACTATAAAGAGGTTTTTTAACTGCTTGAAATACAGCAGTAGTGATAAAAAATGCTGGGTATATGGGTCCTATTAAGGCTGCTACTTTTAAATAGATAGTGCCGTGTTTTATAGCTTCTTTATTGTCCGTAAATAAAGTTACAAAAAACTCTGCACCAAAAAATAATATTATTCCAGCTACTATCATAAAAGAACATCCAAAAAATAAAGCTTTTGAATATAACTCTCTTATTCTATCAAAAGCTTTGGCTCCAAAGTTTTGTCCACCAATTGAAAGAACTGCTGTATTTAAACCAATAACTGGTAATAAAAAAACCTGCTCAACTCTTAACGCAGCACCATACCCTGCTGTAGCTAGATCACCAAACTGTCCAATAAAATATAAAATATTGAAAATTCCAACACCGATAAATAGCATACTAAACATTATTGGTACTGATTGATTTACCAATGTTTTAAGAAACTCAAATTTTGGAATAAAACATTCAATCCTTAGGTATTTTCTTATTTTACAGTTATTTACTTTATAAGCTAAATAGATTGTTCCAATTGATTGAGAAATAACCGTGGCAATTGCAAGACCTGCAATACCAAAACCTGGAATAAAACCATAACCCCAAATAAACAATGGATTTAGAAAAATATTTAAGAAAAAACTAAATATTAAAACATTTCTATAGCTTTTTGTATCGCCTTGAGCATTTAAGGTACCATTTAAAGAAATCTGAATCAGTACAATAAAAGTTCCATAAAATATAATATCCAAATATTCTCTAGTTAATGCTATACTATTTGCATTCGATCCCATTACACCTAAAAGAAAGTTTGAAACATTCAAACCAAACAATGTAACTATTACTGAGACAGCTAAAGCGAAAATCAAAGACTGAGCAATATATAAAGAAGCGGTTCTCTCTTTTTTTTCTCCTATAGAATTACCAATTAAAGCATTCGTTGCTGCTCCAAGACCAACACCAACAGCAATTATAGTAAAATAAATTGGAAAAGATTTTGCTATTGCACCTATAGCTTCAGCTGAAATCTTACCAGCAAACCACGTGTCTACTAAATTGTAAAAAGTTTGAAACAATGACCCTACACTTGCTGGTATAGTTACTTTTCTTAGTAGTGACCAAATTGGATCTTTAGTTAACTTGATGGATTTAGACAAAGTTATCCTTATATAAATTCTTTTTGAAAAATGTGTTTTTTTTCAGATTGTTTGGCTTTGTATATCTGACTTTGTCTCATTCTAAAACGTGATTTTTGAACTTTTGATAATTTATCATGACATTTAGGACAAGAAACACCTTCCTCATACTTTTTAGATGTTTTTTCTTTTGGAGAAATGGGCATTCTACATCCACTACAGACAGAGTATGTGCCCAGCTTTAAACCATGTTTGAGACTGACTCTGTTATCGAAAACAAAACATTCTCCCTTCCATAGGCTATCTTTTTTCTTAATTTTATTTAGATAATTTAGAATACCACCGTCAAGTTGATATATATTTTTAAAACCCTTTTTCTTCAAATATACTGAAGTTTTTTCACAACGTATTCCACCAGTACAAAACATTGCTACAGGTTTATTCTTTTTTAGTTTGTTTAAGTATTTAGGAAAATCTCTAAAATTATCTACTTTTGGATTTACTGATCTTTTAAATGTGCCAACTTTGTACTCAAAAGATTTTCTAGTATCAATTATATGGGTATTTTTATTCTTAATCAGTTTATTCCATTCTTTAGGATTTAAATGTCTATTAATATTTCTTTCTTTAGAATTCAGAGTCAAATTCATTGGAACAGTTTCTTTTTTGATTTTTATTTTAGGTTTATGGAATGGCTGAAATTTAGATTTTGAGATATTATGATTGTCAAAAAATTTCATTGAAAATAAAGATTTAAGTTTTTTAATTACTTTTTCAATATCTTTAGCACGACCAGATATGGTTCCATTTAATCCTTCTTTAGCAATAATTATACTACCTTTTATATTATTTTTTATAAGGAATTTTTGTAAGAGATTTTTATTTTTTTTTAAAGATTTTATCTTAATAAATTTATAAAAACCAAAAACCCTAAACATCATAAAACTCTACAGATAGTCATTCCATCACCTAATGGAATAATAACTTGTTCTACCCTTTTGTCATTTGATACAAATTCATTAAATTCTCTAATATTCAAAGTGAATTTATCATTTATTTTTTCATCAGCTACTTCTCCATGCCATAAAACATTGTCAATTATGATTAGTCCACCTTGATTAATTAATCCTAAAGATTTTTCATAATACTGTTTGTAATTCATTTTATCAGCATCAATAAAAATCATATCAAATTTTTTATTCTTCAGTTCTTCTAAAGTTTCAAGAGCAGGTTTAATTATTGTTTCAATCTTATGTTCCTGACTCGCCTTTTTAAAAAAACTTAATGCTATTTTATTAGTTTCTTCATTTTTATCTAATGCAATTAATTTACCATCCTCTGGTAAAGCTAGAGAGATAGCAAGTGCACTTAGTCCAGTAAAGGTTCCAATTTCAAGAACATTTTTAATATTTGAAATTTTGATCATTAAATGAAGAAAATGACATTGAGTAGGATCAACCTGCATTCTTTTAATGTCACCTAAGGTTTTATTATAATCAATTATTTCTTGTTGAATTGGATTAAGCTTTAAACCAAAATCATTAATATAATTTTGTAATTTTTCAGTGATATCAAGGTTTGCACCCATTGAATTAAAGCTTTTTCTTTAATATCTCATTTATTAATTGAGGATTGGCCTTACCACCAGAAGCTTTCATTGCTTGACCAACAAAAAATCCAAATAATTTTTCTTTACCTTGTTTGTATTCAACTGCCTTTTCTCTATTATCATTTATTATTTTATCTATTAGAGCCTCAAGTGCTTTAGGATCGCTCTGTTGTTTTAATCCTTTTTCTTCAACAATTTTTTGTGGATCTTTATTTCCATCAATCATTAATTCAAATACTGTTTTAGCAATTTTTCCTGAAATTGTTCCATTCTTAATTAAATTAATCAGTATTGCTAAATTCTTAGCACTTATTGGGCTTTGAGAAATTTCTATATTTTTGCTATTTAAAACAGCGAATAACTCACCGGTAATCCAATTAACTGCTAGTTTTATATCTTTATTTTTGCCCATCTTAGCAACAACTTCTTCAAAATATTTTGCTGTATCAATGTCTGAAACTAGTATATTTGCTTCGTAAGGTGATAGTTTAAATTCATCAATAAATCTTTTCTTTTTATCATCTGGTAACTCAGGTATGTCAGACTTAAGTTTATTAATAAATTCATCAGAAACTTCTAAAGGTAGTAAATCTGGATCTGGAAAGTATCTATAATCATGTGCATCTTCTTTTGATCTCATAGATCTTGTCTCATTTTTTTTTGTATCAAATAATCTAGTTTCTTGATCTATTGAATTACCTTCCTCTATTAAATCAACTTGTCGATTAGCTTCATACTCAATAGCCATTTGCATAAATTTTATTGAGTTAACATTCTTAATCTCACATCTTGTCCCTAAATCTTTAGAGCCTTTTATTCTGACTGATACATTAACATCAGCTCTTAATGACCCTTCCTGCATATTGCCATCACAAGTTCCCAGATATCTCATTATTGATCTTAATTTTTTTATATAAACACTAACTTCCTCTGGAGATCTAAGGTCTGGTTTACTTACAATTTCCATTAAAGCTACTCCAGATCTATTTAAGTCTACAAAAGTATTTTGTGGGTCAAGATCATGAATACTTTTTCCAGCATCTTGTTCTAAATGTAATCTTTCTATACCAACTTTTTTTTGTCCATCTGGCATATCTAAAATAACATTACCTTCACCTACTATTGGATCTTTGAATTGAGAAATTTGATATCCTTGAGGCAAATCTGCATAAAAATAGTTTTTTCTATCAAATACTGAACGCTTATTTATTTTTGCATTAAGACCAATACCAGTTTTAATTGCTTGTTTTACACAGAACTCATTAATAACAGGTAGCATTCCTGGAAAAGCTGCATCAACTAAACTTACTTGAGTATTTGGTTCTGCTCCAAATTTTGTTGATGAAGTTGAAAATAGTTTTGACTCAGAAGTAACTTGAGCATGAACTTCTAGTCCAATAACTACTTCATACTGATTATCTTTTCTAGAAATTAAATATTCTGATTTATTTTTACTCATTTTATCCACCAATCAGTAGTTTTATTTTTAAAATCAATTTTTTCTTCCATTGCATAGGCAATATTAAGTATGTTTTGCTCATCAAAAGCTTTGCCAATTATTTGAAGTCCTAAAGGATAACCTTTAGAATCGTGACCTGCTGGAATAGAAATACCAGGAAGACCTGCCAAATTAACAGGTACTGTAAAAATATCATTTAAATACATTGAAACTGGATCATCTTTCTTTTCACCAATTTTAAATGCAGCGCTTGGAGTTGAAGGGGTTAATATTGCATCAACTTTTTTGTATGCTTCATTGAAGTCATTTTTAATTAATTTTCTAACTTTTTGAGCTTTAAGGTAATACGCATCATAATAACCTGATGACAAAACGTAAGTTCCAATCATAATTCTTCTTTGAACTTCAGCACCAAAGCCTTCTGACCTTGTTTTTTCGTACATATCTATTAAATTTTCTCCCTTAGCTCTAAATCCATATTTAACACCATCATATCTAGCTAAATTAGATGAAGCCTCAGCTGGAGCTACAATATAGTAAGTAGGTAAAGCATAACTAGTATGAGGAAGTGATATGTCAATTATCTCAGCACCACAATCTTTAGCATAGTTAATTCCTTTTTGCCAAAGGTCTTCAATTTCTTTAGGCATACCATCAACTCTATATTCTTTGGGTATTCCTATTTTTTTACCCTTAATATTATTGGTTAATTCTTTACTATATTCATTTCTTTTAAAATTTATTGAGGTGGAGTCTTTTGAGTCATATGTGCTAATAACTTCTTGAAGCAATGCACAATCTTTTACATTCTGCGCCATAGGGCCTGCCTGATCTAAAGATGATGCGAATGCAACAATTCCATAACGTGAACAACTTCCATATGTTGGTTTTAAACCTACTATTCCAGTAAATGAAGCAGGCTGTCGAATAGAACCACCTGTATCAGTACCGATAGTAATTGGAGTTAATTGACCAGCTACTGCTGATGCAGAACCACCAGAGGACCCGCCAGGAACTAAATTTTTATCAATTGGGTTCTGTACATTTCCAAAGAAACTTGTCTCATTAGAAGAGCCCATAGCAAATTCATCACAATTTAATTTTCCAAGAAGAACAGCCCCTTCATTCCAAATATTCTGTGTTACAGTGGACTCATAAGTTGGCACAAAGTTATTTAGAATTTTACTTCCTGCAGTTGTTCGAATATCTTTTGTACAGAATAAATCTTTGACTGCTATTGGGATTCCAGGTAATTTAAGATCTAAATTTGGTTTTTGATCAAATTTTTTGGCTTTATCTAAGGCAGATGAATAATTTTCTGTAATATAAACATTAAGTTCTTTTGATTTTTCAGATCTATTTACGAATTCTTTTGTAATCTCTTCTGAAGAAACTTTTTTATTTTTTATATTTTTAACTAATTCTGAAAGAGATTGCTTTGTTATGTCTGACATTATTCAATAACCTTTGGAACAACAAAATAGTCTTCATTATCTTGAGGAGAATTTTTGACTATTTGCTCTCGTATATTATTACTTTTTACTTCATCAGATCTTAATTTTAGTGATGTTTCAGCTACAGATGTAAGAGGTTCAACTTTATCAGTTTTTAGTTCGTTAAGTTTTTCAATAAATTTGAAAATGGAATTTAAATCATTAGCCAATTTCTCAGCTTTTTGATCATCCACAGATACTCTTGATAGTTTTGATATATGTTTTATTGTTTTAAGATCTATACTCATATGCTATTTAAATATGTCGCAAACTACCACTTAAGTTTAAAATATACAATATGATGACCTTGGATGAATTCAAAAAAAAACAGTCAGATAAGTCGAGATTATTAGGTTTAGATCTTGGATCTAAAAGGATAGGTGTGTCTATTTGTGACGAAAAGCAAATAATTGCTACACCTTTTAAAACAATAGTTAGATCAAGTGCTGATGAACTTATAAATGAGATAAGAAATTTAATTAATGAAAATAATATAAAAGGAATCATTGTTGGAAATCCCTTAAATATGGACGGATCTTCTGGTAGATCTGCTCAATCGATCAAAGATACTACTAATTATATTGAAAATAATATTGATATCCCAATTTGCTTATGGGATGAAAGATTATCAACAGTTGGAGCATTTAATTTATCAAGTCAATTAGATGTAAATGTAAGTAAAAGAGAAAAAAAAATTGATGAAAATGCTGCTGCTTTTATATTACAAGGTGCTATAGATTTTTTAAACAATTAAAGCTTGCTATTATAGAGGTTTATAGTTATAGAGTTGGTTTTAATGGCAATTAAAACAAATAAAGCTATTAAAATTTCCCAAAAGCATTTGTTAGGTATCCAAGATCTATCAATCAATGATGTAAACTTAATACTCGACGAAGCTCATACATTTATAAAAGTAAATCAGAGTAAAAATAAAAAAATTGATGTTTTAAGAGGTAAAACTCAAATAAATCTATTTTTTGAACCTTCTACAAGAACTCAAAGCTCTTTTGAATTAGCAGGTAAAAGATTAGGGGCTGACGTAATGTCTATGAACATTAGTAACTCAGCAATTAAAAAAGGTGAAACATTAATTGATACTGCAATGACTCTGAATGCAATGCACCCAGATATAATTGTGGTAAGACACCAGGACTCAGGTGCCTGTAATTTGCTTTCACAAAAAGTTAATTGTGCAGTTTTAAATGCAGGAGATGGAAGAAGAGAACACCCAACTCAAGCGTTGTTAGATGCTTTGACAATTATAAACCGAAAAAAAAAAATCGAAGGATTAAAGATTGCTATTTGTGGTGATATACTTCATTCAAGGGTAGCTAGATCAAATATTTATTTACTTAATATGTTGGGAGCTGAAGTAAATATAATTGCACCAACAAATCTAATGCCAAAAGAAATTGAAAAATTTGGAGTTAACGTGTTCACTGATATGAAAAAAGGTTTAAAGGATTGTGATATTGTTATGATGTTAAGATTACAAAATGAAAGAATGACAAGTTCTTTTCTTTCATCAAATAGAGAATATTATGAATATTATGGACTAACACCTGATAAACTTGAGTTTGCTAAAAGTGATGCTTTGATAATGCATCCAGGACCAATGAATAGAGGAATAGAAATTGATACAATATTAGCAGACGACATTAATAAAAGTGTAATTAAAGAGCAAGTAGAACTAGGTGTCGCTGTAAGAATGGCTTGCTTAAAAATGTTTTGTGTATAAATGAAAAAACAATATTTTGTAAATGCTAATATTTTAGATCCTCATAATTCAATAAACGAGGTTGGTGGCTTAATAATTAGTGAAGATGGTAAAATTGAAGCTATAGGAAAAAAAGTAAATACTAATAACCTTCCTACCAGAGAAAAACCAATCGATTTAAAAGGTAAATATATTTTTCCAGGATTGGTAGACATGAGAGTTTTTGTTGGAGAGCCAGGTTACGAATATAAAGAAAACTTTAGAACTCTTAGTAATGCAGCCTTATCTGGAGGTGTCACATCTGTTGTAACCATGCCAAATACTGAACCAGTTATAGATAATGTTTCAATTGTAGATTTTTTAAGGAGAAGAGGAAGAGATAAATCAAAAATTAATATTTTTCCCTGTGCTTCTTTAACAAAAAATATCGAAGGCACTAATATGACAGAGTTTGGCCTATTACAAGGTAAGGGAATAATTGCATTTACTGATGGTGTTAAGACAATCCAAAATCCTAGATTAATGTCAAGAATAATGAACTCAGCAAAAGATATCGGCTGCTTAATTATGCAACATGCTGAAGATTATGAGCTTGCAAAAAATGGAATGATTAATTCTGGTATCATTGCAACTAAACTTGGTTTGTCTGGCATACCTGAAATAGCAGAAAGAATTTTAATAGAAAGAGATTTAACATTATTAGAAAAAGTTAAATGTAGATATCATATATCTCAAATTTCATCACAAAAGTCACTTGAAGTAATAAAATATAGAAAAGAAATGGTAAAATTTACTTCGGGGGTTTCAATAAATAATCTTTCATTAAATGAAAACGACATTGGTGATTTCAAAACTTTTTTAAAACTCTCCCCTCCTCTTAGAAGAGAAGAAGACAGGGTTGCATTAGTTCAAGGATTAAAAGATAATTTAATTGATGTCATTGTTTCAGATCATAAACCTGAAGATGAGGAGTCTAAAAGACTTACATTTTCACAGGCTGCTACTGGAGCATCAGGTATTGAAACTCTACTATCTTTAAGTTTAGAATTATATCATAATGAGTCACTTAAATTAGAAACCATAATTAGAGCACTCACATGTAATCCAGCAAAAATACTTAAAATAAATAAAGGCAACCTTTCAATTGGAAATGATGCAGATTTTTGCATTGTTGATATTGAAAAACCTTGGATTGTAAAAAAAGAAAAATTAATTTCTAAATCAAAAAATACCTCTATTGAAGACAAAAGACTTCAAGGAAAAGTAACAAATACTTTTGTAAAAGGAAAAGAATTATTTAAATTTTAATATGGATATTATTATAATAAGTTTGATTTCGTATCTGATGGGTTCTATTCCCTTTGGTTTTATTTTAACAAAAATTTTTTTAAAGAAAGACATAAGAGAAATTGGCTCGGGCAATATAGGTGCCACAAACGCATTAAGAACAGGTAATAAAGTTTTAGGTTATTCAACATTAATTTTAGATATTTTAAAAGCTATTATTCCAGTATTATATATTAAATTTTATTTTTCAGAATTTATATATATTTCATCACTTTGTGTTTTTTTAGGACATGTATTTCCTATATGGCTTAAGTTTCATGGTGGTAAGGGAGTTGCAACTTATGTTGGAATTTTGTTTGTTATAGATATTTATTTAGGACTACTTTTTACTTTTGTTTGGTTTTTTATTTTTATTATTTCAAAATTTTCTTCATTATCGTCATTGATAGGATCGATATCAATTCCGATTTATTTCTTATTTTTATCTCAATTTAATGACGTATTATTTTTTTCAATTATGTTTGTCTTAATATTTTTTACACATAGGGAAAATATTAAAAGATTGAAAAATAAAGAAGAAACAAAGACAAAAATTTATTAATTTGACTATCGAAGTCATTTGGGTAGTTTGTAGGCTATGAATTTGGTTATCGTAGAAAGTCCTGCTAAAGCTAAAACCATCAATAAATACTTGGGTGATAAATATAAAGTTTTAGCTAGTTATGGCCACATAAGAGATCTTCCATCTAAAAATGGGTCTGTAGATCCAAATCAAGATTTTAAAATGGAATGGGAAGTTGACAGTTTTTCAAAGAAATATTTAAAGGAAATTACTGATGCCGCAAAAGGCTCCTCAAAAATTATACTAGCTACAGATCCGGACCGTGAAGGTGAAGCAATTGCTTGGCATGTAAAAGAATATTTAAATGAAAAAAAACTTTTAAAAGATAAAGAAATTGAAAGAGTTGTATTTAATGAGATTACAAAAAAAGCAGTAATACATGGAATTGAAAATCCAAGACAAATAGAGCCTTTATTAGTTGATGCTTATATGGCTAGAAGAGCTTTGGATTATTTAGTTGGTTTTAATATCTCTCCAATACTTTGGACAAAATTACCAGGTTCTAAATCGGCTGGAAGAGTACAATCAGTTGCTTTAAAACTAATTACAGAAAGAGAACATGAGATAGAGTCTTTTGTGTCTGAAGAGTTTTGGACTTTGAGCGTAAAATTTGGAGATGAAAAAAAGCAAAATATCACTGCCAGTATAAGTCAATTAGATGGTAAAAAAATCGAAAAATTTTCTTTTAGAAATAAAAATGAAATAGATAAAGCTATATCAAACATAAATAAAAAGAAATTTAGTATCAACGATATATCTAGCAAAGTGATAAATCGGAATCCCTCTGGACCTTTTACTACCTCTACTCTTCAACAAACTGCTTCAAGTAGATTAGGATTTGGAGCGTCTAGAACAATGCAGATTGCTCAAAAACTTTATCAAGGTATAGAAATAGAGGGTGAAACAATAGGATTAATCACTTATATGAGAACTGATGGAACTAACTTGTCTAAAGATGCAGTTTCAGCATTCAGAGATTATATTAAAAAAGAAATTGGTAATGAATATCTACCTGAAAACGCTTTAAATTACTCTGGAAAAAAAGCAAAAAATGCTCAGGAAGCTCATGAAGCAATAAGACCTACTGATATCATTAGATCTCCTAAGAGTGTTAAAAAATATTTAAGTACAGATCAAAATAAACTTTATGATTTAATTTGGAGTAGAGCTCTATCGTCTCAAATGGAGTCTGCTAAGTTTGATAGAAATACTATTACCATAATGTCAGACAATGAAGCTACTATCTGTAAAGCTAGTGGCTCGGTTCTTAAATTTGATGGATTTTTAAAAATCTACAATAACCCTAATAAAGATGATGATGAAAATATTCTTCCCCCAATGTCTAAAGGTCCTGTTAATATTGAAGCTCTGTTAGACGAAAAACATTATACACAGCCATCACCAAGATATTCTGAAGCTAGTTTGGTAAAAAAACTTGAGGAACTTGGTATAGGTAGACCTTCAACTTATGCAAGTATTATTTCTACAATTGCTAATAGAGGGTACGCAGAGATATTAAATAAAAGATTTTTTCCTACAGATAGGGGCAAATTAATTTCTGCTTTTTTAGAAAAATTATTTTCAAAATATGTTGATTATAACTTCACTGCAGGTTTAGAAGACCAACTTGATGAAATTACCTCAGGAAAAGAAAGCTGGATTAAAGTCTTGGAATTATTTTGGAAAGACTTCAACAACAATGTCACAAAAGTAAAAGAAAAAAGAACAAGAGAAGTTTTAGATCTTTTAAATGATAGTCTAGGAGACTTAGTTTTTGATAAAGATGATAAGGGAAATATTTTAAGAAAATGTCAATTATGTAGTTCTGGAACACTTAGTTTAAAAAATAGCTTTAGAGGTGGTGCTTTTATTGGCTGTTCAAATTACCCTGAGTGTAAATTTACAAGACCTTTATCTAAAGCTAAAGCAGCTGCCCAAGCTCAACTAGCAGAACCAAAATTTATTGGAAAACATGAAAATGGAAATGATATATATTTAAAAAATGGAAGATTTGGTCCTTATCTCCAATACGAAAAAATTTTAGATGAATTGGAAATTAAAGAGAATACAAAGAAAAAAAAAAAAACAAAAAAATTAAAATCAAATGTCAATAAACTTTTAAAAAATGTTTCTATTCCTAAAGGTTTAGAATTAGAAAATATTGATTTAGAGAAAGCTCAATTTTTATGTTCATTACCAAAATCTCTTGGAATAAATCCTGATAATCAAAAGGAAATAACATTAAACACTGGTAGATTTGGTCCCTATTTAAAATGTGAAAATAAATCTGCTAGAATTGAAAATATTGAAGAAATTTTTTCAATTGGTCTTAATAGAGCTATTACTTTAATAGCTGAGGCAAAACCAGGTAGAATATCTTCCTCAATGATAAAAGATCTAGGTGAGCACCCTGAAGATAAAAAACCAGTAAGAGTTATGAAAGGACAATATGGTCCATATATTAAATACAAATCTTTAAATGCAACGATACCAGAGGAAAAAGATCCGACCGAACTTACTATTGAGGAAGCGTTGATATTAATTGAGAAAAGAAAAGAATACGATAAAACTAAGAAATCTAAAAAAAGGAAATCAAAATGAATTTTAAAGAAAAATTAAAAGAACTTAATATTATTCTACCAGAAGCAAAAGCGCCTGTAGGAAATTATGTAGCAACAAAAATTTCTGGTAAACTTCTATTTATATCAGGGCAAGTTTCAATAGACGAGAATGGTCAATTAATAAAAGGTAAAATTGGAAAAGATTTAAACACAGATGATGGTTATAATGCTGCCAAAAGATGTGCATTGAGTATAATTGCCCAAGTTAAAAATGCTTGTGATAATGATCTATCCAAAGTTAAGTCTTGCATAAAATTAACAGGGTTTGTTAATTCAACTGATAACTTTACAGAACAACCCAAAGTTATCAATGGTGCATCTGATTTAATAGTTTCTATATTTGGTAATTTTGGTATGCATACAAGAGCTGCGGTAAGTACTAACAGTTTACCTCTAGGAGTTTCGGTAGAAATTGATGCTATTTTTGAATTGAAATAGAATTATCGACCAACACCATAATATCTAATTTTCATATGTTTCATTTTAATTGGAGAATAAATATTTCTCATGTCGTAAATCGAAAAGTTTTTCTTTTTAACAAGTTTTCTAAAATTTAATAATTTAAAAACATTCCATTCAGTATGAATAATTATAAGATCACTTTTAAAACAAGCTAATGAAATACTTTTACAGAATTTAACATTTTTAATTTTACTAAGCTCTTTTTTTTCACCCGATGGATCAAAATATCTTATTTTACATTTTTTTTTACTTAAAAAATTCATCATAGGTATACTTGAAGCTTCTCTCATATCATCTGTGTTAGGTTTAAATGTAACTCCTAAAAAGGTAATTATCTTATTATTAGTTTTCTTATTAAGTATTTTCTCTATTTTTTGAGTTAATAAAATCTTTCTCTTATCATTTGATTTAATGACATTTTTAACGATTGATAGATCGGTCTCAAACTTATTTGCTGTATCGATTAAAGCTCTTGTGTCTTTAGGAAAACAGGACCCTCCATAAGCTGGTCCAGCTCTTAAAAATCTTTCACCAATTCTTTCATCTGATCCCATACCGAAAGAAACATCTTTAATGTCTACTCCTGTTTTTTCACAAAGGTTTGCAAGTTCATTTATATATGAAATTTTAGTTGCCAAAAAAGCATTTGATGCATATTTAATCATTTCAGCTCCTCTTCTAGATGTATTGAAATACCTGCTAGTTTTCTTAATTATTGGCAGATATAATGATCTTAAGGTTTGATTAGCTCTTTTGCTGCTAGTACCTACCACTACTCTATCTGGATAAATAAAATCTCTTATAGCTTCTCCTTCTCTTAAAAATTCTGGATTGGACACTACATCTACTAATTTTTTATTTTTTAATCTTTTCAAAATTTTTTCAATTTTGTCTCCAGTTGTTATTGGAACTGTAGATTTAGTAACTATAATTTTATATTTTGATATAGTCTTTTTTAGTTGATGGGCAACATCAAATACATATTTAAGATTAGCTGAGTTACTATTTCTTTTTGTAGGAGTTCCAACACAAATGAAAATAACATCTGAGTTTGAAACAGCTTTTTTAAAATCTGTAGTGAAAATTAATCTATTTGCTTTATAGTTTCTTTTTAAAATTTCCTCTAAACCAGGTTCATATATTGGAATAATACCATTATTCAATGAATCAATTTTTTTCTTATCTTTATCTACACAATAAACTGTATTGCCCAAATCAGAGAAACAAACCCCACTAACAAGTCCGACATAACCTGTGCCTATCATACACAGTTTCATATTTTGGAAATCTCCAGACTAGATTTTATATAGCCATCCATACTTCCACAGTCTAAATATTTACCAGAAAAATTGTGAGAAATAAATTTTTCATTCTCGTTAATTAAAGACTGAATTGAGTCAGTAATATGTATTTCACCACCCTTTCCAGGTTTCTGTTTTTTCAATTTAAGAAATATTTTTTTGGGAAGTATGTATCTTCCAATAACTGCTTTATTTGAGGGTGCATATTTAATTGATGGTTTTTCAACAACTGAGTCTATTAAAAAATTTTTTTTATCGATTTTTTTTTTTAATTTAAAAATACCCCATCTTGATACGGTTTTATTATTTACATTCATGCTTGCCATTACTGATGCTTTATAACGATTATGAATTTTAATCATAGATTTGGAACAATTATCATTTATTATAAGATCATCAGGTAAGAGCATCAAAAAAAATTTATCTTTAATATATTTTTTTGTTTTTAGAACAGCATCACCTGTACCTAAAGGTTTGTTTTGATAAACAAATTTTATCATTTTTCTGTATTTAAGAATTTTTTTATATTCTTTTTTAATTCTAGGATCCTTTTTTCTTCTTATTATATCTTTATAAAACTTATCTTTATAAAAATAGCTTCTAATCATTTCTTTTTTATTTGAAATAATAAAAACTATTTCTTTAATACCTGCATCAATACATTCCTCAATAATATACTCAATCCCAGGTTTTCCATTCATAGGTAAAAGCTCTTTAGCAAAAACACTTGTTAAAGGTAATAATCTTGTACCAATACCAGCTAAAGGAATAATTGCTTGTTTAATCATTTAAATGTTTTACTTATAAGATTATTTAATTCAAATGAAAATTTTATTAAATAATAATGATTTAAATGAGGCATTAAATAAAGTCTCTAATTTAGGTTTTGTGCCAACAATGGGTAGTCTTCATGAAGGTCACATATCATTAATTAGAAAATCCAAAAAAAAAGCTAAAAAAACTATAGTAAGTATATTTATTAATCCAAAGCAGTTTAATAATAAAAAAGATTTTGAAAGATATCCTAAAAATCATCAGAAAGATTTGTCTATTTTGAAAAACCTAAATGTAAATTATTTATACCTACCTAAAACAAATCAAATTTATGACTCAATAAGAGTAAAAAAAATTCAAATTAGAAAAAAGGATAAAATATTGTGTGCTAAATATAGAAAAGGCCATTTCGAAGGTGTATTGGATGTAATGGATAGATTAACAAAAAAGATTAGACCTAAATTTATTTTTATGGGTACTAAAGATTACCAACAATTACATTTAGTAAAAAATTTTGTTGAAAAAAGACATAGATGTAAAATAGTGCCTTGCAAGACAATAAGAAATTCAAATCAATTAGCTTTGTCATCAAGAAACTTACTTTTAAGTAAACGAGGAAAATTTAAAGCAGAAAAATTAACAAAAAATTTAATTAAATTTAAAAAAAAATTAAAAACAATTAAAGATATAAAAAAAGCAATAATTATAAAAAAAAAAGAGTTATCTCAATCTTATGATATAGATATTGAGTACTTAGAATTAAGAAATAAAAAAAATTTAAAATTAACAAATAAGACTCAACATTCAAAACTATTTATTGCTTTTTATTTAGATAAAATTAGATTAATTGATAATATTTAATAATTATAAAAAATAGGCTCCTACTCCTAAAAAAGATACAAATCCTATCACATCAGTTATTGTTGTTACAAAAACACTTGATGCTATGGCAGGATCTATATTCATTTTTTTTAGTGTAACAGGTACTACTATTCCAAACAAACCTGCAACTACCATTGTTAAAATCATCGAGATAGAAATAATTAATGAAAGTAAATAATCTTGAAACCATAATTGAACAATAAATGAACTTATCACTGCAAAAATAACTCCATTTAAAATTCCTATATTGAACTCTTTTAAAATATTTTGATTAAAATTATTTTTTGTTAAATCATTTGTAGCTAATGTTCTTACTGTAACTGCTAAAGTTTGCATACCTGCGTTACCACCCATTGAAGCTACAATTGGCATTAAAAATGCTAAAACAACCATTTGTTCTATTGTTGCTCCAAATAAACTAATACAATATGTTGCTAGAAATGCTGTAAATAGATTCAATAAAAGCCAATTAAATCTTCTTTTAGTTTTTGTAATTACACCATCTGTAATTTCTTCATCACCAACTCCTGCTAATCTTAATGCATCTTCTTCCGCCTCTTCCTTTAAGACTGTAAGTACATCATCAGATGTAATCATTCCAACAAGTTTATTATTTTTGTCTATTACGCATGCTGAATTTAAACCATAATTTTCAAATGAGTTACCTACTTCTTCTCTGTCCATATCAACTGGAACTAAAAAAATAGAGTCATCCATAATTGATGACATTTTGTCTTCTCTTGCTGTACGCAAAACTTTAGAAGATGGAACTGCACCTATTGGTTTAAAATTTTCATCCACTATATAAATTTCTAAAAATTCTTGAGGTAAATCTTTATTTTCTCTAAGATAATCAATGGTTTGACCAACAGACCAATTGCTTGGTATGGCTGTAAATTCTCGTTGCATTATTCTTGCTGCACTATCTTCTGGATAACTAAGTCCTTCTAGGAGTGCAAAACGATCTTTAGGAGGTAATAAACTTAGAATAGAGTTTTTATCTTTCTCATCAACATTTTCTAAAATAGCTATTGCATCATCTGATTCAAGATTTTTTAATATGCTAACAATTGCATCAGATGAAAGATATTTTATGATTTCAGATTGAACAGACTCATTTAATTCTACAAATACTTCTGGATCAATCTTAAAGTTATTAAGTTTAATTAAATTCTCTCTATCATTTTGACCTAAATGCTCAATGATATCAGCCGCATCTGCTGGGTGCATTTCTTTAAAAGAATTTGTTATAAAAGGTGCATCATTACTAGAGATCTTGTCTGTAACAACTTTTATATATTCTTTATTGAATTCAAAATTGACTTTTTTATCTTTGATTTTTTTTATTAAAGTCATAAATTTACCTATTATTCAGATCGAACTTTTAATACATAATATAAAGAATACAATTTTTAAATGAATATAGAAATTAAAAAGTCCCAAAAACTGGTAAAATATGAGGAAGCTCTAAGATTAATGGAAGATAGGTTGTTACAAATTGACCAAAAAAAATCTAAAGATTTAATTTGGGTTTTAGAGCATGAGAATATTTATACAGCTGGAACAAGTTATAAAGAAAATGAAATATTGGATAAATCTATAAATATATTTAAAACCAACAGAGGAGGTAAAATTACATGTCACGGACCTGGTCAACTAATTTGTTATTTTGTGATTGATTTAAAAAAGATTAAAAAAGATATTAGAAATTTTATATCTATTATTGAAAAGACTATTATAGACTCGCTTAAATCATACGATATAAATACTTTTTCTGATAAGGAAAATATTGGGATATGGTATCAAGATAATTCAAAAATTAAAAAAGTTGCAGCTATTGGTGTAAGGGTTAGTAAATGGATTGCTTATCACGGATTTTCAATTAATATAGATAATGATCTAAAGAAATATAATGCAATAATACCATGTGGAATAAATGATAAGGGTGTAACTAACTTAAAAACTATTAATAATCAAAGTTATGCAGATTTAAAAAATAGAATAATCAAAAATTTTATTTCAAACCTACAAAATTAAGTCTTTTAGTTTTTAATAATTTTTTAAAATATTCAGGTATTAGAGCTCTATAGGTGTATCTTTTATCCTTTATCATGAATCTAATTTGATAAGAATGAAGCATTAAATCTTTGTTGATACCTTTATCAGAAGTAGAAGATCTATATTTTTTGTCACCATAAATTGAGTGACCAATATTAAATAATTGTTTTCTGAGCTGATGTTTTCTCCCAGTGATAGGTTTCATCTCAACTAAAGTAGAATTTGAATTTTTATCTAAAACTTTAAAAGTAGTTTGAGCTTTTTCTGTAATTTTTTTTCCATTTTCATATCTAATTAATTCTTCACTCCATTGGCCAGAATTTTTTTCTAATTCTCCGTTACATATAGCTAAGTAGGTTTTGTGGACTTTTCTTAGTCTAAATAATGACGTTAATAATTGAGCGGTTTCTCTGTTTTTAGCTATAATAAAGACACCTGAAGTATCTTTATCTAAGCGATGAACAGAATATGGTTTTGTTCCATGAAAAATTTCACTTTTTGCAAAAATATCAATCAAATTTTTTTTTGATTTTGTTCCACCCTGTACTGAAATACCAGAACTTTTATTTAAAACAACGAAATCATCATTGTTATCTATAATTAGATCTTCATTAGCTTTTATAAATTCATTTGAAGGTGAAAATTTAATCTTTTTTTGGTTAACTTTTTCTTCAAAATTAAAATTAAAAATATCAACTTTATCATTAGTTTTTATTTTAAATGAGCTTTTAACCTTTTTTTTATTAATCTTAATTTTTCCTGATCTTAAATTTTTTTCTATTAAACCTTGAGGTACTTTGCCTAATTTTATTCTTAACCATCTATCAAAACGCATATTATTGAACGTTGAGTCAACGATATAACTTTTGATCATGGTTTAATTTAGAGATATTAAGCTGTAGCTTGTTTTTTTTCTTCTCTTTTTTCAACTTCTTTTGTGGGATTTTTTTTCTTTTTATCAACTTTTTTAGCTTCAATATCTCTATCTACGAATTCAATTATTGCCATGGGCGCATTATCACCATTTCTAAAGCCAGCTTTAATGATTCGAGTATAACCCCCTGCTCTTTTTTCATATCTCTTTGATAAAGTTTTCTTAACCTTAGTAGCTGATTTAATATCTTGTAGTTGAGAAACTAGAATTTTAGTATTATGTAATGTATCTTTTTTACCTAAAGTAATTAATTTATCAGCTTGTGGCTTTAAAAATTTAGCTTTAGGTAAAGTAGTTTTAATTTGTTCGTACTTAACAAGTGAATTTAGCATGTTTTTAAGAAGAGCTTTTCTATGCTCAGAAGTCCTATTTAACTTCTTGTTCGCCATTCCGTGTCTCATTATATAGCTTCCTCTAATTTTTTAGACATTTCAGCAATATTATCAGGAGGCCAATTAGGAATTTCCATCCCCAAATATAACGACATTCCAGTTAATACCTCTTTTATTTCATTTAAAGATTTTCTTCCAAAATTAGGAGTTCTCAACATTTCACCTTCAGATTTTTGAACTAGATCACCAATATAAATAATATTATCATTTTTTAAACAATTCATTGATCTTACTGAAAGCTCAAGTTCGTCAACTTTCCTCAATAAATTTTTGTTAAACTCTGGCTCAGATGATGTTTCTTTAACAGGCACTTCTACTGGTTCATCAAAATTTATAAACATTTTTAATTGATCTTGGAATATTCTAGCTGAATAAGCCACAGCATCTTCTGCAGAAATGGAACCATTAGTTTCAACTTCCATAGTCAATTTATCATAATCTAAAGCTTTACCTTCTCTAGCTGTGCTTACAGAGTAAGAAACTTTTTTAACTGGACTATATAATGAGTCAATTGCTATTAGCCCTAATGGTGGCTCTTCAGGTTTATTAAGATCTGCAGGTACATAACCTTTTCCAGTATTTAAATTCATTTCCATATGAAAATTAGTATTTTCATCTAAATTACAAATAACTAAATCTGGATTTAGTATTTCAACATCAGCAACTGAAGTAATATCTGAAGCTTTAATTTCACCTGGACCTTTTGCATCTAAAATAAGTTTTTTAGTACCTTCAGTAGTACATTTGAGAGCTAGAGATTTAACATTTAAAACAATGTCTGTAACATCCTCTCTTACACCTTTTATAGACGTAAATTCATGAAGAACACCATCAATTTGAATTGAAGTAACAGCTGCACCTCTTATCGAGGATAATAAAATTCTTCTTAAGGAATTTCCAAGTGTTAGTCCATAACCTTTCTCAAGAGGTTCTGCTACTATAGTTGCATGAGTCAAATCATCACTAATTTTTACATCAAGTTTTGCTGGTTTGATTAATGATTTCCAATTTTTAATATTAACATTTTCTACTTCCATTAAACTCTCCTTTTTTTTGGTGGTCGCGTCCCATTATGTGGCATTGGTGTTGTATCTTTAATTGATAAAATTCTAAAACCTCTTGCTTGTAAAGCTCTTAAAGCAGTTTCTCTACCTGAACCCGGTCCTTTAACTTCTACAGATAAAGTCTTCATTCCAAACTCTAGAGCTTTTGAAGCTGCCGCATCAGCTGCTATTTGTGCAGCATATGGTGTTGATTTTCTTGAACCTTTAAAACCTTTTTGACCTGCTGAAGCCCAAGAAATTACATTTCCATTAGTATCAGCTATAGATATAATTGTATTATTAAATGTAGATTGAACATATGCAATACCATTTAAGATATTCTTTTTAATTTTTTATTTTTTGGAATAAGAACTTTTATTTGATTTTTTTGAAGACTTATCTACGTTCTGATCTTTTCCCTCTGGTTTTTCAATTTTTGCCATAATTATTTTTTAAGTGGGGTTAATTTCTTACCAGCAATAGCGATTGCTTTACCTTTTCTAGTTCTAGCATTACATCTAGTTCTTTGACCTCTTACGGGTAATTTTTTTCTGTGTCTGGAGCCTCTGTAAGAAGCTAAATCAATTAATCTTTTTATACTTAAAGAATAATCTCTTCTTAAATCACCTTCTACTTTAAAATTTTGATCTATATACTCACGTATCTTTAAAATCTCTTCATCAGTTAATTGATTAACTCTTTTTTCTTTGGGTATTTCTAGAGAAGAACATATTTGTTTAGAAAATCTATCTCCAATACCATAAATATATGTAAGTCCAATATGAACTAATTTATTTTGTGGGATATTAATTCCTGCAATACGAGCCATAAATAAGTGATAATTTTCAGCCTTTTATATAAGAAGATCTTTTAAAGTCAACGCATTAAACATTAAGAAAACCTTCTATTTTAGCAGTTATTTGCTCAATTTTAAGACTGCCATCAATTTCATAAAAATTTGGATTTTTAGAGTAAAAGTCTAAGACTGGATTAGTTGTTTCCATGTATTTGTCATACCTTCTTAGAATAATATCCAAATCATCATCAGTCCTGTTTTCTAAGACTTTTCTTTTTTTAATTCTTTTAATAATAGTCTCTTTATTTACATTTAGAAAAAAAATAAAATTTATTTTTTGGTTTGAGTTACTTAACAATAAATCTAAATTTTTAGCTTGTTTTGTTGACCTTGGGTATCCATCGAAAATTAACTTATTTTTTTTAAGTGGATCAGATATTGCTTTATCTATAAGTTTGTCAACTATTTCATCATTTACAAACTTACCATCATTCATATCATTAATTATTAATTTTCCTATTTCAGTATTGTTTTGAATTTCGTTTCTCAACATATCACCAGTAGATACTTGAAAGCCATTTAACTTTTTAACTAAATATTTTGCTTGAGTGCCTTTACCAGCACCAGGAGGTCCAAATAAAATCAAATTCACTTGTCTTATCTACCAAATTTTGTTTTTTTTATTAATTGTTCATATTGAGAACTCATTAATCTTGTTTGAATTTGAGTAACTGTATCTATTGCTACTACAACAACAATCAAAATTGAAGCACCACCCAAATAAAAAGGTATTGGATAGTTTGCAATTAAAAACTCAGGCATTAAACACACTAATGTTAAGTATAATGCTCCAATAGTAGTTAATTTAGTCAAAATATTTTCAATATATAATGCTGTGCTTTCACCTGGTCTTATTCCTGGAATAAAACCACCATACTTTCTTAAATTATCAGCTGTCTCTGTTGGATTAAAAGTAATCGAAGTATAAAAAAAAGTAAAAAATATTATTCCTGATCCATAAAGTAACATGTAAAGGGGTTGGCCTTGAGTAAAGAAAGAACTTATATTTAAAAATGTTTCATTATCTGAGATATTAAAATTCGAAAAAGTCACAGGTAACAACAATAAAGCTGAAGCAAAAATTGCAGGGATAACTCCAGCCATATTAATTTTTAATGGAAGATGCGATGACTCACCACCATACATTTTATTACCCATTTGTCTTTTAGGATAGTTAATTAATATTTTTCTTAGTGCCCTTTCCATAAAAACTACAAATAATATCGTAACAATTAATAATACAAATATTGCTAAAATCATAATTGTGGAAATAGCTCCAGTCCTTCCAAGTTCAAAAGTTGTTACTAATGCTCTTGGAATTTCAGCAACTATACCAGCAAAAATAATTAGAGAAATACCATTACCTATTCCTCTTTGAGTGATCTGTTCACCAAGCCACATTAAAAAAATTGTACCGGCAACTATAGTTGTAACGGTAGAAATCTTAAAAAAAATTCCAGGATTAATTACTAAACCTGCCGAAGACTCTAATCCAACTGCCAGTCCAAAACCTTGAACGGTTGCTAACAAAACAGTACCGTACCGAGTAATCTGAGTTAATTTAGCTCTGCCTGTTTCTCCTTGTGATTTCAAATTCTTAAAATAATCCGATACTCCAGCTAAAAGTTGTACAATAATAGCAGATGAAATGTATGGCATGATACCTAAAGCAAATATAGCCATTCTGCTGACAGCTCCACCAGCAAATACGTTGAACATACCTAGTAATCCCTTCTGATTACCTTCCATCATAATTTTTAATTGTTCAGGATCAATTCCAGGTAAAGGGACAAATGTACCAAATCGATACACTGTTAAAATTGCTAAAGTGAATAGAATTCTATTTCTTAAATCATTATTTGAGGGTGAAGAGCTCATTTAATAATATTTATTTCTTTAATTGTATAGATCCACCAATTTTTTCTAGTTTCTCTACAGCTGATTTAGATGCCAAATCTGCTTCAATATTAATTTTATTCTTGATAACTCCTGAGCCTAAGATTTTTAATTTTAATGATTTTTTATTTATCAATCTTAACTTTTTTAATAAATCTGAATTTAAAGTATCAGAAGTTTTAATATTTTTTTTATCTATATATGATTGAATTTTATTTAGATTTAAAATTGCTATATTCTCTTTACAAATTGGATTGAAACCCCTTTTAGGCAATCTTCTATATAAAGGCATTTGACCACCTTCAAAGCTTTTTATTGCAACACCCGACCTAGATTTTTGACCTTTAACACCTCTGCCTGATGTTTTACCTTTTCCTGAGCCGATACCTCTTCCAACTCTAATTTTTGTTTTATTTCTCTTAATTCTATTATTTAACCTAATCATTATCCTCTTTTTTCTATAATTTCTGAAATTTTTTTATTTCTAATTGATGATATTTGTTTTGGAGAGTTTTGTTTTAATAATGCTTTCATCGTAGCTCTTATGACGTTATGAGCATTTGATGTACCCATTGATTTAGCAACGATATCTTTTACTCCTAGAACTTCACATACTGCTCTTACAGGGCCACCTGCAATTATACCTGTTCCTTTAGATGCGGCTCTCAATACAATTCTTCCTGACCCATCTTTTGCTTTAACATCATGATGAATAGTTCTTCCCTCTCTTAATGGAATCTGAATTAATTTACGTCTTGCCATTTCATTTGCCTTTTTAATAGCATCAGGAACTTGTTTTGCCTTCGCATGTGCTATTCCGATCTTACCTGACTGATTACCAACTACAACTAATGCAGAAAATCCAAATCTTCTTCCACCTTTAACGACTTTTGTAATACGATTTATATGGACTAATTTTTCTAATATATCGTCATTTTTTTTGTCTTTAAAATTTTCCATATTTAAAACTCCATTCCATTTTTACGAAGAGTTTCTGCAAAAATCTTTACTCTCCCATGATACTTGTAAATTCCTCTATCAAAGTAAATCTTTGTTATTTTTTTTTCTTGTGCTTTTTTTGCTAACTTTTCTGCAACAATTTTTGACATTTCAGATTTATTAGTTTTGGTTCCAGATTTAATATCTTTTTCTATAGATGAAGCTGATAAAAGAGTTATATTTTTTAGATCATCAATAATTTGTGCAGATATATTTTTAGATGATCTAGAAATACTTAATCTAAACCTATCATTTGAAGAGACCTTTTTAACCTTGTTACTGACTCTAAATCTTTTTCTTTTAGTTGTATTTAATTTCATTATTTTTTCTTTCCCTCTTTTTTAAGAACATACTGTCCTTTTTCTCTCACTCCTTTACCTTTATATGGCTCTATTTTTCTTAAAGTTTTGAGTTTTGAAGCAACTGATCCTACTAGTTGTTTGTCTGCACCTATAATTTTTAAAGTTGTTTGCTTTTCTACTGCAATTTTTATTCCTTCAGGAATGTCAAAATTAATGTCATGACTATATCCTAATTGTAAATTTAACTGATTTCCTTTTAGGGCAGCTCGGTATCCCACTCCAATTAATTCAAGTATTTTTTCATATCCAACACTTGAGCCAATCACTGCATTATTGATTAAACTTCTATTCATTCCCCATAATCTTTTTGTTTCTTGATCAATTTTTTTAGGTTTAATAGAAATTTCCTTACCATCTTTAATATCAAGATTAAAAATCTCTAAATTAATATTTATCGATTTTTTACCTATTGGGCCCTCTATATTTAAAATATTACCTGCTAAAACCACTTTTACTTTTTCAGGAATAGATATGTTTATTTTACCAATTTTAGACATTAAAATACCTTACAAATTATTTCGCCACCAACTTTTTGTTTTCTTGCGTCTATATCAGTCATAACACCCTTTGGAGTTGAGACGATAGCAATACCTAATCCATTATTAATTTTAGGTAAACTATCAGCACTTGAAAATATTCTTCTACCAGGTTTAGAAACTCTCTCAAATGTACTTATAACTGGATTACCTGAGTGATATTTCAGCTCTAAAGATAAAAGTAATTTATTATTTTCTTTATTGATTTTAAAATCTTTAATAAATCCCTCATTTTTCAAAATATCTGCTATTTTCATCTTAAAATTAGATGAAGGTAAATCTACCTTTTTATGATTTCTTACTTGAGCATTTTTAATTCTTGCTATCATATCTCCGATTGGATCACTTAAACTCATATATTCCTTTCTACCAACTTGATTTTACTAAACCTGGTATCTTTCCCTGTAAACCAAGTTGTCTTAACGCTATTCTTGATATTTTTAATTTTCTATAAACCCCATGTGGTCTTCCAGTTATTTGACATCTATTCATAACTCTGACCTTTGCTGAGTTTCTAGGTAATTTTGATAATTTTTGTTGGGCTTTAAATCTCTCCTCTAATGAAAGTTTTTTATTCATAACTATTTTCTTTAATTTTTCTCTCTTAGAATACAATCTATTAGAAAGTTTAATTCTTTTATTATTTTTGTTAATTGAACTCAACTTAGCCATTTTAGTTTTCTCCTTTTTTAATAAATGGGAAATTTAATTTTTCTAATAAAGCAAAACTATGTTCTTTACTTTTTGAAGTAATGACTATAATAATATCTATACCTCTAACTTTATCAGCTCTATCAAAACTTACTTCAGGAAAAATTATATGTTCTTTTACACCAAACGTATAATTACCAAATTTATCAAAACCTTTAGAAGATAATCCTCTAAAGTCTTTTATCCTAGGTAACGCAACATTTACTAACCTATCTAAAAACTCATACATTTTATCTTTTCGTAAAGTTACCTTTAAACCAGCATTAGACCCTTTTCTGGTTTTAAAATTTGCGACAGATTTTTTAAATTTCGTTATAACTGGCTTTTGTCCGGTAATTTTAGCTAAATCTTCTTCACAAGATTTTAGAATTTTAGAGTCATTACCATCTAAGCCAAGACCCATATTTAAAACAACTTTTTCAATTTTTGGACCCATGTATAAGTTTTTAAAACCAAATTGGTTTTTCAGTGAAAGTTGTATTT
>QCBC01000006.1 GCA_003281725.1 Pelagibacteraceae bacterium AG-345-O09 | reverse complement strand
TCATTACCTAACTTAATATCCAAATTAGACGAGCTATTTGGAATTTTAAGAATAAAATCAGAATTACCCAAGAGATTAATTCTTACTCTAGTGTGATCACCGTGATAGATAACTTCTTGAATTTTTCCTTTATAAATATTGTCCATTTTATTATTTGGATTAATCAAAGCTCTTTCAGGTCTTAGGGAAACTGTTGTTCGTTCACCTTTTCCTTTTATTGATATAGGATTTGCTAGTATCTCTGCATTAGCTAACTTAACTTTACATTTTCCATCCGAAATATCAGAGACTTCTCCTGCAAAAGTATTATTCTCTCCTATAAATTCAGCGACAAAAGAGTTAACTGGTTTTTCATAAAGCTCATCTGGGCTTGAAAGTTGTTGAACTTTACCATCATTAAATACTGCAATTCTGTTGGACATGGTAAGCGCCTCACTTTGATCATGAGTGACATAAACTACTGTCACTCCTATATTTTCATGAATATGTTTTATTTCATATTGCATGCTCTCTCTTAAATTTTTATCTAAAGCACCCAAAGGTTCATCCATTAAAACTAATTGCGGATCAAATACTAATGACCTTGCTACAGCAACTCTTTGTTGTTGTCCTCCAGATAATTGACCTGGCATTCTTTGAGCAAAACCTTGAAGCGAAACCATTGATAATGCTTTATCAATTTTCTTATCTGCTTCATCTTTAGGAATTTTTCTAACTCTTAAAGGAAATGCTAAATTTTCATAAACTGTCATATGTGGAAACAAAGCGTAATTTTGAAATACCATTCCTATCCCTCTTTTATGCGGAGGGATACTTGAGATCGCATTACCATCTAAATAAATTTCACCATTCGTTGGTGTCTCAAAACCTGCTAACATCATTAGACAGGTAGTTTTACCAGAACCAGAAGGTCCTAACATTGTTACAAATTCACCTTCTTCAATATCTAATTGAAGATCTTTTACAACTAAGATCTTTCCATCATAGCTTTTATCAACTTTATCAAATTTAACGAAATCTTTTTTTGAGGCCATAATTTTCAACAACTTTAAAACATTTGTAGGAATAAATTTCAACCATTAATAACTAGCTTTTAACATGAAGTTCTTTAGAAAAATTACAAAATAGTTCATAACCCTTGTTTGTAACTCTAATTGCTTCAGATGCTTCAACTCCCCAATTTCCAAATTGCATCACTGCAATCATATGAAAAGTAACGTTAGGTTGTAATACAGTCATATCACCTTTCGATATATTTAAAGTATGTTCTCCCCAATCTGGTGGATATCCTATTCCAATGGAATATCCAGTTCTTGAAGTTTTCTCTATTCCATACTTATCTAACACTTTCCAAAAAGCTTGTGCAACATCATCAGCAGTATTTCCTGCTTTGACTAGATCTATTCCTGCTTGAAGTGCTTCATTAGTCTTCTTCATAGTATTAATTTTTTTTTGGTCTGGTTTTCCTAATAGAACTGTGCGAGCCATAGGACAGTGATATTTTTTATTAACACCTGATAATTCAATAATTGTAGCTTCACCTTCAACAAATTTATCTTCTGACCACGTTAAATGTGAAGCAGATGTACCTTTTCCAGTTGGTATCATTGGAACTATTGATGAATAATCTCCTCCAAAATCAGGAGTTCCTTTTATTAATGTAGTATAGATTTCTGAAACTGCATCGCATTGTCTTACTCCTGGACTAATAACTTCAAAAGCCTTTTTCATTCCTAGTTGAGAAATTTGAGATGCAGCTTTCATAAATTTTATTTCTGCATCAGATTTTACAACTCTAACCCAATTTACTAACCGCTCACAATCCAAAATTTTTGCATTTGGTAAACCTTGTTTAATTTTCTCGTAACAATAAGCGGTGAAATAATGACTATCCATTTCTAGTCCTACTGAGAGTTTGTCCCACTTTCTTTCTTTAATAAGATCTACTAAAGCATCGTAAGGATGTAACGGCCATGTATGAATATATTTTTCATGATACTTAATTATATTTTCATCTTTTAGATAGGTTTTTATATATGCGCCTCCCACATCTTGATTTCTAACAAAACAAATTGGTTCATCGGCGTTTATATGTACCATTACACATTGAGCATAATAAAATGACCAAGCGTCATAACCTGTTAAATAATTCATATTAGATGGATCTTGTGAGATTAAAAGTTCAATACCTTTTTTCTGCATTGAAGCTTGGACTTTTTTTAATCTTGATTTGTATTCTTCTCTTGTAAAATTCATAATCTAATTATTAAATAATTCACCGTAGCCTTTAACTTTACTTTTAAAATCAATCTGTTTGAGTGTGTCCCATATTAAAGTTTGATTGCTAGATAAAACTATTTTATTCATTTTTTTTTCTAAATCTTTAATAATTGATAACACAGGTAACGCAGTACAAGAAATAAACAATGCATCACTATTTAACAAATCTATTTTACTTAAAACATCAAATAAATGATCTGGATTAACTTTTCCTATATCTAAATCTGAGGCTATATCAAAATAAGTTAATCCAGTGATTTCTATATTTTCTTTTTGAAAATAATTAATTACTGACTGATTTATTTCATCTGTATAAGGTGTGAATATAGATAATTTATTTATCTTAAGTGCCTTTAATGCATTAATTGCAGATGTAATTGGTGTTGTGACTTTTGTATTTGGTTTTGTTGAATTAACTTTTTCATAAATAGATGCATATCCTGCAGCAATTGTTCCTGAAGTACATCCATAGGCTATACAATCAATTTTTTGGTCAGGTAAGATATTCTTAACAACTTTAGGAATATCATCTGCCATTTTTTTTAATGTTTCATTTGTTAAGGGATTATAACTTTGAATTCTATTACAAAATAAGTCTATGTCTTTACCATAAATTATATTGTTAAAATCTTTTTCAATCCTAAAATCGCTTGCTAAGGTAATTAATCCTATCCTTGGGTTATGTTTTTCAATAAATTTTGGTTCTATTTTAATTAGTTTCATTTAATTGCTGATTAAATATATATTGATTAAATAGTCTAGTTAAATTACAGTCTTAGCTGAGCGATACATAACTCGTCGATATTTACAAAATACGAAAGTGGGATCGATCGTCTTAGATTTAATTATTTAAGGAGGCTCGAATGAAATTTGGATATTTTTGCAACACCACAAATTGGAATCACAAGTCATATAATCAACTACTTAATGAAACCAAAGAGATCACAACTTTTTGTGATGAAAATAATTGGGACTCAATTTGGTATACTGAGCATCATTTTAATCATGAAGGAATGGAGTCTTGTACAAATCCTTTAATGATGGGTGTTGATGCAGCAGCTAGAACTAAACAAATAAGAATTGGACAAGCATGCAATGTCATTACATTTCATAATCCAATAAGATTAGCAGAAGACATAGCTTTACTAGATCAATTATCAGGTGGCAGAGTTGATGTTGGTATTGGTAGAGGAATCTATGGAAGAGAAGCAATAAATATGAATAAAGAAGCTGATCTCAAGGACCAGGCTAAAAATTTCAGACTATTTGAAGAATCTTTAACAATCATGAAAAAAGCTTGGACAGAAGAGTTTTTTAGTCATCAAGGTGAATTTTATACTTATCCCTCACCAAACTTTGTTTGGCAACATGATATGAGTCCGCCAAGTGAAAAGTTTTTAGATACAAAGACAAATGAAATAAAAAAAATAAGTATCGTTCCAAAACCAAAACAATCACCGCATCCTCCTATTTGGCAAGTTGTTGATGGTGCTAGATCAATTGAGTGGGCTGCACAGAATGGTTTAAATACAATTATGTGGATACCAACTGTTAAAGCTTTAAAGAAAAGATTTGAAATTTATAGAGATGCAAAATCAAGGGCTGAAAATAGAGATGTTCCATTAGGAGAAGGTATATCTTTAGTAAGGGATATGTTTGTTGCTGAAACTATGGAAGAAGCAGAAAAAATGGCTGGTGAACACATCATTAATTATATGAAATGGGTTTGTCATTGGAGAGGATTAGGAAATCATATGGATCCTGGCGAAGAACTTCCTGAGACAAAACATAAATTGGATTTACTAAACTATGATTTTCTTCATAAAAGAAATTTATTATTTGGTACTCCTGAGTATGTTGTTAATAAGATTAATGAATTAAAATCTGAATTAAATTTACAAAATCTACAAGTTTGGTCTAACTTCCCCGGTATAGATCATAAAGCTTGTATGAGAAGCGTCAAATTATTTAATGACGAGGTAATTCCAAAAATTAATTTAGACTCTTCTAGTATAGAAAAAGCAAGTTAATGGATTTAGAGCTTAGAAAGTTTACAAAGTTTGTTGATAAAACTTTCATTGAGGGTGGAAAGAAAGCTAAAAAAGCAGTCTTATTAGTATCAGTAGCAGCTGTGTTTAAAAATCCTTGGGCTGGAAAAGGTTTTGTGGAAGATTTAAAACCAATCATTTTAGATTTAGCTCCAAAACTTGGTGATGCTTTAGTTCCAGAATTAATAAAAGAAATCGGATCACCAGAAAAAATTTTGGCTTATGGTAAAGCAGGAACTGTTGGCTTGAACGGTGAAATAGAACATGCATCAGCATTCATTCATACCTTAAGATTTGGTAATAAATTTAGAGATGCTGTTGGTGGAACATCTTATTTAAGTTTTACAAACACTAGAGGTCCAGCAGGCTCTAAAATATCCATACCAATGATGCATAAAACTGACTCAGGTTTAAGACCTTATTATCTAACTCATGAGTTTACAATTCATGATGCACCATTTGATGATGAAATAGTAATTGCAATTGGAGGTGCTTCAAGTGGTAGAGCACATGCTAGAACTGGAGATCGTTATCAAGATATGAAAGAAATGGGTTTAGACCTAAAATAATTCAATGTCTGATAATTTTGATTCAAATCAAAATCACTATTTTTTTTTTAAAAAAAAAACAACTCCGTTGGTTTTTATTCATGGAGTTGGCCTTGATCATCAAATGTGGCAATCACAAGTTAGTAAATTAAATGAATTCTCTATAATTACATATGATTTATTGGGTCATGGAAAAACACCTTGCAAAAAAGAAAAGTTAACTCTCAATGATTTTTCGAAACAACTTGATGAAATACTTAATAATCTTCAAGTAGATAAGATTAATCTTGTTGGGTTTTCTCTTGGATCTCTAATAGCCTTAGACTTTGCCTCAAATTACCAAGATAAAGTTAATAAGCTTATATTAATCGGGACAACTTACAAAAGATCTGAAGCTGAAAGAGCACTAGTTTTAGATAGATATAATCAAGCTAAACTAAATAAACCAATATCAAAACAAGCACTTAAAAGATGGTTTAGCGATAATTATATAGAAAACAATACTTCGACTTACGATTTGTTTATGAAAATACTAACTAAGGAACCCGAGGATCATAAAAACTTTCTTAAAGCTTACGAATTATTTGCTAATCACAACGATAATTCATTAATAATCAAAAATATTACCTCAAAGACTTTAATTATGACTGGATCTAATGACCCTGGATCGACTCCAAAAATGTCTCAAGAATTAGCTAAAGACCTACCTAATTCAATTTTTATTGAAATTAAAAATGGAAAACATCTTTGTAGTATAGAGTGTGCAGATGATGTTAATATGAACATCAAGAATTTTATTAATAATTAAATGCCAAAAATTCAAAATTTTAAAATGTATATAAATGGTGAGTGGGTAGACTCCTCATCGGGTAAAAAAATACAAACTCTTAACCCAGAAAACAATGAGGTGTGGGCAACAGTTCCTGAAGCCAATGAGAAAGATGTAGATAGAGCTGTTCAATCAGCACAAAATGCTTTTGAAAATAGTTGGTCAATACTTCACCCGAGAGATAGAGCAAAATACTTAAGATTAATTGCTGATCAACTAAGAGAAAATGCAGAGCATCTAGGAAAAGTAGAAACTATAGATACAGGAAAAATTTATAGAGAAACAAAAACCCAGGCTAATTATATTGCAGAATATTATGATTATTTTGCTGGACTGGCTGACAAAGTTGAGGGGACTGTAATTCCAATTGATAAACCTGAAATGCAAGTCACTACAACAAGGATACCGATTGGTGTTGTAGCAGCAATTATTCCTTGGAATTCTCAAATGCTATTGACTGCTGTTAAGCTTGCTCCTGCACTTGCTATGGGTAATACAGTAGTAATAAAAGCATCAGAACTTGCACCAGTAACCCTTTTAGAATTTGCAAAATTAATAGAAAAAACTGGAATACCCAAAGGAGTAATTAATATAATTACTGGATTAGGAGAGCCATGTGGTAAAGCACTGACTACACATAATCTTGTAGAAAGAATTGCATTCACTGGTGGCCCTGAAACAGCCAAACGTATTGTAAAAAATTCTGCTGAAAATTTATCACAAGTAAGTTTAGAACTTGGTGGAAAAAGTCCTGTCGTAGTGTTTGATGATGCTGATCAAGAAAATGCTTTAAATGGAATTACTGCAGGAATATTTGGTGCTAGTGGGCAAAGTTGTATTGCTGGATCAAGACTCTATTTACAATCTAAAATCTATAATGAATTTTTAGACAAATTGATAACTAAAGCAAAAAAAATAAAATTAGGTGGACCTATGGAAGAAGATACTCAGATGGGACCTTTGAATAGTTTTAAACAATTAGAAAATATAGAAAAAAATATTAAGGCAACTACTGAACAAGGTGGAAAAATAAGATGTGGTGGTGAGAGATCCTCTGTTTCAAATAAAGGTTATTATTTTCCTGCAACAATTATTGAATGTGAAAATCATAACCTTCCAGTAGCTGAGAATGAATTGTTCGGACCAATATTATCCGTTATGAAGTTTGATGAAGAAGAAGAAGTTATAAAAAAAATGAATGATAACAAATATGGATTATCATCTGGAGTTTATACATCTAACTTTGCAAGAGGCCTTAGGGTTTCAAAAGCAATAAGAGCTGGGATAGTATTTATAAATACTTATCGATTAATATCTCCAATGGCACCTTTTGGTGGAATTAAAGATAGTGGCTATGGAAAAGAAGCGGGTATCGAGTCAATCAAAGAATATACGAGAATTAAAACAACTTGGTATAACTCCTCTGATAAGCCAATGTCTGATCCTTTCACAATGGGTTAATGATTTGCCAATCAAACATTTATTAATTTTACTCTTTATAATGGCTGCACATGGTAGTGCTTTTCCTGTAGCTAAATTGGCTTTAAACAATTCGGTACCACCAATACTAATGGCTTCCCTGCGTATGGCATTAGTGTTATTGATTTTAATTCCATTTTGGAAGTTCAAGTTACCAGAAAAAAAATATTATAAGTCCTTAATATTCTTTTCATTATCTATGGGAGTAATGGTTTACGTATTTATGAACTTATCATTATTCCATTCTTCTATAATTTCTCCAATAATACTAGGATCACAATTAGCAATTCCATTTGGTATAATTGCAAGTGCTTTTATACTTGATGAAAACATCAGTAGAAAAAAGTGGATATTAATTTTTACTTCTTTTTTAGGGATTCTAATAATATTTTTTGATCCAAAACTAACTGACAATTTTCTTGGTTTATTATTTGCAAGTTTAATGGCATTATTTTTTGGGTTAGCTCAAGTTTACTCTAGACAATTAAAAGATTTAAGTATCAGTCTAATTAATGTAAGCACAGGTCTTTTTGGTTTTGTTATCTTAATTTTTATTTCTTCAATATTAGAAGGTGAGGTAATTAGAAACATCAGACTAATTGAAATGGAGTCTTGGATATTAATTTCATACCAAGCAATTATTGTTTCTTTATGTGCACACCTATTAATGTTCTATTTGTATAAATTTTATACAGTAGGTAAAATTTTTCCTTTCTATTCCTTGTTTCCAATTTTTGGTATTTTGCTAAGTTTTCTCATATTTGGAGAGGTTCCGTCATTCTTATTCGTAATAGGAGGCATTATTGTTATTAGTTCTGTAATCTATCTACATAAAATAAGTTAAATTGGTTATTGAAAATTTTTAGAAAATTAGATTTAATTTATCTTTATAAATTGTTAACAATTAAAAGGAAGATAATGAAAAAACTATTTATTGCTGCTTTCATGTTCGTTTCAACTATTACAACGAATACATTTGCAGATGTTAAGATGGGAATTATATTGGGATTTACTGGTCCTATTGAATCTCTAACACCAGCAATGGCTGCCTCCGCTGAGCTTGCTTTCAAAGAAGCTTCTGACTCAGGATCGCTATTAGGTGGGGAAACTGTTTCAGTAATAAGAGCAGATTCTACTTGTGTAGACTCAGCAGCGGCAACCGCAGCAGCTGAAGGTGTTATTGCGCAAGGTGTAGCGGCTATTATGGGCGCAGACTGTTCAGGTGTAACTGGAGCAATAGCTTCAAATGTTGCTGTACCAAACGGTGTAGTAATGATTTCACCATCAGCTACATCACCAGGATTAACTACTTTAGATGACAAAGGGTATTTCTTTAGAACTGCTCCGTCTGATGCTAGGGGTGGTCAAATTTTAGCTGATATTACTAAAGATAGAAAAGTTAAAAGTGTTGCAATCACTTATACTAACAATGACTATGGAAAAGGTTTAGCAGATGTTTACAAAGCAGCTGTTGAAGCTCATGGTATCAAAGTAACTACTGTAACTGCTCATGAAGATGGTAAAGCAGATTACTCCTCTGAAGTAGCAACTCTTGCTTCAGCAGGTGGTGATGCAGTAGCGGTAATTGGTTATTTAGACCAAGGTGGTAAAGGAATTATTCAAGCCTCCCTAGACTCTGGTGCGTTTGATAAATTCATTTTATCTGATGGTATGATCGGTCAGTCATTAGTTGATGTATTTGGAAAAGACTTGAAAAAATCTTTTGGTTCTATGCCAGGTTCAACTGGTAAAGGTGCAAGTGTATTCGGTGATGTAGCAAAAGCTGCTGGTATCGATAGCTCAGGTCCTTACACTGGTGAGTCTTATGATGCTGCTGCTTTAATCATTTTAGCAATGCAAGCAGGTGGATCAGCTGATCGAGCATCAATTGCAAAAAATGTGATGGATGTTGCTAATGGTCCTGGAACAAAAATTTATCCAGGTGAACTAAAAAAAGGTTTAGATTTACTAGCAAAAGGTAAAAAAGTTGACTACGAGGGTGCAACTGGAGTTACTTTTACTAGCGTCGGTGAGGCTGAAGGTTCTTTCTTAGAACAAGAAATCAAAGGCGGAAAATTCAAAACTAAAAAACAAAGATAATTGGATCTTAAAATATAAACCCCCAGCATTAATTCGTTGGGGGTTTTTTTAAAAAAATAAATATTTATCAGCCATATATAAAGCCCAAGCTATTGCGGCCCCTGTTATAATATATTTCATACTTTTATTTTATTTCTATTTTTTCTGGAAGTATACCTTTAGGTCTATACCTCATAATTAATAATAGGCCTATTCCCATTATTAAAAACCTAAAGTAAGGCACACTTTCAATTAAATGTTGTTTTAAAAAGTGGTTATCAGCTAATCCGGATGTAGTTATATTAATTACAAAGAGTGCAATTGGTGCTGCTTCAATCCACAAAAACCAAACTGCAAAACCACCTAAAATTGCACCAAAATTATTTCCACTCCCTCCAACAATTACCATTACCCAAATTAAAAATGTATATCTCATTGGCCGGTAGCTACCTGGTGTAAAAAGTCCATCTTGCGTTACTAACATTGCTCCGGCAATTCCAACTATAGCTGAGCCTAAAACAAATATTAGTAAATGTTGCTTAACTACATTTTTACCCATTGCATTTGCTGCCTCTTCATTATCTCTTATAGCTCTCATCATTCGTCCCCATGGAGAATAAAGAGCTTTTTGGGTTAATATTAAAAGAATAATTACTACAACTAAAAATAATCCTGAATAACAAAGTTTTACAAAAATTGAAGAACCTTCGATTACCAACTGGTTAAGTGCAATTTGTCTTTCTGAAAAATCTTGTATCAAATTTAATTTACTAAAATTAAATTTTTCTACTAAATTTATGAACCAATCTGTTTGCTGAAGATCTACTTCATATGGCGCTGGGCGCTTCAGACCTATTACGTTTTTAACACCTCTTGTTAACCAGTCTTCATGTTTAATAATTGCTATTACGATTTCTGAAATAAGTAGAGTTGCTATTGCTAAGTAATCAGCTCTTAGGCCTAAAGCTACTTTACCAATAATAAAGGCTAAACCACCTGCAAATACTGCCCCTACTATCCATGAAAAAATAATTGGTAATCCAAAGCCACCAAGAAAACCTGTTTTAGCAGGATTTACTTCTTCTATTGCTTCAATACCTGGCTCAGAAACAAATCTAACTAAAATAATTCCTGAAATGATAATTGTGGCAATTATATAAGTTCTAAGTTTAGATTTATCATATTTTTTTAAAACATATCTAACAGCTAATACCATTCCTATAATTAAGAATAGACTAAATAAAATATTAGAACCTCCTGCACTCCAAGCTTCCTGAACTGGATTAACTGAAATTAAAACTGCTGCTAAACCGCCTAAAGCTGTATAACCCATTATTCCAAAATTAATTAGACCAGCATAACCCCATTGGATATTAGCTCCCATCGTCATGACAGCTGAGATTAAACAAAGATTAAATATTGATAAAGCAATATTCCATGACTGAAATATTCCAACAAGTATGATTAATCCCATCATAATACTGTAAGCAGCAATTACATTTAAGTTTTTTCTCATAGCACCTTGCCTTTAAATATTCCAGACGGTCGGTATAACAACACAATTACTAATATTGAAAAAGAAACTGCAAATTTGTAATCAGTTGAAAGTAATTGAACTAAACCATCAGGCTCCATACTTTCTGGTAAAACATAAATAAAAAATTTCTTATATGCATATGTCAAAAGTATTTCAGAAAAAGCAATTACATATCCCCCTAGAAACGCTCCAAAAGGATTACCAATTCCCCCAACTATCGCTGCCGCAAATATGGGTAGCATATTGTTAAAGTATGTGAATGGTTTAAAGCTTTTGTCTAAACCATAAAGAGTTCCACCAATAGTTGCCAATATTCCAGCAATTATCCAAGTAATCATAACTATTTTTTTTGGATCTATGCCTGAGAGTAAAGCAAGATCTTCATTATCCGAATAAGCTTTCATACTTTTTCCAGTCTTAGTTTTATTCAAAAACCAAAAAAGTGTTGAAACTAAAATTAAAGTTACCAGTATAGTTAATATTTGAGTTGATTTAATTGCAAGACCTTCATTTAACCCTGTAATTTCTTTAAATTCACCTGCTTTAATTATGAATTTCTCGCCATCGAAAAATCTTCTATCTGAAGGCCCTATAATAATTCTTACTACTGCTTGAGTAACAAACATCACACCTATACTAACCATAGCAAGTTGAACAGGTGGGCTTTTTTGATTTCTATAGTATTTGAAAACAAATTTATCAGTCAACAGCATATAAAAAATCATAAAAATGATTGCAAATGGAATAGCTATAAGTGCTGTTGGCAAAACACCCAACGAAACACCCAAGGATTGAAAATACCAAGTAAACAAAATTGCCGCCATAGTTCCAAATGACATCATGTCCCCGGTAGCAAAATTGGCAAATCTTAAAATACCATAAATCAATGTCACGAATATTGCGCCTAGTGCTAACTGTGAACCATAAGTTAAAGCTGGGACAAATATATAGTTTAGTAAAAGAATAATTGCGTTTATAAAATCCATTTAACCACCTAAGAATGAGCTTCTTACTCTTGAGTCATTCAACAATTCCTTTCCTGTGCCAGAATAACGATTCTCTCCTGTTACTAACACGTATCCTCTATCAGAAATGTTTAATGCTTGTTTGGCATTTTGTTCGACCATAAGTATGGCAACATTAGTTTTTTTTACTTTTATTATATGATCAAATAACTCATCCATTACTATCGGAGAAACTCCAGCTGTAGGTTCATCTAACATTAATACTGAAGGCTTAATCATCAATGCCCTTCCTAAAGCAACTTGTTGCCTTTGTCCTCCTGATAATTCTCCAACTAATTGATTTCTTTTTTCTTGTAAAATCGGAAATAAATCAAAAATATCATCTATTAATTTTTTTAAATTTTTATCTAATAAAAATGCACCCATCTCCAAATTTTCCTCAACAGTCATACCTGCAAATACATTTTTAGTCTGAGGTACAAATGAAATTCCTTGTTTCACTCGATCTTGTGGTGACAAATTTGAAATATCTTTTCCATCTATAGTTATTGTACCTGACTTTAAATTAAGAAGTCCTAACATAGCCTTCATGGCTGTAGATTTTCCTGCACCGTTGGGTCCAAGAATAGATACAATTTCTCCCCTATCAACGGTAACAGTGCATGAATGAATAATATCAGGACCATTTCCATAACCACCAGTCATTTTATTTCCCTCAAAGAAAGCCATCAGTTTTTATCCTTTAATTTTGATCCTCTGCCTAAATAGCTCTCTATAACCTTTTGATCTTTTTTTGCATTTTCTACAGTACCCTCGAATAAAACTGAACCTTCAGCCATAACAATAACTGGATCGCAAAGTCTCCCTATAAAATCCATATCATGTTCAATCATACAAAAAGTATAACCTTTTTCTTGATTTAATTTTTGAATTGCAGTGCCTAAATCTTTAAGCAATGTTCTATTAACTCCAGCACCAACCTCGTCTAATAATACTAATTTTGCATCAACCATCATTGTTCTGCCAAGCTCTAAAAGTTTTTTTTGACCTCCAGATAGATTTCCAGCAAGTTCATTTGAAAGGTGACTTAAATTTAAAAATTCTACTACTTCTTTTGCTTTTTCTTTAATTAAATTTTCTTCTTTTGCAACAAAAGAAGGCTTTAACAAAACATTCGTTAATTTTTCACCAGATTGATTTCCAGGTACCATCATTAAATTTTCTAAAACAGATAAATTCGTAAATTCATGTGCAATTTGAAAAGTTCTCAATAAACCTCTAGAGAATAATTCATATGATGGAGTATCAGTAATATCTTCATTATTAAATTTAACATTTCCTTTAGATGATTTTAAATTTCCAGCTATTAAATTAAATAAAGTTGTTTTACCAGATCCATTCGGACCTATAATCCCTGTGATAGTTCCCTTTTTTACTTTTAATGAACAGTCCGATACAGCAGCCAATCCCCCAAAAAATTTTGAAAGATTATTAATTTCTAAAATAATTTGAGACATTAATTATTTATTCAATCTTTTGTGAATACTGTTTAAAGTATAAACAACAGATTTATAAACACCTTTTTTTAACATCGTATTAAGACCTTGTTGGTTAAGTCCTTTCGGTGTTTGAGACTCTTTCACTAAATGTTTTAAATTCTTATTAGAATTTACAACTGCATCCTCTGATAAAGCTAAAAATAATGAAGTTATATATTTTTGAGCATCTTGTTTCTTTATGCCTTTTTTTACAAGCCAATTACTCATTACTCTTAACATTTCATAATAAGATGCCATCATCCCAGATGTCGACCAAAAATTAATAGACAGTTTTTCATTTTTAATTTCTATGGTAGATCCAATTTTATCAAAAAAACTTTTAACTTGTCTATTAGGTGGACAAATAGGAACTGGGCCCTTTTTGATAGAAATTGGAGGCAATGGTATTGCTCTAACAATTTTAGATTTTACTTTGATCATTTTTTTAAGTTCAGAAAGATTTATGGTTGAAATAAAACTTATAATTGTTTGATTAGATTTAAATTTTAAGTCTTTAATAATTTTATCTCCTACTTTTGGAGTAACAGATAAAAATATCCAATTTGATTTGTTAATTACATCTTGATTGTTTTTTGCAATACTTACTTTTTTAAATTTTTTCTTTAAATTATTTGCTATTCTCTTATTTCTTGGAGATACTATTATTTGTCTAAACTTTATCTTAGATCTACATACTCCTAAAATAACTGAGGAAGCTATTTTTCCTGTTCCAATAAATCCTAATTTCATAAATTTATAAATTTCTTATTTTAGGGATGATAGTTTAATTTTGGAAAAATGAACCCCTAATTCTCAAGAGTTCTCTGCTTAAATCTTTGTTTTCTTTGAATGGACGTCTGCCATGTAACCAAAAATAATTGTTTGCCACGATGGCTGAGCCAACTGGTAATTTTGTTATGACTTTATTTTTACTCTCTTCTAAACAATCAGATAGTTTTTGCAAAAAATTTCCTTGGGACATATTTCTTGGTTCAGGAAATTGATCAATATATGAAATTTGAGCTTTTCCATTTTCATCTTTTGAAAATACTGGATGCTCAACCTTATAATCTATATTTTTACTTTTTGGTGAAGACCAAACAAAATTTTCTTTACCCACTGGATCGTTAAACAATTCTTCACAGTATTCCCAATCATCTAAGTGTAGCATTGCTGTTTCACCACCTTCGACATTTTTTTCTTCAATCTTTGTCATCAAAAGCCAATCGGTTACTTCCTTCACATATGTTCCATCAGTATGAAGATCCATGTTGGTATAAGCTTTCCTTAAATATGAGTCACTCTTGTCTACATGTTTTACATGAAATCTTGCATAGTACTTTCCTGCCATAGAGTCATGATTGGGGTTACCAATTAAATGAGATATCGCAGTGGACAACTTAACCAAAAAGATATCATCAATATTAGAATTTTTATCTTCTGGACCAATTATAAAACACCCTAATTTTCTATCTCTGATAATTTTATTTAATAAAATACTAAGTTTATTTTGAGTTAAGTCGTCCAAACTTTTTGCAATTGTAAATCTCGTGAATGGTTTGTATTCAATTGCTGTTAGATCAAATTTTTTAAAAGGGAAAATTAATTTTTCAATAGTTTGGTTTTTAATCTTAACATCAATTATTCTAGGGGAATTTTTATTTGGTGAAATTTCAAATCCTGGTATGTCATTCATAATTAGGATAATTTATCCAATTATAACAAGTTTTTAAAGTCTTAAAAATAATTATTAATTAAGCTCATTGCCACTGCTGAAAATACCGTAGGGTAAACAAAGTTTTTTTTTGTGACAAAAAAAATCCCTAAACTCAACATGACAACTAAAATTCTACTTAAATAACTTGCGTCAGATAGCGCCCCAACAGGAAATATTATAGTTCGTGCAATAAGTGCCGCTAGTGTTGCGTAAGCTAAACAATTGAACCATCGAAATATTTTTGAAGTTTCTTTAATTTTAACTGATGACAAAACTCCTAAAAATCGTGATATATAAGTTGCCAATGAAGTTACAATTATTGATAATAGAATATTAATTGACATTTTTTTCTCCAATCAAATAAGATATTGATCCTGCAATTAATCCTCCGAGTAAAATTGACCATTCTGGTGAAAAAAAATAAAAAAATGGACCTAATAATCCTCCAAGTATAACTGATAAACTAACTTGAATTGTTTTCATCGCTCCTACCAACATACATGTAAAATAGATTGGATTCAAAATAGCTAAACCCATTAACATATCTTTATTTAGATAATCAGATAAATAAAAACCAAGAATTGTTGATACAACTGCAACACTCCATGTTGCAGAACCTATGCCTATCCAGAAATCAACTCGATCTTTTTTTTCAATCGTCTCATAGTTACTTTTCATAATTAACCAAGCTGAGACTGCAATGAAATGACAAGATAAATAATATTTCCATTTTGGTTGCTTTTCGTCCATCATCAATGGGAATAAAGAAACTGCCATTGGATAAAGTCTTGCATTAACAAACCAAACTGCAATAAAAATACTTATTAATGAAGCACCGACTAAAATTGACTCTGCCATAACTAGTGAGCCTGGCAAAGCATAAATTAACATTGTAGAAAAAATGCTTTCCTGGATATTAAAACCTATATTTTTAAGAAGCGCACCAATAGCGATAAAACAACATCCTAGTGCTATTGCAGGACTATCAGGTTTTAAAATTGATTTAAATCCTCTAAAAAATAATTCTTTTTTAATCATTAACCGCCTAAAAATAAGCGACCGACATCAGGATTATTTAAAAGATCGTCTCCTTTACCAGCTATTGCAGTTTGTCCAGAGACCAAAACATAACCAATATCTGCAAACTCAAGACCTTTTTTAGCATTCTGTTCTACAAGAATGATAGTTTTTTTTTCATTCTGTTGGAGATCTCTCAAAATTTCAAATACCATGTCTATATATCTGGGCTCTAACCCAATTGATGGTTCATCAACTAATAAAACTGATGGCTTCATCACTAATGCTCGAGAAATTTCTAACAATCTTCTTTCTCCACCAGATAATACTTTTGCTGGTTGATATCTTCTATTTCCTAGTCTTTCATATTTTTGAAGAATTTTTTCTGCTTCTTCATAAGACTCCTCTGTTTTATCTTTAATAAACCCACCCATTAATAAATTTTCTTCTACTGTCATATCTGGAAAAACTGAGTTATCCTGAAGAATATAGGCTATTCCAACTGATTTAAGTTTTTCAGCAGGAGAAAGATTTGTAATTTCTTTTCCGTCTATTTCTATTTTTCCAGAAAAAATATTTGTAAATCCATAAATTGAATGGAGTATTGTGGATTTTCCCGCTCCGTTAGGACCTATTAAACAAAGTGATTGTGCTTTACTTACAAAAAGTTCAAAATTATGAAGTATTTCCATTTTACCATAACCAGCATTGAGATTCTTTATTGTTAAATGAACATCATTAGGAGATAGAGTCTTTAAATCTTCAGCAACAGGAGCTTTACCCAAAACTTCATATTGATTTGACACTATTGTGCTCCCAAATAAGCATCAATAACACGCTTATCATTCTTAATTTCATCTGGTGATCCATTTGCAAGCATCTTGCCGTGTGCTAAACAAAAAATATCTTCAGCTAACTGCATAATTACTTTCATATTATGTTCGATAACTAAAAGTGTAATACCAAAATCTTGATTAACTTTAATTAATCTATCTATAATTCCATTTATTAAAGTAGGATTGATACCAGCAGTTGGTTCATCTAATAGTAACATCTCAGGCTCATTCATAAGTGCCATTGCTAATTCTAGCAATTTTTGTTGTCCAAAAGATAAATCGCCAGCCCTTAAGTTTCGTTTTTGATATAATCCAACAAAATTTAATAAATTTTCTGCTTTTTCTGTTAAGTCTTTTGGTATTTTTGAAAAAATTGTGAATAAGCTTGCATCACTTCCTTTATGACTAATTAGCATATTCTCTACACAATTTAATTTGCCATAAATTCTAGTTTGTTGAAATGTTCTTAATAAACCAAGTTTTGCTATTACTGGAACGGGTAATTCTGATACTTCTTTCTCATTAAATTTTATTGATCCATTATCGATTGGATAAGTACCAACAATTGAATTAAATAGAGTTGTTTTACCAGAACCATTTGGTCCTATTAGACCAACAATTTTTCCTTTCTCAACTTTCATTGAAATGTCAACATTGGCCTTTACACCACCAAATGATTTACTGACATTACTAACTTCTAAAATACTCATTTTAATTCTACCTGTGCTTTTCGATCTGCTTCATCAACTACTTCCCCAAATCTCTCTGGGTATTTCTCTCTTAACCATCCCATTATTCCTTCCGGGAAATAAATTACAATTACAACTATAAGAACTCCTAGTGCAACGTATTGCCAGCCTAAGAAGAATGTCCAAAAACCTTCTTTGAAAATATGAAATACAGTCGCTCCAATAACAGGTCCCCATAAAGTTCCTTTTCCACCTAAGATGGCCATCAAGACCATAAACACTCCCATCTCTCTTCCATCAAATGCAACATCAGTTGAGTCTATATAACCAACTAGACCACCCATAATTCCTCCAGCTAATCCACAAAAGAAAGCAGATATCATCCAACCAATTATTTTATATTTCATTGTTTGAATTCCCATTGCCTCAGCTTTGTCTTCATTGTCTCTTATCGCATTTAGTATTAATTTAAATCTTGTTGAATAAATTGATTTGACTGTAATAAAAGTCAAAACAACTGCCATGAAACTTAAGAAGTAAAAGAATTCACCTCTTGCTTCTAAGCTTCCTACATCTGGGAAAGGTGGAGTTGTAAAACCTTGTCCAGCTCCTATAATTTCTATACCACCTGAAATCTCACCAGCTGCAACTCCTAAACCTAAAGTGCAAATTGCAAAGTAATGGCCTCTTAATCCTAAAATTGAGTAACCAATTAATCCAGCAACAATTGTTGGGATTACTGCCGCAAAAACAAGACCCATAGCCATTCCTTGAAAAAATTGAGTTGGAGTATGTACAAATGTTTTCTCCCCACCACTTTCAGTCCATTCAGCTAGTGGAAAAAACATTCCTACTTGAACTGATGCACAAAGGTACATTCCAAGTCCATAAAATAGTATATTTCCAAAGGTGTTATAACCCATTTCCCCACCTTGAATATTCCAAGTAAGAGCTAAAACAATTAAAACACATAGTATTGATAGTTGAACTTTAAAAGCTGGAAATATAAATGGCGCAGCTAATCCAAAAATTAACAATGCTGCATATAAAATAATATTCTTATTCATTATTTTAAATACTCTCTTTTTCTTGATAATTTAAATCTTCTATAAACTAAAATCAAAACTAGTAATAAAAATACAGAACCAATTCTAAATTCTGTACCTAAAATATAATCAGCAAATTCTTCAAAAACTCCTAGTCCCATTCCTGACATTGCTACACCAGGAAGATTTCCTAATCCAGCAACAATCACAATCATAAAGGATCTAATTGTATAAGGTAATCCCATATAAGGGTGAATTGTAAAAGTAATTGATATTAAAGCTCCAGCAACACCGCATAAAGCAGCATTAATACCAAATGTAGCAGCATAAACTTTTTCTGTATCAACACCTAAAATCTTTGCTGCACGGGCATTTTGAGCTGTAGCTCTAATTGCTCTGCCAAGTTTAGATTTTTTCATATAAACAACTAAACCTATTGCAAAAACAATACTAATGAATGCTGAAAATATTTTAGAATTTGGCAATGTTACAGAGTTATCAAATAACATTGTTGTTCCATAGCCAGAGTTTGCAAGAACAACATCAGCACCAAATGCAAAGTTCATTAATTGCATAAATAAAATACTTATTCCAAATGTTGCTAGAATTGAGATAAATAGATCTCTATCCACTACTTTATTAATAACCAATTTATAAATTCCTACTCCAACAAAATACATTATAAATGGTGAAACAATCACTCCCCATGCAGGATGAATTCCCCACAGGTACATAAAGTAAGCAATGTATCCACCTAAAATAACTAAATCTCCTTGAGCAATATTGATAATATTCATTACTCCCCATTGAAGAGCCATACCGTAAGCAATTAATGCAAATAATATTCCTAATAGAATTCCATCAAGCGTTGCTTGTAGAGTTAACATTGGAACTTGGAATATTAAAAAATCCATAATTCAGATACTGTTATAAAAAAATGCCCCCTAGAACTAGGGGGCATTTCAAATATTAGATATTATCTTTCTGACCAGCTTGGAATTGGGTGGATCAATTTAGCTGAAGCCCATTTAGTTGGAGCTACAACTTTATTTTCACACTTACTTCCATCAGCATTACACATAACTTGGAATAATACCATTGGCTTGTCAACATTTTGACCACCAGCTGCAAATTTTATGTTTCCATAAAAAGTTTGCATATTAGTAGCTGCTAGAGCATCTCTTACTTTTTTCTTATCAAAAGAATTTGCCCTTTCAAATGCATCTTTAAAAACTAATAAAGCTGCAGATGACTCAGCCGCTTGATATGGCGGGTCATATTTGAACTCTTTTTCAAAGTCAGCAGCATATTTCATTCCATTTCCAAAGAACTTATCTTTGTAAGAAAGAGTTTTATGCCATTGAGATGCACATAATGCATACTCAGAGTTTTTACCATGTTGCTTTGATAATTTCGCAGCATCACAGTGTGTCATTGCTAACATTGGAACATCAACTTTCATCTCAGCTATTTGTCTGATTGCAGTTAATGCACCTTTTGTATGACCTGAAACTACAAGAACATCTGGTTTTACAGCTTTAACTTTAGCTAAAGTTGCAGCCATATCATTTAATTCTTTTGGTAACTTGTCATCAATAATGATTTTTGAACCTGTTCTTTCAGCAGCTTCTAAAATACCTAATCTCACATCTTGTGAGAAAGCATCTTGTTCAAAAGCTTGTGCTATTTTTACAGGTTTTCCACCGTTCTTTTCAACAGCTAAATCAATCGCTACATCTAGATATAAGTTTGCTGGTGCAAGCACTGCAAATAAATATTTATATCCCTTTGTAAATAATGATCTAGATGCACCATTAGCTTCTACCATTGGTACACCATATTTTTCTGTTACTGGGGCGATTGCTTTTGTTAATCCAGAACTGTATGGACCAAGCATAAACTCAACACCATCTTGTGAGATTAATCTTTCTGCAAGTTGTGCTGCTCTTTTTGGGTTTGACTCGTCATCATAATAAATGATTTCAAACTTATAAGTTTTTCCACCAACTTTAACTCCACCCATGCTGTTGATTCTGTCAACGGCCATATTATAACCGTTTTGAGTGTGAACACCATTTGAGGAATATTTTCCAGTTAATGAAATAGCAGAACCTAAAACTATCTTATCACCAACAACTTTTGCAAAAGATGTTACTGAAGTAGATAATAATAATGCTATTGCAGAAATAAAACTTAAGATTATTTTATTTATTTTCATTTTATTTCCCTTGTTAATTAATTAATTAATACCCAATTAAATAAAGAAAACAGCTGTTTTGCAAGAGACAAAAGGTGCATTAAGTTTTTTTAATATTGTTGTGAAATAATAATTATTAGCGCAATTAGAACTAAAACACTCGCTGAGATTGTATTAATTGTTTTTGGATTTGTTTTTATCCAAGTAATAAGTTTTTGTGCGAGTAAAGCGTAACCAATCAAAGATAAAAAATCTAAAACTACATAAGTTGTTATTAAAATAAAAAACTGAACAACATAATTGGAATTAAAGTTTATAAACTGTGGGAATATTAATGGAAAGAACAACCAAGCCTTTGGACTTGTACCAGCAACTAAAAAACCATCTTTAAAAAAAGAAAAAAAACTTTTTGAAGAAATTACATCTGAATTAATATTCTTTGGTGCTGTTTTATAAACATCATAAGCTAAATAAAGTAAATAAATTACACCTATCCATTTTAATATACTTAAAAAACTTGGGTTATCTGAAAAAAAACTACCCAAAACAAATATAACTAAAGTAGCTTGAATTAAGTTTGCGGTAATATCTCCTAATGCAGTCCAAATACATTTTTGAATTCCGTAATTCATCGAATATGAGATAATAACAATTCTAGGAGTACCAGGTGTGATAAAAAGAAAAATTATAATCTGTAAAAAAAGAAAATAATCTAAGGGGAGCATTTAAAAAAAGATAGCCCTTAAAAACCGGGAGCTAAAGATGGCTAAGAAGGACTATCTATAATAATATATCAGATCTGAAAAAAAATGCATTATCGATTTTTTTAAAATATAAGGAATTTATGAAAAAAAAAGGTCACACCCCAATTACCCGAGTCAAAAATCCTGAGCCAAATGTTGAAAGTCCAGATTGGGTCATCTGGGCTGCTTGGGCAGATAGAATCACTTTTGAGGAAATTGAAAAAAAAACTGGTTACAAAGAATCTGATGTAATTAAAATAATGAGACGATCTCTCAAACCATCATCATTTAGATTATGGAGAAAAAGAGTAAATCAAAAAAGTATAAAGCACAAAAAAAAGTTCGAATACTCTAGAAAACAAATTACTAGTAAAATAAAAAAAGGTGACTATCTTTAAACAATGAAAAAAATAACAATTTATACAGGTCCATTTTGTAATTATTGTGATGCAGCTAAAAGATTATTAACTAGAAACAATGCTACTTATAATGAAATTGATATTGGAAAAGTAGATGGTGCTATGGATGAAATGATTAAAAAAGCTAATGGGAAAAAAACAATTCCTCAGATTTTTTTTAATGAAGAACACATTGGTGGCTACGATGAAGTCAGAGCTTTAGAAAAAGAAAATAAGCTGCAAGATTTATTAAAATAAAGTTATTTAACTTTAAAAACTAAACAAATACCATTATTACAATATCTTTTTCCTGTAGGTTGTGGTCCATCTTCAAAAATGTGACCGTGGTGACCACCACAATTTTTACAATGATACTCTGTTCTTGCATATCCTATTAAATGATCGGTTTTCGTTTCAAAAACTTCAGGTAAAGATTCGAAAAAAGAAGGCCAACCAGAACCACTTTCATATTTACTATTTGAATTAAATAATTTTATTCCACAATTTGCACAATGATAACTTCCTTCTCGTTTTTCATTGTTTAATTCACTAGTACCAGGTGGTTCAGTTCCATCCTCGAACATAACTAATTTTTGTTCTGCAGTTAGATTGGGGTTTTTTTTTGACCATAAAATTATAATAATTTAGCACAAGATTGATGTAAAAATGAGTGCAATTCGACTAATTTGTCAAAGTTTTTGTTATAACCGCCACCTAAAACACCACAAAGAGGAATACCCTTTGAAAAAAAGTTTTCTGTAACAAGTTCATCTCTTTCTTTAATTCCTTCATCAGAAATTTTTAATTTTCCTAAACGGTCGTTATGATGAATATCAACACCAGCTATATAAAAAACATAATCAAAATTTTCTTCATTAAGCTCATTTAAATAAAACTTGAGAGTTTTAAGGTATTGTTTGTCCTCTAAATTATCCTCAAGCTCAACATCAAGATCACTTATTGATTTTTTAGCAGGATAGTTTGATTTTGAATGCATGCTAAAAGTAAATACATTTGTATTATCTTTAAATATATCTGAATTTCCATTTCCTTGATGAACATCTAAATCAACAATTAAAATTCTACCTGCTAGTCCTCTATCAAGTAGATAATATGCAGCTACTGCTACATCATTAAAAACACAATAACCAGCACCACCCTCAAAATTTGCATGGTGACTACCTCCAGCAGTATTGCAAGCAAGGCCATAATTAATTGCAAGCTTTGATGCTAAAACAGTTCCCCCAGTTGCCACTAAGGATCTTCGAACAACACTATCGACTAAAGGGAAACCAATTTTTTTTACTCCATTTTTATCTAAAGTTTTATTCTTAATATCATTAATATATTTTTCCGAATGGGCCCTTTTTAAGGTCTCATCAGAACATGGATAAGGTTTGTGAAATTCTTTTACTATCTTTTGATCTATTAGATATTTTGCAAGTTGACTAAATTTGTTAATAGGAAACTTATGATCATCACCAATTTTGGCAAAATAGTCTTCATGATTAATAACTGGCAAATCCATTTTTATTCTATAATACGAATAGGTTTTCCATTTACACAAGACTCTAAAGACTCAATCATTTGATTATAATAAGTAGTGTAATTTTCAGCTGTCACATAGCCAATGTGTGGGGTAAGCAAAGCATTTGGTAAAAATCTCAATTTATTATTTTCAGGTAAAGGTTCTTTATCGTAAACATCAATTCCAGCTCCTGCAATTTCATTAGTTGATAAAGCTATAATTAAATCATCTTCATTTATAATTGGACCTCTTGAGGTATTTATTAAGAAAGAGGTTTTTTTCATTTTATCCATCTCTTTTAAAGTAATGCAATCTTTGTATCTCTCTCCACCTTGAACATGAATTGATAAAAAGTCTGAATTCTTTATTAAATCTTCTTTACTACACGGCAGAACATCTAGCTCCTTACAGGTATCTAAGTTTAAATTTTCACTCCAAGCCATGACCTGCATACCAAAAGCTTTTCCAATTTTAGCTACTTGTAATCCAACTTTACCTAGACCAATTAAACCCAAAATTTTTCCTTTAAGCTCCACCCCTACTGTTGTCTGCCAGTATCCTTGATACATATTATCAATTTCCTCCTTAAAATTTCTAGCTAATCCAAGTATTAAACCCCATGTCAATTCGGGAGTCGGATTAGTATTCGTTTCTGTTCCACAAACTATAATTTTTCTTTTTTTGGTGGCCTCAAGATCAATAGATTTATTTCTTAATCCACTTGTAATAATAAATTTTAATTTAGTTAAATTTTCAATAATTTTTTTGGTAATTGGAGTTCTTTCTCGCATTACCAATAACGCTTCAAAATCTGATAATTGTTCAATTACATCCGCTTCATCAACAAATGGTTCACTGAAAATTTTAATTTCATATTTCCCTGATAATTTTTCTAAATCAATAAATTGTTGAGAAACATTTTGATAATCATCTAAAATTGCAACTTTAAGCATTTTTTATTTCCTTATTTGATAAGAATAAACCTAATATAATTAAAATTGCTCCAATCAAGTGAAAAAATTGAAATTGTTCATTATAAAAGAATATTGCCATTATTGTGCTGAATAATGGAATTAGAGATAAGAATATGCCGGCTCTATTTGCCCCAATGATAGAAACTGCCCCAGCCCAGCAATAATAAGACCCGATACTTGGAAATATTGCAACATAGATTAAAATATAAAAAAGATTTTCACTTATCTCAATAACTTTTCCCTTAGTTATATCTAAAATAAAAAGTGGCAGAAGAAAAAATAATCCAAATGTACAAATTATGTGAACCAGAGTAAGTAAAGATACTTCAAAGGTTCTTTTTCTTAAATACGCAGAATATATTCCCCATGCAATTATTGCTCCAATCATAAATAGATCTCCCCTATTAAAATTTAAGGTAAGTAAAATATTAAGATCAAGTCTAGTAATAATAGCTAAAATTCCTAAGACAGAAATTAGTAATCCAGATATTTGAAAAATATTTGTTTTTTCGATTTTTAACAGAAAGCAAACTAAAATTATTGTTACAGGTATTGCGGTATTAAAAAGTGATGCATTGATCACTTGAGTATGATTTAAAGCATTATAAGTAAGTGAAGTGAATATGCACACACTGGTAGAGCCTAAAATAAGAAATAATGATACGTTTCTTTTAATTTCATTTTTTAATTTTAATATCTCTTTATAAGTGAATGGAAGTAAAATTATCCATACTAGGCACCACCTTAAAAATGCAAGTGAGTTTGGAGGTATATTTTCTAAATAAGCAAACTTTCCTAATGTAAAGTTACCTGCCCAGAATAATGTAGCACATACCAGCATTACATATGCTTTGGTATTTTGCATGAATTAATTAAATCTTGCTGAGCTATAAGGGTCTAAATTTAAATTGGTATTTTCTTTAGCTATCATTCCAGAAACAATCTTTCCAGAAATTGGACCTAATGTCCATCCTAAATGATGATGTCCAAAACAATAAAAAACATTTTTATGATTTTTTGATGGTCCCATAACTGGTAAAAAGTCTGGTAAAGTTGGTCTAAATCCTAACCACTCATCTTCATGATCCGGTAAATCCCCTAACATGTATTTGGCATTATCAATTAAATTTTTTATTCTTGATTTTGAAAGAGGATTATCTAATCCACCAAACTCAACTGTTCCAACAACTCTCAATCCTTGCTCCATTGGGGTGATCCCAAAGCCTCGATTAGAAAATATAACTGGTCTACTTAACAGATGATCACAATCTTTAAAATGTACATGGTATCCCCTTTCAGTATCTAAAGGAATTTTTTCATCTAATTTATCTGTTAATTTTTTAGAAAATGCTCCACAAGCAATGACTGCTTTATCAAAAGTATATCTGTTGTTATCAGTCACAATTACAGGATTCTCTTCATCAAAACTTATATCTTGAATATTCATTTTATTAAATTTTCCACCTTTTTTTAAAAAAAGTTCAAAAAGTTTTAATAAAATCTTTTTTGGGTTTCTTGCGTGTCTTGCATATGGATAGTAAACGCCAGCATGATAAAATGGTTTTATATTAGGTTCTAAATCATGAATTTCATCTTTATTTACAAGTTGTTGCTTAACACCTAATTCTTCTCTAACTTTAATTTCTAATTCTCTGCTTTTTAAATCTTTATCATTCCATATGTATAGTATTCCTTTATTTTCAACTAATCCCTCTAAGTCTATTTCCTCAAATAATTCATCGTATGCTGGTAAAGCTAAATCTAAAATTTGATGCATGTTTCTGGCTGTATGCATCATTTTATTTTTTGATGTATTTAATATAAATTTAATAAACCATGGAATCATTTTTGGAACATAATTCCATTTAAGTGCCAATGGGCCTGTAGAACTCACTAACATTGCTGGGACATCAGCTAATACATCGGTTCTATTTAAAGATAATGAAGCATATGGAGAAAAATGCCCTGCATTTCCATACGATGCTGCTGGGCTCCCTGGCTCTTCTCTATCAAAAACTGTTACTTCAAAACCTTTTTTTTGGAGAAACAAAGCATTAGATATTCCTTGAATACCAGCACCAATTATTCCGACTTTTAAAGAATTACTCATAATTAACTTATATAGTAATTCTTAATATAATTTAGGTGACAAATTATACTTATGCAATTAATTGTTGACTGTGAACTTTGGCACTCATTACTATTCCAAAACCAATCATTGTTGCTAACATTGATGAACCACCATAAGACATAATTGGCAAAGGTGATCCAACAATTGGTAGCAAACCAAGTACCATGCTCATGTTAATTGTGATGTAAACAAAAATTGATGCTGCAAAACTGTAACAAAATAATTTTGCAAAATAACTTCTAGATTGAGCACCAATTGCAACTATCCTATAAATAATGATTGCATATATCAAAAGAAGAATTACTGAACCAACAAATCCAAATTCTTCTGAAAATAATGTAAAAATAAAATCAGTGTGTTTTTCTGGCAAAAACTCTAAATAACTTTGAGTGCCTTTTAAAAAACCTTTTCCAAAGATTCCTCCTGAACCTACAGCAATTTTAGATTGAATTATTTGATATCCTGCACCCAAAGGATCTCTATCTGGATTCAAAAAAGTTAATACTCTTAATTTTTGGTAAGGTTTTAAAAAAGAGATTATGAAAGGTAAAGAAATTAAGAATCCTATCATAGTGTAAATAAAATATTTATGATTTATTCCAGCAAACCATAATACAGCCAGTCCACTAATCGATATTAGAAGTGAAGTTCCTAAGTCAGGTTGTACAATTACTAAACCCATTGGTAACAGAATAATGATTAAAGATGATAAAATTGCATAAAGTGAATTTACGTTTTCTAATTTCATCCTATGAAAATATTTAGCAAGACATAAAATGATACATATTTTCATTAATTCAGAGGGCTGTAAATTTATAAAATATAAATCTATCCATCTTTGAGATCCTGAAGATTTGATTCCAAATAAATATGTCCAAATTAAAAGCCCAATTATTATAACATAAAAAAAATAACCAATAGAAAACCAAAATTTGATGTTAACAAATGAAAATATCAACATCATAATTGTAAAAACAATCAACTTAGTAAAATGACTCTTAGTATGAAATAAAATTTTTCCTCCATCAGTTGAGTACATCGTAGCTAGACTAATAAGACCCAACAATAAGATACATGCCATTAAAACATAGTCAAAATTTGCTAATTTTGTAAAAAAATTAAAATTATTTGTTGTTAATCTATTATGTTGATACATCTATATATCCAAATATTTTTTATTATTAATTGACTCTCTTAATTGATGTCTATCAATAATTGTTTTAAATAATTTTTTTGCCATTGGAGCTGCTGTAGTACTTCCATTTCCTCCATGCTCAACTAAAATACTAACTGCATAACGTGGGTTTTTATATGGACCATATGCTATATAAAGAGCGTGATCTCTTTCTTCATAAGGAATTTGAAAAGTTTTTAAATCTAACTCTCGATCTCTCTCAGTAATTTTTTTGACCTGAGCAGTTCCAGTTTTTCCTGCAAATTGATATTTTGGATTATTAATTCTAGATCTATAAGAAGTTCCTCTTACTTCATTAGTTGAGGCAAACATTGCATCTTGGACAATCTTAATATTTTTCGAATTTTTATACAATGGTGTAAATTTATCGATTGGAGATACCTTATTTTCATCATCCATAACTATTTTAGGATAAATCTTATAGCCTCCATTTGCAATTTGAGCAGTCATTAAACATAATTGAATTGGAGTTGTTTGAATATAGCCTTGACCAATTCCAGTGATTACAGTTTCCCCCAATACCCAACTTTGTCCTAAAACATTTTTCTTCCATTGTGTGCTTGGAATTAAACCTTTTTTTTCAATGCTAAAAAGATTTCCAAAAACTTCTTTTCCTAATCCAAATTTTTTAGCAGTTTCACTTAATCTATCTACTCCAAGTTTTCTAGCTATCTCATAAAAATAGGTATCACAGGATTGTTTCATTGCATTTCTTAAATTCATAAATCCATGCCCCTGCTTTTTCCAACAATGATAAGTTTGACCATAGAGTTCTAATGGATGCTTATGACCCCTACAATTAACAGCAAAATTAGTATTAATAATTCCATTCTCTAAAGCTGATAATGCAACAATAGGTTTAATAGTTGACCCAGGTGAGTAATTTCCTTGTAACGTTTTATTAACTAATGGTTTCATTGGATCATTACGAATAATTTGCCAATCATCTTGGCTTATCCCAAAAACAAATAGGTTAGGATCAAATGAAGGAGAAGAATGCATTGCAATTAACTCTCCAGTATAGATATCCATGACACAGATAGATCCAGCCTGATCCTTGAGTAATTCATTGGATAATTGCTGGACTTTAGTATCTACTGTTAACCTTAAAGATTTACCTTTCTCTCCTTTTTGAAATTCTAACTGACTGATTCTTCTTCCATAAGCATTTACTTCATATCTCTCAATATCATTAGAGCCAATAAGTTGTTTTTCAAAAGATTTTTCTAATCCTACTTTTCCAATTTTAAGACCAGGTACAAAATTTTTCTTTATTGCTTCATTATTTTCAATATCTTGCTCATTTGCCTGACTTACATATCCAATAACATGTGTAAAATTAGATCCAAAAGGATAATTTCTAGAAATAGAAATAACTGGCTTAACACCATTTAGATCATAAAGATGATTGTTAATTTTTGAGAATTTTTTCCAACTTAGATTATCTGATACAATTAAAGTTTCCCATGACTTAATCTCATTTTTCTTTTTAATTATTCTTTTGAATTCTTTATCACTCAACTCTAGTAAATCTTTTATTCTATAAATTACATATCTAAAATCTTCTACTTGTTCTGGAATAATATGTAATTGATATGCCTCAAAATTACCCGCAATAACATTTCCAAAATAATCATGAAATTCCCCCCTTACAGGAGCTAACTTCCATTCTCTTATTCTATTTTTATCTGAAAGAGTTAAATATTTTTTATTTTCTTTAACCTGTAAAAAAAATAATCGACTTACTAATCCAATCATTATAAAAAACTTTACTGAGCCAGTAATAAACATTCTTCTATTTATAGAATTAAGTTTTTTTACATTATCACTAGATGAATTAATCATTTATACCTTTTAGATAAAATTTAAATATTGTCAGAAAAATAAGATAAAACAAGAAAGTAAAAAAAGTATTAACCACGTAACCCCATAATATTAAATTATATGAAAAAAATAATGTTAAAATTGAGTAATTCAAAGAGTTAACTAAAATTATAACAAATAAAAAATAAAACCAATCTTTTGCTTGATTGGGTCTAATTGTAATATTTCGAAAATATGATGTTGCTATACAAATTATCATGAAAGATAAGCTGCTTAAACCAAGAGGTAAACCCACAACAGTATCATTAATTAATCCTGCCAAAAAAACTAAAAGATAATCAAAGTTTTTAAAATCTTTTAATGTGAAAAAAAAGATTAAAATAAAAGGAAAATTGAAAGAGAAAAAGTCAAGGTCTAAATAATTAACATCAAATTCATTTAATACAGACACATATAATACAACTATTGGCAACCAAGAGTAAAATTTTGAGAAAAAACCTTTAGATTTTAAACTAGTCATTAATTATTATTCCCTTGTTTAAAACACACTTTTTATATTCCTCACTCCCAGGTTCAAAACCTACAGATTTTTGAAAAAGTTTATTAGATTTGCGACACTTATGCCCAAATTCTAAATTAAGTCTTAAAAATTCTAATTCTGTTTTATCAATATTAAACTGACTAATTGTGATATTTTTAGATGATAATTCATTATTTAATATTAATAGCTTATTGTTAAGATTATTTATTTCACTTTTTAAATCTATATTTTCCTCTAAAAATTTAGAATTAGTCTCCTCAATAATTTCAAGTTCATCTTCTAAAATTTTTAGTTTTGCATTTATACTATTGTTAGTTTCATTGTCAGGTTCAGACACATTTTGATCTGGAATCTCAGATGTACTTGTTATTTCAGCAAAAACATATTTAAGTTGAGAAAAATCACTATAAAATTCTACGCTAAATTCATTTGATGAATTTTCTCTTATAATTTCCAGTGTTCCTATTGGAATTCCACTTTTAAAAATTGCCCCTGTTCCAGAGGTATAAATTATACTTTCTTCATCAATTTCTTTAGAAAGGCCATCCTTAATGTATTTAATTTGACCATAATTATCTCCAGTGCCTGTAACTATTGCCTGAATATTTTGAGGGGCAATTGTGACTGGAACATTAGAATTTAGGTCAGATAATAATAATACTCTTGAGGTCTTAAAATTAACCTCAATTACCCTACCTACTAAATATGACTGATCGTATATGTTCGTGCCAATTTTGATATTATCTTTACTACCTTTGTTAATAATTATACTTTTTAAAAAAGGGCTTTCATGATCGACAATAATTTTTGCCAAAATTTTATCTGAAGTTGAAACATAGTCATTGATTAACTCTTTTAATTCTCTATTTTCATTTTGAATTATCTCACTAGAGACGAAGTTTGATTTTAATTTACTTAATTCTAATCTTTTTTTTTTATAATCATTAAAGAAAGTTGTGTAGTCAGTTACTTCTATAAATGTATCCTTAATAAAGTTTTCTGGAATTGATACTACAAAAGAAGATCTGTAAACTAATTCATTAATTCCTATTTTAAGATATCTTACAGCTTTAAAATCTAGATTAGATAATACAATTATAAAAATGGAAGTAAACACTAAACTAAGTAAAGAAAATTTTTGCTGGGTACTTTTTTTTAAAAAAGCAGATCTGATTGCTATTATAAAATCATCTCTACTTGATGCCATCTTTCTTAATATTCAGTCAACATCGTCGAGAATGTTTGCTCTTGATCAAGAGCTTTTCCAGTTCCAACTGCAACACAAGATAAAGGATCATCTGCTATATGCACTGGTAAACCAGTTTCTTTTGAGAATCTTCTATCTATATTTTTTAATAAAGCACCACCTCCAGTTAAAGTTAAACCCATATCAACCAAGTCTGCAGATAATTCAGGGGGTGTACTCTCTAATGCATCTTTAATGCCATTAACCATCTCTTTTAAAATATCATTCAATGCTTCTGCAGTATCCTCTTCAGTTATATTAACTTCTTTTGGGGTACCCGATCTTAAATCTCTACCTTTAACAGCATAGGTGTTATTGTTTGTTGGAATGGCCGTTCCAATTTCTTTTTTTATTTTTTCAGCAGTACTATCACCAATCATTAAGTTATACTCTTTTCTCATATAGTTAACCATTGCTCCATCCATTGCATCTCCAGCAACTCTTAATGATTTTGAATAAACTAATCCTCCTAAAGACATGACAGCTATCTCACTTGTTCCCCCTCCAATATCAACAACCATTGAACCAGTGGCTTCAGAGATTGGAAGATTAGCACCTATGGCAGCAGCGATAGGTTCTTCTATCAATTGAACTCTTCTTGCTCCTGCAGCAAGAGCACTATCTTGAATAGCTTTTCTCTCAACTGGTGTCGAGCCAGTCGGAACACAAATTAAAATTCTTGGATTTGCAAAAGTTCTACCTTTATGAACTTTTTTAATAAAATGTTTAATCATTTCTTCGGTAACAATAAAGTCAGCAATTACACCGTCTCTTAAAGGTCTTATTGCCTGAATATTTCCTGGAGTTCTTCCAAGCATAGTTTTTGCTTCATCTCCTACAGCTAAAACTTGCTTTTTTCCAGCTTGATCAACTATAGCCACTACTGAAGGCTCATTTAATACTACTCCTTGACCTTTTACGACAACAAGAGTGTTGGCTGTTCCTAAATCAATTGCCATATCCTGGCTCCAAACTTTTTTAATACTATCAAACATTCCCATTATATGCTCTCCTTCAATTTTTTTGGTTCAATATTTTTATATAAAGATTTTTTTTCTCTCTTAATTAACATTTTATTTAAAGCATTTAAGTAAGCATTAGCTGATGCAACCAATGTATCAGTATCAGCAGATTGTCCAACTGTTGTTCTATCATTTTCCTCAATTTTGACACTTACTGTTGCTTGAGCATCAGTTCCTTCAGTTACGGCGTGAACCTGATAAAGAGATAATTTTACATCATGAGGATATAAATCTTTAATACATTTAAAAATAGCATCTACTGGTCCATCTCCAGTTTGCGATGTTTCTTTAATATCACCAAAAACATCTAAAGTCATTTCTGCTCTTTGTGGCTCACCAGTTCCAGCAAATACCTTTAAAGATTTAAGATTAATTGCATTAATCTTGTTATCAATAATTAAACTATCATCGACTAAAGCAACAATGTCTTCATCATAAATATGTTTTTTTTTATCAGCTAGTATTTTAAACTTCCCAAATGCTGCTTGAACAACATCATCTGTAACATCAGTATAACCAAGATCGCTCAATTTATCTTTAAACGCGTGTCTACCAGAGTGCTTACCCATAACTAAAGATGTTTTTTTAACACCCACACTTTCTGGAGTCATTATCTCATAAGTTTCTCTATTTTTAAGCATTCCATCTTGATGAATGCCAGACTCATGCGCAAAAGCATTTTTTCCAACTATTGCTTTATTATATTGAACTGGAAAACCAGTAGCATTAGAAACTATTTTTGAGGCTTTGCTAATTAATTCTGTTTTTATTCCGGTTTCATAAGGTAATAAATCATCTCTTGTTTTAATTGCCATTACAATTTCCTCAAGTGCTGCATTACCAGCTCTTTCACCAATTCCATTAATTGTACACTCAATTTGTCTAACTCCTGCGGATAAACCTGATAATGCATTAGCAACTGCTAACCCAAGATCATTATGACAATGGGCTGAGATAATTGCTTTATCAATGTTTGGAACATTATTTTTAATCGACTCAATTTTTTTTGCAAATTCTTCAGGTATAGAATAGCCTACAGTATCTGGAATATTAATTGTAGTTGCGCCACAATTAATTGCTAATTCTATAGTTTTATACATAAAGTCTAAATCTGTTCTTGTTCCATCTTCACACGACCATTCTACATCATTGGTAAATTTCCTTGCATAAGTGACACTCTCTTTTATAGCTCCTAGTACTTGATCATTAGTCATATTAAGTTTGTGCTTCATATGAACAGGACTAGTTGAAATAAAAGTATGAATACGAAATCTTTTTGCAAACTTTAAAGATTCATGACATGCATCAATATCTTTTTTAGTAGCTCTTGCTAGGCCACAAGGAATTGAATTTTTAACACTTTTACTAATTGCGCTCACAGCTTCAAAATCTCCTGGAGATGATATTGGGAATCCAGCTTCAATAATATCTATTCCCATCTCATCAAAAACTCTTGATATTTGGATTTTTTCTTCAACACTCATAGAGGCCCCTGGTGATTGTTCACCATCTCTCATTGTTGTATCGAAAATATATACTTTATCTTTTTCAGGCATATAAAAATTTTATTTTAGAAATATACATTCTCTCGTATAGATTGCAAAATAAAATAGCGATTTTTGCCCCAATATGGAACTAATGTTTACTTCTTATCGCTATCAACTAATTTCTTTTTGCCTATCCATGGCATCATAGCTCTTAAGCTAGCTCCAACCTTTTCAACAGGATGCTCAGCTAATTTAGCTCTTGTTGCAAGAAAGTTTTTTTGACCATTTTTGCATTCATCCATCCAATCCTTAGTAAATTTTCCGGACTGAATTTCACTTAAAACTTCTTTCATTCTTTTTTTAGTTTCCTCTTTATTAATAATTCTTGGTCCAGTCTGATATTCACCATATTCAGCAGTGTTTGAAATTGAATAATTCATATTGGCAATTCCACCCTCATAAATTAAATCTACAATCAATTTTACTTCATGAACTGTTTCAAAATATGCCATCTCAGGTTCATATCCAGCTTCAACTAAGGTTTCATAACCATTTTTAATTAGTTCTACTAATCCACCACATAAAACTGTTTGTTCACCAAATAAATCAGTTTCAACCTCATCTTTAAAAGTTGTTTCTATTATTCCAGATTTTCCACCTCCAACAGCTGAAGCATAAGACATTGCTAAATCTCTAGCTTTACCAGAACCATTTTGATGTACAGCAAATAAGCATGGAACTCCTCCACCTTTTTCGAATTCACTTCTGACTAAATGTCCAGGACCTTTTGGAGCAACCATAAAAACATCTAAATCTTTTCTTGCATTAATTAAATCATAATGAATATTCAATCCATGAGCAAAAGCTATTGATGTTCCTTCCTTTACACGTTGTTCAATATGATTTTTATAAATTGATGCCTGTAATTCGTCTGGAGTTAATATCATTACTATATCTGCCCATTCAGCTGCATCTGATAAATTCATAACTTTTAAACCTTTAGACTCTGCTTTAGCTTTACTTGAAGATCCTTCTCTCAAAGCAACCACAACTTCTTTTACACCACTATCTTTTAAATTTAGCGCATGTGCATGTCCTTGACTACCGTAACCAAAAATTGCAATTTTTTTATCTTTGATTAAGTTAACATCAGTATCTTTTTCATAAAACATTTTCATTTTTGTTTCTCCTAATTTATTTACTTAAAAACTTCTGCCCCTCTAGTCATAGCTATAGCTCCAGTTCTTGATGTGCTAGTTAAGCCAAAAGGTTTTAATTTTTTACTCATTTTGTCTATTTCTCTCCTTAAAGCGGTTATTTGGATAACAACGGATTGTTTAGTTTTGTCCAAAATAACTGGATTAAAGCTTTTACAAGCTTTAAGTGTTTTTTCTATCTTTTTTTTATTTCCAACAACTTTAAGTAAAGCCATTTCTTTAAATATTACTTTTTTATCCTCTCTTTTAAAATCAGCTACTTTATGTACAGGAACTAATTTTCTCAGTTGTAATTTAATTTGATCTATTACTTCTGGGGTTCCTGTAGTTACAATAGTAATTCTGGAAATATTTTTTGTTGCATCAACTTCCGCTACAGCTAAGGACTCAATATTATAACCTCTTCCAGAAAACAAGCCCACCACTCGAGCTAATACTCCAGATTCATTATCAACCCAGACGACAAAAATATGTGTATCTAATTTACCTATCTTAGTTGGTACACTATATGCTGATTTTGCTTTTGCCATTAAACTAATGCTTTTCCTTTTCCAGTAATCTTATTTTCTTCTTTGTCATTAGGTCCCAAAATCATTTGATTATGAGGCTTTCCAGAGGGAATCATTGGAAAGCAGTTTTCATTAGGATCAACCTGACAGTCAAATATTACAGGACCATTGTGATCAATCATTTCTTTAATCTTTGAGTCTAGCTCATCTGGATTATCAACTTTAATTCCTTTACATCCATAAGCCTCAGCTAATTTTACAAAATCAGGTAAAGCTTCTGAATAACTTTCCGAATAATTTTTTTCATGCAATAGCTCCTGCCATTGTCTTACCATTCCCATATATTGATTATTTAAAACAAAAATTTTGATAGGTAAATTGTATTGAACTGCTGTAGACATTTCCTGCATCGTCATTAAAACAGAAGCCTCTCCAGCTATATCAATAACAAGTTTATCTGGATGGGCGATTTGAACACCTACAGCTGCAGGAAGACCATATCCCATAGTTCCAAGTCCCCCAGATGTCATCCATCTATTTGGTTTGTTAAATTTGTAATGTTGTGCAGCCCACATTTGATGTTGCCCAACTTCTGTAGTTACAAAGGTATCTTGGTTTTTTGTTAATTCATATAGTCTTTGAACAGCATATTGAGGTTTAATAGTTTTTTCACTATTAATAAAACCTAAAGAGTTTTTTGTTCTCCATTTTTGTATCTGTTCCCACCATTTAGAAATATTTTGCTTATTTGATATCTTAGAACCATTTTGTTTTTTATTGATCTTTTTAATTGTAGTTTTAAGAACCTCATTAACGTCACCAACTATTGCTAAATCTACTTTTATAATTTTATTAATTGATGATGGATCAATATCAATATGTACCTTTTTTGATCTTGGTGAAAATTCATCTATCTTTCCTGTTATTCTATCATCAAATCTTGCTCCAATATTAATTAATAAATCACAATCATGCATCGCATTATTTGCTTCATAGGTTCCATGCATTCCTAGCATTCCTATAAATTGATTGTCATCGCCAGGAAACGCACCAAGTCCTTGCAATGTAGATGTGATTGGAAAGCCAATTAATCTAACAAACTCTCTTAGAGACTCACTTGCTTTCGGGCCAGAATTAATAACTCCACCACCAGTATAAATTACTGGTTTTTTTGCTTTAGAAATTAAATTAATCAATTCATTAATTTCATTTTGTGAAAATTTATTGTGTATTTTTTCATTATTTTTTTTTTCTATTTTTGGTTTTGAATATTTTGTTTTAGCAAATTGAATATCTTTCGGTATATCAACTAGTACTGGGCCTGGTCTTCCTGTTGTTGCAACTTGAAAAGCTTCATGCATAATTTTTGGTAAATCTCTAATATCTTTAACTAACCAATTATGTTTTGTACATGGTCTAGTTATTCCCGTTGTATCACATTCTTGAAAAGCATCAGTTCCAATTAAGTGAGTTGGTACTTGTCCTGATATACATACTAGAGGAACTGAATCCATATATGCATCAGTTAAAGCTGTGACAACATTAGTTGCACCTGGACCAGATGTTACTAGTACTACTCCAGGTTTACCTGAAGATCTCGCATAACCTTCTGCAGCATGTCCTGCCCCCTGCTCATGTCTGACTAAAATATGTTTAATAGTAGAATGATTTTTAAGCTCATCATAAATTGGTAGTACAGCTCCACCTGGATATCCAAAGATAAATTTAACATCTTGATCTTCAAGACATTTAAATACTATCTCAGCGCCTGAATATAATTTGGACATTCAGCCAATCTAGCTGAAGTTGTGCTGATTGGTCAAGACTAAGTGAGAGATATCTAAATTTTTTTTAAGAATTTCTCTAAGACAGCTGGATTCATTTTGATCCAATCTTGCATATTGCCTCTAGCCCAAGTGCTTTGTCTTTTGGCATATTGTCTAGTCTTTATTGATATTTTCTCAATAACTTGATTAATTCCAATTTTTTTTTGGAGATATTGAGCAACTTCATTAATCCCAATGGCTTTATGAGCTGTCTTATCTTTGCGACCTTTGATTTTAATAAACCTCTTTACTTCCAATATTGCTCCTTTTTTGATCATTTCTTTAGCTCTTAGACTAATTCTATCTAAAAGCTCATTTCTAGGGAAATCTATATAAATCTTATAAAAATCTTTTTGTTCATAATTAGATTTGGTTTTTTTAAACCAATTATAAATGGAACTTTTAGTAAATGACTTAACTTCATAAGCTCTTATACATCTTTGAGTATCTGAATAATTGAGATTATGCTTAACTAAGGGATCTAACTTTATTAACCTTGAAAAAAATTTTTTAGGTCCAATCTTTTTATGTAACAGTCTAATCTTTTCTCTAAATTTTATTGGAATCCTTGGAATATTAACTAGACCATCAGTCAATGCCTTAAAATATAAACCTGTGCCTCCAACTATAATTGGGACTTTTTTCCTTTTCTTAAAATTAGAAATTTTTTGATCCGCTAATTTTAACCAATCCCCTGTAGAAAAATTTTTCGTTACACTTTGAAAACCATACAAATGATGTTTAATTTTTTGATAATTTTTTTTTAAGGGTCTTGCGGACAAAACTTTAAGTTCTTTATATACCTGCATACTATCTGCATTTATTATCTCACCGTCAATTTTTTTTGCTAGTTTAACTGCAAAATCAGATTTACCAGATGCTGTAGGTCCATAAATTAAAATAATTTTGGATTTTAAATCCATAAATTATTTTAATTTAACACCTATATATCTTCTTTGATTTTGATTATTGTAAATAACTAATAATATAGTTTTTTGATTAGTACTTAAAACTTCCTCTACTGCTTGATTTAAATCGTTCACATTTCTTATTTTTTTCTTTTGAGCTTCTAAAATTATACTATTTAACTCTATAGAGTTTAATAAAGGACTATTACTGTCAATTTTTGTGACAACTAATCCACGAGTTTGATTTGGTAAATTTCTTAATTTTTTATCTTCTTTTGAAACTTCCCTAACATTTATTTTTAATTTTTCAATTCTTAAATCTTTTGGTTCTGGTTTTTGTTCCGCAACTTTAAAATCCTCTGAGGTTTCTAATCTACCCAAAGTAATTATTTTAGTAATTTCTTTTTTATTTCTCCAAATTTTTAATTCAACTTTTTTGCCCACTGCTGTTCTTGCAACAATCATCGGAAGTTGTTTCATTTCTTGAATTCTTTGTCCGTCAAATTCTAAAATTATATCTCCTGCTTTAACACCTCCTTTATCAGATGGACTGTTAGCAGTTACACTAGCAACCAATGCTCCTCTTGGTTTATCTAACTTTTCAACTTCTGCAATTTCTTTTGTAACGTCTTGAATTCTTACTCCCAGCCATCCTCTTTTTGTTTCACCAAATTTAATCAATTGATCAATTACAATTTTTGCACTATTTGATGGTATAGAAAAACCAATTCCAATTGATCCATTTCTTCCTAAGATAGCTGTATTAATTCCAATAACATTTCCATTCATGTCAAAGAGTGGACCACCAGAATTACCTTGGTTAATAGAAGCGTCTGTTTGAATATAATCTTCATATCTACTTAGACCAATAGATCGATTTCTTGCTGAAATTATTCCAGAGGTTACTGTTCCACCTAATCCAAAAGGGTTTCCAATCGCAATTACCCAATCGCCAATTCTTGCTTTATCAGAATTACCAAATTTAACTGGAATAAATTTTTCCTCTGTTTCTAACTGTAGTACAGCGATATCAGATAGAGGATCTGCCCCTAATACCTTAGCTTTAAATTCTTTATTTCCATTAACTCTAATAATAATGTCTTTAGCATCTTGAATTACATGGTTATTCGTTACAACTATTCCTTTTTCATCAATGATAAAACCAGAGCCTAAGGCTGCGGATGGTCTCTCTTGTGGTGTTCCAAATTCTTTAAACATATCCTCAAATGGTGATCCTGGTGGAAATTGAAAAGGAAATTGATTTGATTGAGTTTTAACGATTGTTGTAGTTGAAATATTAACTACTGATGGCATTAACTTCTCTGCTAAATCTGCAAATGAACCTGGATAATCTTTTGAAAAAGAAATGGATTGAATATCTAAAATTAATATTATTGATAATAAGAGTGTTTTAATTTTTTTCATTTAGTATTTTGTATAATAAATAATAATAAAACCTATTATAGCAAAGATTAATCCTCCAATTCTTAATTGACTGACCTTTACTAATTCTAACTTCTTTAACATATTTTTCATTTTTGATGGAAATATGGCATATAAAATACCTTCAATGAATAAGAATAGACCAAATGCAATGATCAATTCTTTCATTTTAAAATTTAATTTGATTTAGGTTTTATATTTCCAAAGAATTTAAAAAACTCACTATCAGGAGATAAAATCAGTGATGTTTCCCCTCCAATTAGTGCTTTTTCATAAGCTTGCATAGCTCTATAAAATGCAAAAAATTCAGGATCTTGGCCAAAAGCACCAGCAAAGATATTATTTCTTTTACCATCTCCTTCACCCTTCATTATCTCAGATTTTTTTTGAGCATCTGCAAGTATTACAGTAACCTCTTTATCTGCAGTTGAAGTAATAGTTACGGCCATCTCTGCCCCTCTTGCTCTAAATTCTTTTGCTTCTCTCTCTCTTTCAGTTTGCATTCTTCTAAAAATTGCATCACTATTTGCTTGAGGAAGGTCAGCTCTTTTTATTCTTACATCATTAATTTTAATTCCAAAATTTTCAGCTTCATTATTTACGCCCTCTTGTATTAAAGCCATTTGTTTGGTTCTATCTTCTGATAAAAGCGTTTGTAATTCTTGTTGACCTAAAACGTTTCTTATTCTTGAATTTATAATTGTTGCTAACCTTGATCTTGCAACTCTTTCATTCCCAACTGAAATATAAAATTTTAAAGGATCTATTATTTGAAATCTTGCAAAAGCATCAACAATTAATCTTTTTTGGTCAGATGCAATTACCTCTTCTGGTGGAGTATCTAAATTTAAAATTCTTTTATCTAAAAAAACAACGTTTTGAATAAATGGAATTTTAAAATTGAGTCCTGGTTTTGAAATTATTCTTTTAGGATCACCAAATTGAAGAACAATAGCTTGATTTACTTCTTTAACTACAAAGATTGAAAAATATGTTGTTGCAACAAGCAAAGCAACTATTCCAGCAATAATCTTTCCCATATTCATTTTAATTAGTCACTTTTTTTTTACTTAATTCTGGTAATGGAAGATAAGGAACTACTCCTGACCCTGCGTTTTTTTCTATAATAACTTTATCTATGTCTGCTAGAACTTTTTCCATTGTCTCTAAATACATTCTTTCTTGAGTTACAGATTTTGCCATTTTGTATTCATTATAAATAGCTAAAAACCTGCTTGCTTCACCTTCTGCTTTTGCAACAACTTCTTTTTTATATGCCTCTGCAGCTTGAAGAATTTTTTGTGCTTCTCCACGAGCTCTTGGTATTACATCATTTGCATAAGCTTCAGCTTCATTTTTTGATCTTTCCATATCTGCTCTAGCAGCTTGTACATCTCTAAATGCATCAATTACTTGATCAGGTGGATCAGCTTTTTGGGTTTGAACTTGAGTTATTTGAATACCACTAGTGTATTCGTCTAAAATTTTTTGAATAATCTCTTGAGTATCAGTCTCTATAAGGGATCTACCCTCTGTTAAAATTGGCTGAATATCTGATCTAGCGATTACTTCTCTCATTGCTGTCTCAGCTGCTGCTTTTACAGTTCCTTCAGGATCTTGAATCTTAAATAAAAAATTTCCAGCATCTTTGATTACCCAGAAAACAGAAAAATCTATGTTAACAATATTTTCATCTCCTGTTAACATTAAGCTTTCTTGAGGAACATCAGCAACTCCACCAGAGGAAGAAAATCCACTATCTCTCTCAGACCTAAAACCAATATCAATTCTATTAACTTTTGTGACTTTTGGAGTAAGTACTGACTCAACTGGAAAAGGTATATGATAATTTAGTCCAGGTTGAGTTGTTTTTATAAATTTTCCGAATCTTAAAACTACACCTTGTTCATCAGGTAAAACTCTGTAAAGGCCACTTGCGAGCCACACAAAACCTAAAATAATTAAAACTAAAATTGCCTGTTTACCACCAGAAGAACTTCCACCTGGTAAAAATTTTTTTATTTTTTCTTGAAATTCTCTTAAAATTTTTTCAACATCTGGAGGTGTTGGGCCTCTTCCTGATCCATTACCACTTCCACCTCCTCCTGGAGGAGTGCCCCAAGGACTACCACCCCTTTGTTGAAAATCATCTGACATATGACACTCTATATAGTGTCTTTATAAAGAAAAACAAGTTAAGATCTAAATATGCCAAAGGAAAAGCCCGAATTAAGTGACGCAATGCGAAAAAAAATGAGTGGTAAAAAGGCTGAGAAAAACCCCATTAAAGGAACAAAGTTTACAATAGCAATCTCAAGTGCAAAAGGAGGTGTGGGAAAATCTACCTTTGCGACAAACTTAGCTTTAGCACTGAAAAATATTGGTTGCAAAGTTGGTTTGCTAGATGCAGATATTTATGGACCGTCTATTCCTAAGATGTTTGGTATTAATGAAAAACCTAAAAGTGATGGTGAAAAATTAGAACCAATAAAAAAATATGATATTCAATGTATGTCTATTGGTTTCCTAACAGATCAAGAGACTCCTATGATATGGCGTGGACCTATGGTAACAAGTGCAATTAAAACTTTTACTCAAAAAGTAAATTGGCAAAATTTAGATTTTATAATTGTGGATATGCCACCTGGTACAGGAGATACGCAACTTACTTTTGCACAAGATATTAAAATGGATGGTGCTATTATAGTTTCTACTCCCCAGGAAGTTGCTTTACTTGATGTCAAAAGAGGAATTAAAATGTTTGATAAATTAGGAGTTAAAATTTTAGGATTAATTGATAACATGAGTTTTTTTATTGGGGATGATGGAAAAAAATATAAAATTTTTGGTGAAGGTGGTGTCAAAAAAACTGCTGATGAATTTAAAAAAGAGTTCTTAGGAGAAATACCAATAGATCCTAAGGTTGGAAAAACAGGAGACGAAGGCATGCCTATTGTAGAGTCTGATCCTACTAATGAAGTTTCTAAAATATACTTAAATTTTGCTAATAAGATTAAATCAATTTATCTTTAAGATCAAAAGCTTCCATTAATTCGTTCCATTCTCGTTTTGAAAGACCAGAGTCTTCCATCGAAATAGACTCACCTTTAATTAATTTCTGGATAATAACCTTACCTTTTGCTGAAACTTCTGTTCCACCAACTCTATAATCCAAAAAAGCATCATAAGTAATTGGGACCCATTTTTTTACAGTGTCTAACATTATATCTGCGTAAACTCTTATTTCATACTGAGCATGACTGTCAGCTCTTAATCTTAAAAAATTCATCAAATTTAACAAGTCTGTTTTCCAATACCATTGGGTATATGTATTCAAAGTCAAATTCATCCTTGCCAATTCTCTAGCTAAACCTTTTTTATTTTCATCAATAGTTGATCCATCGTACCTCTCATTAAGCATCGTCTCATAGTTGTCATAAGTTCTCTCAGCATCATTTTTTAAAAGTTCTAAAACTTCTTTAGCTTGTTGTCCCTCAAGTACATCTCCTCTACCTTGTCTGTTACTTATTGATTGTGCAGCAAGATTATCAGACGTTGGTAAATAAAATTCCTTATCTAAAATAGAATATCTTGCAGAATACTCGTTAACATTAGCAGTTCTATGTCTTATCCATTGACGAGCAATAAATATTGGTAATTTAATATGATATTTAATCTCACACATTTCAAATGGAGTACTATGCCAATGACGCATCAAATATTTTATTAAACCTTTATCTGTAGAAACTTGTTTTGTTCCTTTGCCATAGGAAACTCTAGCAGATTGTACTATTGAAGTATCATCACCCATATAATCAACAACCCTTACGAATCCATGATCTAGTGCTGGAAGAGCTTCATAAAGTATCTTTTCTAGCTCTGGAACCGTAACTCTTTTAGTTAAATTGCTTTGAGATTGTTGATTCTTTATTTCTGCTGATTGTTCTTTAGTTAATTTCATGATTGTTATTGAATCTCTTGTGAATCCTTTTATATTAATAAGGTTGGTTTTCCAACTATGACGATAAACGAATTTCGCAATAACCATCGCGGACGTGGGGGCAGTACCCACCACCTCCACCATTTACAACTTATGGGGGTGAACCAGAATCGACGGGTGACTAAAGGCTATTCTTTTGTTCGGAATTGCTCCTCCGTGAAGGGCTAATTTATAACTGCTAACGAAAGTTACGCAATTGCTGCTTAATCAACTTAGTTAATTAAGTAAACGGGGTCCGGGGCACCTGGCAACAGAACGCCCCTTTTAAACTATTTTTTGATTTTTCTTTTTGATTTTCCTTTTACAAATTCAACGACAGAAACATTTGCGGTTGCATTTGTAAGACTTGCATAAAATAGTAAAACAAAAAAACCAATAACAGTCCAACCTAGAAAGAGATTTAAAAAAAATACTGAAACCTTATTACGAACATCTCTAATCAATGCAATTATGAATGGAATAAAATATGCTGCGATGATTAATAATAATATAAATAGTTGCCAAAAACCTATACTCATAAATTTTATTTAGAATTGATCCTTGCCTTCATAATCATTTATCTCTCCATTAGCATATGCTTTGCAAACAGTTTCTTTAACCAGGATAGATTGTGACCTATTGCTTTGATGAAATCCACGTGCCTTATGTGCTTTTGTCATTTTTCCGTAGCAGATTGCATACTTCGTACTGTCATAAGAGTACACTGAAAACGAAAAGTTTACAAAAAAAATGCTCAATAAAAAAGTTATTAGATATTTCATGATTTAACTTAGCAAACCTTACAGTGAAGTACTAGAGCAAAAAAAGCAACTGAAAAGAAATCATATCGCTCTGGCAATGAAGTTTGCAATGAAGTAGTTTCTATAAGTAAGCAAATATGCTTTTTTGTCGCTGATGATTTTAAAAATTTATTTAGAAAAACTTTAGTTTAAGGTGTAGGAGAGTTTCTATGAGAATCAAATTAAATTATATTTATTTAATTATAATCACTTTTTTAATTTCTTTATTAATCTTTGGTTATCTTATTAATAAAAAAAGTTCAGCATCAAAAAAAAATGAAATTTCAAATATAGTTCAGCAATTAAAAACTAGAAATATTCAAATTGCTGAAATACAAAAAAATTTATTTAAAAATGATAAAAATATTAATGATTTAATAAATCAAAAAGAAATTAATTTTAAAAAAGTTGTTAATAATATACAGCTAGGTGATTTTGATAATTATTCTTTTTCCAAATACACAACTAATGATATATTGTTTAATGGAAACCGTGGGGCTGTAGGTACTGGTTATATTGATTTTTATAATGAAGATAAAAAATTGTTATTGGCAACTTATGATGGGATTTTTGCATATTCCAAAATAGACGACTTAAAAAATTTTCAAAAAATTAGCTCTAATATTAATTCTTTGATTAAATATGAGAAATTTTATTTACATGAACAATATGGTATTAAAGATATTTTCATAGATAAAGATACGCTTTATGTTGCTTATACAGGAAATAAAAAAGATGACTGTTATGATTTAAAAATTATTTCTTCCAGATTAAGTGAGAAATATTTAGATTTTCAACTGTTTTACCAGACATCTAATTGTGTTGACAAAAATAATAGTCATGGGTTTTGGGCTCATCAAGGTGCAGGAGGCAGGATTGACAAAATAGATAATTTTAACCTTTTATTTACCACAGGAGATTTTAGAAATAGACCTCTAGCACAAAATAAGGAAAGTAATTTTGGTAAGATTTTAAAAATAAACCTCCAAGATAAAAAAGCTGAAGTTATTTCCATGGGTCATAGGAATCCCCAAGGACTATATTATAGTAAAAATTTTGATTTTATATTGTCAACTGAACATGGGCCTAAAGGAGGAGATGAGATTAATATCAATCACAAGCCATTTTTAAATATAAAAAACTTTGGTTGGCCAATATCTTCTTACGGCAAACATTATTATAAAAATTATTCGAAAGAAATATTAGCAGAAGCACCATTAAATAATTCCCATAAAAAATACGGTTTTGAAGAACCTATTAAATATTTTGATCCCTCTATAGGTATAAGTGAAGTGATTCCATTTAACAAAGATGATAGTGAGTTTTTAATTGGTGCAATGGGTAATGAAATTAAAGATCAGGATTTAGGTATTCATTACGTTCAACTTGATAAAAAACGAATTAAGATAATTAATCACAAATTTATTCCTCTTAACGAAAGAGTGAGAGATATAATAATTTCTAAAGATAAAAAAACAATAATTATGTTTTTAGAGACTACAAGCTCTTTGGCGATTCTTAGAAAAAATAGTTAATACAACAAAAAGCTATATTAAAATTTATCTTTTTATTTCAGCCTGGGCAGCCGCAAGTCTTGCAATAGGGACTCTATAAGGAGAACATGAAACATAATTTAATCCCAATTTTGAACAAAAAAATATACTCTCTGGATCACCACCGTGTTCACCACATATACCTAATTTAATTTTTTTATTTTGTTTTTTACCTTTGGCTACTGCTATTTCTACTAAATCTTTTACACCTTCATCAATAGAGACAAATGGGTCTATTGTGAATATTTTATTCTCAATATAGTCATTTAAAAACTTACTACTATCATCTCTACTAATCCCAAAAGTAGTTTGAGTTAAATCATTAGTACCAAAGCTAAAAAATTCAGCATGTTTAGCAATATCTTTTGCTTTGATGGCAGCTCTGGGTAATTCAATCATTGTACCAACTAAAAATTCAATTTTAGTTTTATTTTCTTTTTGTACTTGTTTCGCTGTCTTAATTACAAGATCCTTCATTATTTTTATTTCTGCTTCTGTTGAGACAAGTGGGATCATTATTTCTGGAAATGCAGAGCTTTTTTTATTTTTTTTTAAATCTGATAATGCTTCAAAAATCGCTCTACATTGCATCTCATAAATTTCTGGAAAAGATATCCCTAATCTGCAACCTCTATGACCAAGCATTGGATTTTGTTCGTGTAATTCCTCGATTCTTGACTCAACTTCTTTCACATTGGTCCCAACAACATTCGCTACTTCTGAAATTTCTCTATTAGATTTTGGTAAAAATTCGTGCAAAGGAGGATCAAGTAAACGAACTGTTACAGGAAGTCCATGCATGATTTTAAATATTTTAATAAAATCTTTTTTTTGATGCGGTAAAAGTTTTTTAAGAGCTCTAGCTCTATCTTCTTGGGTTTTAGATAAAATCATTTCTCTCACAGACAAAATTCTCTCTTCATCAAAAAACATGTGCTCAGTCCTACAAAGACCGATTCCCTCTGCTCCAAAATCTCTAGCTGTTTTGGTGTCTAAGGGTGTTTCAGAGTTTGTTCTTACCTTTAATTTTCTGACATTGTCAGCCCACCCCATTAATTTTGAAAAATCTCCTGATATTTCAGGTTTTACAGTAGGAACATCTCCTAGGATAATTCTTCCTGTAGAACCATCTATGGTAATTACATCCCCTTCTTTAACTTCAACAGATGAAGTTTTAAATAATTTTTGTTCATAATTGATATCAATTTCACTAGAGCCAGAAACACAAGGCCTGCCCATTCCTCTTGCAACTACTGCTGCATGACTAGTCATTCCACCTCTAGCTGTTAAAATTCCTTTAGCTGCATGCATTCCTTGAATATCTTCTGGAGATGTTTCTACTCTTACTAAAATAGTATCTTGCATCATGTCATTAAGTCTTTGAGCCTCTTCTGAGGAAAAAACTACTTTACCACTTGCAGCACCAGGAGATGCGGGTAAACCATTTGCGATTACTTGAATAGAACTTTTCTCATTTAAAGTTGGATGAAGTAATGTATCTAAAGAGTTTGGGTCAATTCTTAATATAGCTTGATTTTTTGTAATTAATTTTTCTTTAACCATATCTACTGCTATCTTTACAGCTGATTTTGATGTTCTTTTCCCTGAACGAGTTTGTAAAATCCAGAGTTTATTATTTTCAACTGTAAATTCTACATCTTGCATATCTTTATAATGAGTTTCTAGTTTTTTTAAGATCTTAAATAATTCTGAATAAACTTTAGGCATCGACTCTTCCATGGATGCTTCCTTAACTTTAGCTTCTTTTTTTGCTTTTTTAGTTATATACTGTGGGGTTCTTGTGCCAGCGACAACATCTTCACCTTGAGCATTAATCAAATATTCTCCATAAATATCATTTGATCCATCAGAAGGATTTCTTGTAAAAACTACACCAGTAGCACAATCATTGCCCATATTTCCGAATACCATTGATTGTACGTTCACTGCAGTTCCCCATTCAGAAGGTATCTGATTTAATTTTCTGTAAACTTTTGCTCTTTTACTTTCCCAAGAAAGAAATACTGCACTTATCGCACCTAGTAATTGTTGATTGACGTCTTGAGGAAATTCTTTGTTTGATTTTTCTTTAACAACATTTTTAAAATCTTTTATTAGGCCATCCCAATCATCTTCATCTAAATCAGTATCTAGTAACACTCCTTTTGTTAACTTATAATTTTCTATTAATTCTTCAAAATGATAACTTTCAACACCCATTACAACGTTACCATACATTTGTATAAATCTTCTGTAGCTATCTTTGGCAAATCTACCATTTGAAGTCTTATTTGCTAAAGCAATTACAGTTTTATCATTTAGACCAAGATTAAGAATAGTATCCATCATGCCAGGCATTGAAACTCTGGCCCCAGATCTTACAGATAATAAAAGTGGATTTTTTAAGTCTCCAAATTTTTTTGATACGTCCTTTTCAATAACTCTTAACTCCTTTTTAATTTGATTAATTAATTTAGAATTCAATTTCTTTTTATCTTTATAAAAAACTTCACAAACCTTAGTAGAAATCGTAAATCCTGGTGGTACTGGAAGTCTCATTCTTCCCATTTCTGAAAGGTTAGCTCCTTTTCCACCCAAAAAATTTTTAGGGTTTTTAATTTTTTGTGTATCTTTTGATTTAAAATTTAAAATTAGTTTATTCATTATTTATTTTCAATAGTTGAAAATTTATAAAATTTTGAAATGTTTTACATAACATATTAATAAGTTCCAATCTGTTTTTTTTTAAAGTTTCATTTTCTTCATTAACTTTGACATTGTCAAAAAATTCAAAAATGTCTTTCTTTGCACCTGCCAAAATCGATAATGATAGTTCATAATTTTCATCGTTGTTAATATTTGAATAGTATTTTTTAATCTCATTAATCTTTTTATATAAATTTTTCTCAATATCTGTTTTAAAAATACCAGGATCAGTTGAATTGGCCATTTCTATTTCGCTATTTTTCAATTCATTGTCTAATATACTTGATGCTCTTTTATAACTTGAGATAATATCTATTCCTTGTTGATTATTAATAATCTTATTAAGCTGATTTGCTTTTTCAAAAGAAGAAAATAAATTGTTTAGTGAAAAAGAGGAGATGGTAGCTTCAATTATGTCAAAACGGATTTTTTTTTCTTTCATGTAATATCTTAATCTATCTTTTAAAAAGTTATGTAATTCTTTTTGTAAATCTTGATTATTTAAATTATACCCTTGATCTTGATATAAGCTTGAAGAATAACTCAAAAGATCATTTACTTTAAAATTTTTTTTATTTTCAATTATTGTTCTAATAATACCAAGTGCAGTTCGTCTTAATGCAAATGGGTCTTTTGAACTTGTAGGTTTTTCATTAATCCCAAAAAAACCGACTAAAGTGTCTATTTTATCTGAAACAGATAAAGCAACACTAAAAGGTTTTTTGGGAATTTGAGTGTCCAAACCAATCGGTAAATATTGTTCAGTTATTGCTAATGAAACATCTCTATCAAAACCTTGATGTAATGCAAAATATCCACCCATAATTCCTTGGAGCTCAGGAAATTCTCCAACTAAATTAGATGTCAAATCTGTTTTACAAATTGAAGCAGATAACTCTACTTTTTCTTTACTAATCAACAACTCATCAGAAATAATTCCACCCAATTTTCTCAATCGTTGAACCTTTTCAAAATATGTTCCTAATCCTTTAAAAAAATTCATTAATTTTAATTTGGATATTTTTTTTACTAAATTTTGTGTTTTATCTTTATTCCAAAAAAATTCTGCATCACTGAGCCTCGCCTCAATAACTCTTTCATTTCCAATCTTTATCAGTCCTTTTTGATCTTTTTTGTTTGAGACAATTAAAAATTCATTTGTAATCACGCCATTATTATCAAAGGTTGGAAAGTATTTTTGATGAGATTGCATAGTTAAAGTTAAAATCTCTTTTGGAATAGATAAAAATCTTTTATTAAAGCTACACAATAAAACATTTGGATTATCTATAATATTTATTACTTCATCAAATAATCTTGGGTTATCTTTGATGGTTAGTTTTCTTTTGTTAAGTATTTTTGAAAATTCTCTTTTTATGAAATCTTTCCTTTTATCTTGATCTACAAGTGATCCTTGTTTTTTGAAATATTTTTCATAAGATCTAAAGTCTGCAAAACTCTTTTTTTTTTCCTCAAAATCTTTATCTATATAAGTTGAACTTGAAGATGATAAATGATGGAACTCAAAATTAAGTGTTTTTCTATCAAATACAGCCAATATTGATTTTAAAGGTCTTCCCCAATTGAGATCAAATTCTCCCCAATTCATTGATTTTTTCCATTGATAATTTTCAAGTAATTTAGGAATAAACTCAATCAATAAATCACTCGTTTTTAATGATTTCGATTTTGTTTTATAAAAATAAAACTCACCTTTTTCAGTTTCATTTTTAAATAGATCTTTTTTTTCTATATTGTTTGATCTTATAAAACCTTCTAATGCTTCTTTAGGAGCAATGGTCTTTGGACCTCTAATTTTTTCAGAAGCTATTTTGATTTGTTTATCTAAATTTTCAAAAACTATTATTAATCTATTAGGTGTAGATAATGAAAAACATTTTTTTGATTTAATTGATTTTTCTAAAAAAAAATTTTGAAATTCCTCTAAAAGTTTATTTCGCAAGTCTTTTTGAAGTCCTGCTGGAATTTCCTCACTAAATAACTCTAAAAAAAATTCTGCCATCTCAAACTTGAGTATCAATCCATATTGCAGCAGTAGACTTTGTGATTTCTCTTATCCTTCCAATATATTCTGCTCTTTGAGCAACGCTAATTGCTTTTCTGGCATCTAATATATTAAATATATGACTTGCTTTTAAACATTGATCATAAGCTGGTAAAGAAATTTTTTTTTCTATTAATGATTTAGCCTCACCCTCAAACATATCAAACATTTTAAACAGATTTTCTGTGTTCGCATGGTCAAAATTATAGGCAGAAAATTCTTTTTCTGATTGATGAAAAACTTCCCGATATTCAACATTCTCATTGTTCCAAATTAAATCATATACATTCTTTTTTTCTTGAGTGAACATACAAATTCTTTCTAAGCCATATGTTATTTCAACTGAAACTGGTTTACATTCAAAACCAGCCATTTGTTGGAAATATGTAAATTGGCTTATTTCCATACCATCACACCATACCTCCCAACCCAGACCAGCAGCCCCTAATGTTGGACTCTCCCAATCATCTTCAACGAATCTGATATCATGATTTTTATGATCAATACCAATTAATGATAAACTATTTAAGTATAGTTTTTTTATATTGGACGGAGATGGTTTTATAATTACTTGAAATTGATAATAATGCTGAAGTCTATTTGGATTGTCTCCATATCTTCCATCTGTCGGTCTTCTTGAAGGCTGAACATAAGCAGCTTTCCATGGTTTAGGTCCAAGAGATCTTAAGGTGGTTGCAGGATGAAATGTTCCAGCTCCAACCTCCATATCATAAGGCTGTAAAATTATACAACCTTGTTTGCTCCAAAACTTTTGTAAATTTAAAATTGTATCCTGAAAAGTTTGAAACTTTACTTTTTTTTTACTATTTTTAGAGACCATATCTTTGCCATACAGATTTTTCATCTAATATATTTGCGAGTTGATCTACCTGATCATTCGATGATGATAATTTTTTACTTAACCAGCCTTTAGATTTTTCAAATTTTTTAATTACTACATCTTCTCCAAATTTTTCTCTTAATACTTTATTGGCATCTCCAATTTCATCTATTAAACCAAGAGACTTGGCTTTACGTCCTGACCAAAATTCTCCTGAAAATAACTCTACCTCTGATTTTTTTAATTTTGGGCCTCTACTTTTTTCAACAACGTCAATAAAATCTTTGTGTAAATCTAACTGAATATTTTTAAGTCTATCTATATCTTCTTTTTTTTCATCAAGGAAAGGGTCTAGAGTACTTTTGTTTTTACCTGCGGTATGAACTCTTCTTTCAACTCCAATTTTCTTTATAAGTTCTGTAAAACCAAAAGAAGAATAAATCACTCCTATAGAACCAATAATAGAACTTGAGTTTGCATATATCTCATCTCCAACACATGCAATTAAGTACCCTCCTGAAGCAGCAACATCTTCAGCAAAAACAATAACCTTTTTTTTATTTTTTTTAGCCTTTTGTCTTATAAAGTTATAAATCAAATGAGATTGGACAGGAGAACCTCCTGGTGAATTGATAGTAATTGCAACACATGGTGCTTTTTTTAAGGAAAAAGCTTTTGAAATAATCTCCTCTTGACTTGAAAAATCGATACCTTGTTTAAACTTTCCAACATTTCCTATTACTCCACTTAATTTTATATGTGGGATGATTTTTTTCTTTTTTAAAAAAGAGAACATATTTAACCTTTATAGAATTTTTAATTGAATATAAAGACACCTTATAATTGAAGATACAGGTGCGTCAATTGATAAGTAATAAATACAAACTTATTATACTAGTTTGTTAACATAGATGGGAACTGTAATTCAGCTCAAAAACCAAATTAATAATTCTTATTTTCAACTTAAAGAATCGGTTGAAGATAAATTGCTGTTAGTAGACGATAAGATAAAGTCAAAACTTGTAAGTAAAGTTGATTTGGTCCAAAAAATGACTGACTACCATCTAGACACTGGTGGCAAAAAATTACGAGCTTTATTAACTTTAGGTTCAGCTAAAATGTGTGGTTACTCAAAAGGTACAAGAGACATAAATCTTGCTGCCTGTGTTGAACTAATTCATGCTGCAACTTTAATGCATGATGATGTGATAGATAATGGTACCTTAAGAAGAGGTAAGAAAACTTTGAATAAAGTTTGGGATAATCACTCCTCTGTATTAGTTGGGGATTATCTTCTTAGTAGATGTTTTGAAATGATGGTAGAAGATGGAAATATAGAAGTTTTAAAATTACTATCTTCAACCTCCTCAAAAATTGCTCAAGGAGAAATATTACAACTTCAACATCAGGGAGAAGTTGATATGTTAGAGGAAACATATTTAAAAATTATATCAGCAAAAACTGCAGAGTTATTTGCTGCAGCTACTAAGGTTGGAGCTATATTATCTGATATGCAAACTAAAGAAAAGGAAGCTTTAGAATTTTATGGAAGAAATCTGGGCTTAACATTTCAAATAGCTGACGACACTTTGGATTATAATTCAGAAATTAAATTGTTTGGAAAAAAAAATGGACAAGATTTTTACGAAGGTAAAATAACACTTCCTATAATTTTATTATTTCAAAAAGCTGACAATCAAGAAAAAGAAAAACTGAAAGATATTTTTTCTAAAAGTTTGAGAAATGAGAATGATTTAGATTACACTTTATCCTTAATAAAAAAATATGATATAATTAAAGCATGCTATCAAAAAGCCCAGCACTATATTAACTTAGCCTCAAATTCTTTATCAGTATTTAAATACTCTAACGAAAAAAATATTCTTGAAAATCTAACATCTTTTAGTTTATCAAGAAATTTTTAAGGACTCAAAAGGCTTTTTTCCCAATTTTTATTATTGTCTAAAGTATACTTCAGCCTTTCATGTATTCTATTATCTCCATCTAACCAAAATTCGATACTTGATGGTTTTAAATTCCAGCCAGACCAATGATCTGGCCTTGGTACATTATCTTTATCACTATATTTTTTTTTGAAATTTTCTAAATTATTTAAAAGTTCATCCCTACTTTTTAAAATACTGCTTTGTTTAGAGGCCCATGCTCCTATTCTGCTTTCATAAGCCCTAGTGCTATAATAATCATCTGCTGTTTTATCATCTACTTGATTTAGTTTTCCAACAATCCTAATTTGTCTTAATAAGCTTTTCCAATGAAAGCACATTGTAGCATTTGGGTTTTCTTTTAATTCTTTACTTTTTTGGCTTTTTAAATTTGTATAGAAAATGAACCCATCTTTATCAAAACCTTTAAGCAAAACCATTCTAACTGATGGAACTCCATCTTTGCTGGCAGTTCCTAAAGCCAAAGCATTTGGATCATTTATTTCTTTCTTTTTTGCCACTTCAAACCATTCCTTAAATAGTTCAAATGGATCATCAAGATCAAGAAAGCATTTATTTAGGCCTAATGAGTTTTTTTGATTCATAATTTTAACAAAATAATCTATATAATATAAATAATGTCATTTAATACATTTGGAAAGTTTTTTCGTTTCACTACCTGGGGAGAGTCCCATGGTCCAGCTATTGGCTGTATTATTGACGGTTGTCCTCCTTTAATTCAACTAAAAGAGCAAGATATTCAAAAAGAATTAGATAAAAGGAAACCAGGACAGTCTAAATTTACCACCCAAAGAAAAGAGGGAGATAAAGTTCAAATTCTTTCTGGGGTCTTTGAAGGCAAAACGACTGGAACTCCTATATCACTGATAATTTATAACGAAGATATGCGTTCAAAAGATTATAAGGATATCAAAGATAAGTTTAGACCTGGGCATGCAGATTTTACATATTTTAAAAAATATGGAATTAGAGATTACAGAGGAGGAGGAAGATCATCCGCCAGAGAAACAGCAGCAAGGGTTGCTGCAGGTGCTATTGCCAAAAAAGTTTTGGAAAATAAATTAGGTAGAAAATTTAAGGTTTCTGCTGCGGTAACACAACTTGGAATTCTTGGCTGTGATACAACAAAATGGGATAATAAAATAATCTATAAAAATCCATTTTTTTGTCCCGATAAGTCAATGTTAAAAATATGGGAGAAATATCTTTTAAGTATTAGGAAAGCAGGGTCTTCATGTGGAGCAATAATCGAAGTAAGAGCTAATGGAGTTCCAGCTGGTTTAGGTGCACCTATTTACTCGAAATTAGATTCTGATATTGCTTCTGCTATGATGAGTATTAATGCTGTTAAAGGAGTAAATATTGGTTCAGGAATGAACTCTGCTCAATTATCTGGGGAAGAAAATTCTGATGAAATTTCACAAACCAAAAAGAAGTTAAAATTTAATTCCAATAATGCAGGGGGAATACTTGGAGGTATATCTTCTGGACAAGAAATAATTGTTTCATTTGCGGTGAAACCTACTTCTTCAATTTTAAAGATTAGGAAAACAGTTAATAAACTTGGAAAGAATACTACCATATCTGTAAAAGGAAGGCATGACCCATGTGTGGGCATAAGAGCTGTCCCAGTAGGTGAGGCTATGCTTTCATGTGTTTTATTAGATCATTACCTAATGCACAAAGCTCAGTGCAGTTAATATAAATTATTTTTGTTTTTGTAATACAATATTAGAATTCAATAAATCGAGAACTTTTTCTTCAATTGAATAAGAGTCTAGATTAGCTTTTTTATACATATTTTCAGGTGTATCTTGATCAATAAAGATATCTGGTAAATTCATTGATCTAAATTTTAGATTATTATCCATTAAACCTTTTTTAGTTAAAAAGTTAACAACATGAGAACCAAATCCACCTATAGAACCTTCCTCAATAGTCATAATAGCTTCATGTGTGGTTGCAAGTTGCCAAATTAAATTTTCATCTAAAGGTTTTGCAAATCTTGCATCAACAATTGTTATGTCTATTCCCTTTTTTTTTAAATTTTCAGCTGCTTTTAAAGTTTCATTTAATCTTGCTCCAAAATTTAAGATAGCTAATTTTTTTCCTTCTTTAATAACTTTTGATTTACCTATCTCTATCTTCTCGTTAATTGAAGGTAAAACTGAACCTAATCCTATACCTCTTGGATATCTAAATGCACAGGGTCTATCATTTATTTCTGTTGAGGTATTTATCATTCTTACTAATTCAGCCTCATCACTAGCTGCCATAACTATAAAATTGGGCAATGTCGATAAGTAAGTTGTATCAAAACTTCCTGCATGGGTTGGTCCATCTGCACCTACTAAACCTGCTCTATCTATTGCAAATCGTACTGGTAAACTTTGAATGGCTACATCGTGAACAACTTGATCATAAGCCCTTTGAAGAAACGTTGAATATATTGCTGCGTAAGGTTTAAAATTTTCAGTGGCTAAACCAGCAGCGAACGTAACTGCATGTTGTTCTGCAATTCCTACGTCAAAAGTTCTTTCTGGAAATTCTTTACGGAAACTATTTAAACCAGTCCCATCAGGCATTGCAGCAGTAATAGCAACTATTTTACTATCTTTTTTTGCATGCTGAATCAAAGTATCTGCAAATACTTTTGTATATGATGGTGTTTTGTTAATACTTTTAATTTGCTCTCCAGTTTTTACGTTAAACTTCGAAACTCCATGATAATTATCTTTTGCTTCCTCAGCGAATGAATATCCTTTTCCTTTTTTTGTTTTGATATGAATTAAAATGGGTCCCTCATGCTTCGAGTCCTTAGCATTTCTTAAGATTGGAACTAAAGAGCTTAAATCATGCCCATCAATTGGGCCAATGTAATAGAATCCTAGTGAACTAAATAACGTACCACCTGTTACAGCAGATCTAAGCAAGTCTTCAGCTTTGCCTGCTTTTGCACTAAATCGTTTTGAAAAAGCAGATGTAATTAATTTAATAGTCTCTCTCAGACTAAAATAAATTTTACCTGAAAAAATTTTAGCTAAATAAGTACCCATTGCTCCAACTGGTCTAGCTATAGACATGTCATTATCATTTAATATGACAATCATTTTAGTTTTAGATGCACCAGCATTGTTCATAGCTTCATAAGCCATACCTGCACTGATGGCCCCATCACCAATAACTGCAATAACATTATCAGACTTATTTGAAAGCCTGTTAGCTTCAGCTATACCTAAAGCTGAGGAGATTGAAGTTGAACTATGAGCTGCACCAAAAGGATCATATTCACTTTCTAATCTTTTTGTAAAGCCCGACAAGCCACCTCCTTGCCTCAATGTTCTGATTTTATCTTTTCTTCCAGTCAAAATTTTATGTGGGTAACACTGATGTCCTACATCCCAAATTAATTTGTCATTAGGGGTATTAAAAATAAAATGAAGTGCAACACTTAGTTCAACAACTCCAAGGCTTGCCCCTAAATGGCCTCCAGTAACTGATACTGCATCGATCATTTCCTCTCTTAATTCATCAGCTACTTTTTGTAACTTCGACTCAGGTATCTTCTTTAAATCTGAAGGAAAATTTATTTCATTTAAAAATTCGTATTCTTTTGTCATTTATTCCTATTTAAAATATAATTTAAGGTTGCTGATAAATTTTTTGATTTAGAACCATATTTTTTCAATTTATTATTAATTTTAAAGATTAATTTATTTGCATATTTAATAGTATTTTTATGTCCTAGTAAACTAATTAGAGTTGCTTTGCCCTTTTTTTTATCTTTTCCAGTTTTTTTTCCTGCTGTTAATAAACTACCCTTATGATCAATTAAATCGTCAGCAACCTGAAATAATAATCCAATATCTGAGCCTAAATTTTCGAATTTCTTAATTTCACTCTTATTTCTTTTTTTTAAAATTAAAGGTACTGCACAGCAAAAACTAAATAATTTACCAGTCTTTTTTATTTCCATTTCAAGGACTCTTTTTTTAGATACTTTCTTATGTTCATAACTTAAGTCTAAATATTGCCCCCCAGCAATTCCAAGATGGCCTGCACTTTCTGAGAGCTTATTTACAAGACCAACTTTTACAGCCTGAGAAGTTTTTAAATCTTTATGAGTCAAAATCTCAAACGCCATAGTTAAAAGTGAGTTTCCAGCTAAAACAGCTGTTGATTCCCCAAATTTAATATGCGTCGATTGTTTGCCTCTTCTAATTGTATCATTATCCATGCAAGGCAAGTCATCATGAATTAAAGAATAAGCATGTATACACTCAATAGCTGAACCTATCATTATTAATGTTTTGTAATCTATTTTAAATATTGAGCCAGCATCAATCAGAATTTTTGATCTAACTTTCTTACCGCCAGAAAATAAACCATATTTCATTGGTAATATTAACTCAGATTTTTTTTGTTTTTTTATAAACCCTTTTAAAAAAAAATCAGTGTCTTTAGCTATTTTATTTAATTTACTTTGCATCTTTTTTATTAAAAATTTTTGTAATCTTTTCTTTAGTTTTTATGTTTATATTTTTGATATTTCTTTGAAATTTCCTCTCAATTATATTATTAAGCTTAATAAGATTTTGATAGTTTTCCATAGAATTTTCTAGATCTTTTTGGTTTTCTAAATATTCGATCATCTTATTAGCTTCATTAGTTAGTTCCTCTAAAGATAGGTCACTATAATCATTTGGTAAATTTTTATCTTTCATATAATACTCTGAGATAATACATGAAAATTAATCTTTCAAATATTAAAAAAGCTATAAAACACTTAAATAAAAATGAGTGTGTAGCCATACCTACTGAGACTGTTTATGGTTTATCAGGAAATGCATACTCAAATAAAGCTTGTGAAAAGATATTTAGATTAAAAAATAGACCAAAAGATAACCCTCTTATAGTTCATTATTACAACAATATAGAATTAAGAAAAGATTGTAGTTTTGATAATAGATTTTTAGACTTATATAAAAAATTTTGTCCAGGGCCAATTACATTTGTTTTAAATTTACATAAAAATTCAAAAATTTCTAAAATTGCAACTAACAAAAGAAACTCCTTGGCCATAAGATTTCCCAAACATCCTGTTACAAGAGCTCTGTTAAAAAAACTGAAATTTCCTCTGGCAGCACCAAGTGCTAATTTATCCTCAAAAGTAAGTGCTGTAAGATCAATAGATGTTAAAGAGGATTTTGGAAATAAAATTAAATATATTTTAGAGGGTGGAAAATCTAAAATAGGTCTGGAGTCTACAATAATTGATCTTAGAAAAGAACCAAAAATCTTAAGGGTAGGAGGTTTAGAAATTAGTAATATTGAAAAAGTATTAAATCAAAAAGTAAAAATAAAAAATAATCCATTAAAGATTACTGTACCAGGCCAATATAAGCTTCACTATTCTCCTGGAATTCCATTAAAGATGAATGTAAAAAAGGCAAAAGATAACGAGGCCTATATATTGTTTAAAAGAATTAAAAAAGCAAAACCAAATTATTATTTTTTATCTAAAAAAGGTAGTCTTAAAGAAGCTGCAAAAAATTTATACACAACACTAAGAAAAATAAAAAAAAGTAAATTTAAATCTATTGTCGTTGGAAAAATTCCTAACAAAGGATTGGGTATAACTATCAATGATAGATTGTTAAGGGCTTCGAAATTTTAATGCAAATTCCATTGGAAGTAATTGGATTATCAAAAATTTATAACAATAAAGATGCTGTAAAAGATATTTCTTTTAAAGTTAATAAAAATGAAATTATTGGAATACTAGGTCCTAATGGATGTGGAAAAACAACTACTATTGGAATGATTTTAGGATTATTAAAACCATCAAATGGTAAAGTGTTAATAAATGGAATTGAAATTGAAAAGAAGAGAGTTGATTTATTAAACCAACTTAACTTCATATCACCTTATATTGAACTTCCAAAAAAATTAACGGTAAAACAAAATCTTGAAGTATATGGAAGACTCTATGATGTTAAAAACTTAAAAAAAAAAATTGAAATGCTCTCAGAGAAACTTAGATTGAGCGAAATAATAAACAAGCTTACAGGGGAACTCTCTTCAGGTCAAAAAAATAGAGTCAGTCTTGCTAAATCAATAATTAATAATCCTACAGTTTTACTGTTAGATGAACCAACAGCGTCTCTAGATCCTGAAACAGGTGATTTTGTGAGAAGTTTTTTAGAAAGTTATCAAAAAGAAAATAAAGCATCTATCTTACTAGCATCACATAATATGTCTGAAGTTGAAAGATTATGTTCTTCAGTACTGATGATGAATAAAGGATCAATTGTTGACAGTGGTAAACCAGAACAATTAATCAAAAAACATGGGCGAAAAAATATGGAAGAAGTTTTTTTGAAAATTACAAGAGAAAGAATATGAATTTTAACAAAATGTATGGTCTTTTTTTAAGACATTTCTATTTAATTAAAGGATCCTTACCTAGAATTTTAGATTTAGTTTATTGGCCAACTATACAAATTGTACTATGGGGATTTATTTCTAAGTTCTTTTCTATCTATAGTGACTATTACAGTAATACGCTTGGAGTAATTCTAACATGTGCAATACTTTATGATATCCTTTTCAGATCTAGTATTAGCTTTAATATGCTTTTTTTAGAGGAAATTTGGAGTAGAAATTTTACAAATCTTTTTATTGCTCCTCTTAAACTTAAAGAAATAATAGTGTCACTAGTTTTCACAGCTTTGATAAGAACCTTAATTGGATTAGTGCCGGCAATTATTTTAACTTCTCCATTGTTTGGAGTTTCAATTCTAAAATTAGGTTTACCATTATTATTACTATTTTTAAGTTTATATATTTTTGGAATTACACTTGGTTTGTTTGTTAGTGCTGGTCTTATGAGATTTGGTCCATCTTTTGAAAATATTGCTTGGTCATCTTTATTTTTATTGGCTCCTCTTGGTTGTATATACTATCCAATAGAGATCCTTCCTAATTTTTTTCAAATAATTGCTAAAGGATTACCTTTGGTATATATTTTTGATGAAACCAGAAATATACTTTTAAATAATTTTGTTAATTATGAAAATTTAAAACAAGCTTATTTATTAAATTTAATTTATTTAACATTTGGAATTATTTTATTTTACTTTTCTTTTTTAAAAGCGCGAATTAAGGGAACCTTAATTAATATGGGCGAATAGATGGTGCGCCTGCTAGGAGTTGAACCCAGAACCTCCTGATCCGAAGTCAGGCGCTCTATCCAGTTGAGCTACAAGCGCATATAATATTAATATATTATTTTATGAAAAAAAAAATAAATTTGATTGTAGAAGATGCTTATAAAAACATTCGTGTTGACGTTTTTATCAATAAAAAAGAAAATAAAATCAGCAGAACAAGAATAAAAAATTTAATTTTAGATAAAAAATTAAGGTTAAATAATCAAATTAATATAGATCCATCAAAGAAAGTTTCTTATGGTGATACTTTAGAGCTAATTATTCCAGAGCCAAAAATAGCTTCACTTAAACCCTATAAGTATAAATTAGATATTATTTATGAAGATGAAGATTTGATTGTTATAAATAAGCCTGCAGGAATTGTAATGCATCCTGGAGCGGGAAATTTTGATAAGACTATTGTTAATGCGTTAATAAACTATGATAAAAATTCTTTATCAAATATTGGTGATGAGTTAAGACCAGGAATAGTACATAGAATTGATAAAAATACATCTGGTTTAATAGTTGTCGCAAAAAATAATGAAACGCACGAAAATCTTTCAATTCAATTTAGTAAACATTCTATTACCAGAGTCTATCAATTGTTAATTTGGGGAAAAATAAAACCTTCAAAGGGAAAAATAGAAACATTTATTACCAGAAGTTCTAAAAATAGACAAATGATGGAGGTAAGTAGAACAAAAGGAAAAAAAGCGATTACAAATTATAAAACAATAGAAATCTTTGAAAATGAATATACTCCAACTTTGAGTTTATTAGAATGTAAATTAGAAACTGGTAGAACTCATCAAATAAGAGTTCACATGAGTTCCATAGGTAATAGTATTGTTGGTGATGATAAATATAAAAAGAAATTTAAAAAAATTAAAAATATTAATGTCACATTGGAAAAAAAACTGATTAATCTAAAACGTCAATTTCTCCATGCTAAAACTATTGGTTTTATTCATCCAAAAAAAAATAAAGAAATGATTTTTAACTCAATTTTGCCACAAGAACTTGAAATAATTCTAAAAATGCTAAGAAATGCTAGTAAATAAATTATTGAAAAAAATAAATTATTAATTAGATAAACTGTCTATGAATGCAACAATAAATAATAATCTACCTACTTTAAGTAATGAGGGAGGTCTTTCTGTATATTTGGAACAAATCAAAAAATTTCCTATGTTGGATGCAGAGGAGGAATATATGCTTGCAAAAAATTGGAAAAATAATGGCAATGTTAAAGCAGCAGAGAAATTGGTCACAAGTCATCTTAGATTAGTAGCAAAAATTGCAATGGGATATAAAGGTTACGGTCTTCCTGTAAATGAAATGATTTCAGAAGGAAATGTAGGTCTGATGCAAGCTGTAAAAAAATTTGAACCAGAAAAAGGTTTTAGACTCGCTACCTATGCTATGTGGTGGATAAAAGCATCTATTCAAGAATATATTCTACGATCTTGGAGTTTAGTTAAAATTGGTACAACTTCTGCACAAAAAAAATTATTTTTTAACTTAAAGAAATTAAAAAACCAAATTGCACCTCAATCAGAAGGTGACTTAAGAAATGAACATGTACATGAAATAGCTAATAAACTTGATGTGAGTAAGGATGAGGTTATTTCAATGAATAGACGATTATCAGGTAAAGAGTTTTCACTTAATGCCCAGGTTGGTGAAGATGGTGATGAGTGGCAAGACTGGTTAGTAGATAAAGAATTGGATCATGATCTTAAATTTGCGCACCAAGAAGAAATGGAGCAAAGAAAAGAATTATTAAAAAACTCTATTAAAGTTTTAAACGAAAGAGAAAAAGAAATTTTATATTCAAGAAGATTAAATGACATTCCAACCACACTTGAAGATTTAAGTAAAAAATACAAGATTAGTAGAGAAAGAGTAAGACAAATTGAAAATAAAGCTTTTGAAAAATTGCAGAAACACATGCTATTACTTGCCAAGTCTAAAAATCTACTTCCAGTCAATTAGACCTCAAAAGGATTTTCAATTAATATTGTATCTTCTCTTTCAGGGCTGGTAGAAATAGTTGAAATTTTAGTTCCAATAAAATCCTCAACTGCAAAGATGTAATTTTTTGCGTTATCAGGTAGATCATCAATATTTTTAATTCCATTTGTAGATGTTTTCCATCCAGGAAAAGTTTTGTATATAGGTTTAATCTTTAATTGATCTTCAACAGCTGCAGGTAAATAATCGACCTTATTATTATCAAGTTCATATTGAATACACATTTTAATCTCATCTAACTCATCTAGAACATCTAATTTTGTAAGTGCAATTCCATCAATTCCTGAAATTTTAATACTCTGTCTAACTAAAACACCATCAAACCATCCACATCTTCTTTTACGACTTGTTACTGTTCCAAATTCTTTACCACGAGTACCCAATAATTCCCCAATATCATCTTTAAGCTCTGTTGGGAAGGGTCCTTCACCTACTCTTGTTGTATAAGCTTTGGTAATTCCTAAAACATAATTTATTGAATTCGGTCCACAACCAGTTCCAGTTGCAGCACTTGATGCAACCGTATTGGAGGAAGTTACAAATGGATATGTCCCATGATCAACATCTAATAAAATACCTTGAGCTCCTTCAAATAAAATTTTTTTTTTTTGTTTTTTAAATTGATCAATCTTAAACCATACTGGTTGTGAAAATTTTAAAATTTCTGGAGCAATTTGTAACAAATCTTTTTTAAGCTGATTTTTTTCATATATTTTTTTACCTAATCCTTTTCTAATTGCGTTATGATGTAACAAAACTGACTCCAGTCTTTGATCTAAGTTTTTTTCAGATCTTAGGTCCATAACTCTAATAGATCTTCTTCCTACTTTATCTTCATATGCGGGACCTATACCTCTTCTAGTAGTTCCTATTTTTTCCTTACCAGCAGCATCCTCTCTGATTTCATCCATTTCTCTATGAAATGGCAATATCAAATTCGCGGACTCAGAAATTATAAAATTATCAACATCTACTTGAACACCTTTTGATTTAATTTCTTTTATTTCATTTAATAAAGCCCAAGGGTCTACTACAACACCATTTCCAATTATTGAAATTTTATTTTTTCTGACTATTCCTGATGGCAATAATCTAAGTTTATATGTTACTCCATCTATAACTAATGTATGACCAGCATTATGACCACCTTGAAATCTAATTACTACATCCGCTTGTTCAGAGAGCCAATCAACTATCTTACCTTTACCTTCATCACCCCATTGAGAGCCAACAACAACTATGTTTTTCATTATCTAAATTTTTTATTTATTTTCATTGAATTAAGATGATTAATTGGACCATGTCCTTTTCCATATTTTGGGTTAGTTAATATTGCAGAATTTACATATTTAATTCCTAGCTCACAAGCTTTCTTAATACTTTTTCCACATGAAAAATAAGTTGTTATAGCACTAGATAAAGTACATCCAGTGCCGTGAGTGTTTCGTGTTTTATGTCTTGGACTTACAAAAACTTTCAAATCTGATTTATTCATAAAAATGTCTTGCACATTTTTAGATTTTAAATGTCCACCTTTAATAAGAACATTTTTTGCTCCTAAATTTATCAACTTATTTGCTGCAAATATCATATCTTCTTTGTTATTAATTTTTACATCAGTCAAAATCTCAGCTTCAGGAATATTTGGAGTGATCAAAGAGACTTGTTTAATAAGTTTTTTTTTTAAAGTTTGAATAGCTCTATAATTTATTAATCTTGTACCACCTTTTGCTACCATAACAGGGTCTAAAATTATTTTTTTAACTTTAATAATATTTAATGAATTTACGACCTTATTAACAACCTCTGATGAATGAAGCATACCAATTTTAATTGCATCAGGTTTGATATCTTTTGAAGTATAGATTATTTGATTTTTTATTTCATTAGGATGGATAGGTATTACTGATTTAACCCCTTGAGTATTTTGCACTGTAACAGCAGTGATGGCAGTCATGGCATATGAGCCGATAGTTGTTACTGTTTTAATATCTGCCTGGATTCCTGCTCCACCAGAGGAGTCAGATCCTGCTATGATCAAAATTTTAGATTTTGGCTTCAATTTAATTAATTGTTTTAGTAATAGTTTTAATACATTTATTAAGTAAAACTTTATTTTTACTCTCTCCCATTATTCTTATTTTTGACTCTGTACCAGATTTTCTTACAAGAATTCTACCGTGACCTTTGATTAATTTATTAGCAATTTTTATAGAGTTTTTTACAGAGAGTTTTTTTAATATGTTTTCATCTTTAATTTTAATATTTACTAATACTTGAGGTATTTTTTTAAATACTTCAAAAAAATTGCTTGCTTTTATTTTTCCATTTAATGCTTGAATGACCTCAAGGGCAACTAAGAGACCATCACCTGTAGTAGCAAATTTTCCAAGAATTATATGTCCTGATTGTTCTCCTCCTAAATTAAACTTTTTCTTTTGCATAATTTCTTTAACATATCTGTCGCCAACATTAGCTCGAATGAATTTAATTTTTTTTTTTTTAAAAAAGTCTTCTAAACCATAATTTGACATTAAAGTTCCTACCACACCTCCCTTAAGGATTTTTTTTTTTTTCCACCTAACAGCCAATGCTGCTATAATTTGATCTCCATCTATTATAGATCCTTTTTCATCACACATTATAATTCTATCTGCATCTCCATCTAGAGAAATGCCTAAATCAGCTTTACATTTTTTAACATGTTTTTGCAGAGTGTTAGGGAAAGTAGATCCACAGTTTTTATTAATGTTAAAACCATTTGGTTTGTCTCCAATTACTATAAGCTTAGCTCCAAGAGATTTGATCATTTTAGGTGCAGATTTATATCCAGCTCCATTAGCACAGTCTAATACGATTTTCATATTTTTTAATTTAAAGGTCTTAGGGATTTTTTTTTGTAGTATGGATAAATAATCATCCGTGCCTGTCTCTAATCTCTTTACTCTTCCTAAAAATTTTGGATTAGATAAATGTTTTTTTACATCAAGATCAATTAAATCCTCAATTTTTTTTTGAATTTTGTCAGATAATTTTAGTCCATCCGGGCCAAATAATTTTAACCCATTATCATCAAAAAAATTATGAGATGCAGTTATCATAATTCCTAAATTAGAATTCATAGATTTTGTTAACATTGCTAGTCCATTAGTCGGCAAAGGTCCTAAGGTAAAAACATGCATTCCTGCTGAAGCTAAACCAGAAACTAAAGCAGGTTCAAGTGCATAACCTGAAAGCCTTGTATCTTTAGCTATAATTGCAATTTGTTTTTTTTTTTTTAA
>QCBC01000005.1 GCA_003281725.1 Pelagibacteraceae bacterium AG-345-O09 | reverse complement strand
TTAACCTTAAAATTCTTAAATCTTGAGCCACTTATAAAATCTAATTTTTTTTTTTCAAAGTTTTTAATAAGTTTAATTATATCATTTGGATTATGGTTAAAATCACAATCCATTACTATTATATTTTTTTTTTTTGCAAATAAAATACCATCATATATTGAATTACTTAAACCTTTGTTCTTATATCTAATCACAAATCTTAAGTTTCGAAATTTTTTTTTTTTTATTTTTAACATCTCTAAAGTTCCATCATTACTAAAATCATCAACAACAATGACCTCAAATTTTTTAGAAATATTAAAGATTTTATCAATTAATATTTCTAAATTTTTTGCTTCTTTGAAAGATGGAAGTATTATTGAATACATCTGAAGTTCTAAAGCTTATAAGCTTTAATACAAAAATTATCAATCCGATACATCAAAATATTATTATTATGAAAGTCGTTAATTTTAAATGAGCAATTGTTTAAAAAATCATAATCCTCAATACTCTCTTCAAAAACAGAAGCTTTATTATCAATGATTAAATATTTAATATTATTTTTTATAATCTTTTTTTTAAAAAAAGTTTCAAATCTCAACCTAAATTTACTATCTTTATCTGGATAAGAAACATTAGTGTGCCAATATTTGACAGGGGAATAATCTTTGAGATCCAAAGTATTATTATAAATTTGATAATCAGTAATAAATATAAAATTATCATCTAATTTTTTTAATAAATCTAATCTAAATAAATATTCTTTAATTTCATCGTCTTTGCTGAGGTTATAACTAGTTCTCCAATCAAGATTTTTAAATTTTTTATTTATTTCTTTTCCGTCAAAGCTAAAATATTTAAGATTTTTATCAATATCCTTATATTTTCTAGACGCAACTGATGTTTGAAAATAAAAAAAAGTAGAAAAAATGAAATAAATAATAAGTAAAGATTGAGTAAAAAATATCTTTTTTCTTTTTATAAAAAACAAAAAAATAATTAGTAAAAAGATAATAAACTCAAATATTGCAAATAAAAAATTATTCTGTGCTAATCTTAACCAACTATAAAAGATTAAAAAACTATATATATAATTTAAAAAATTATTATTTTTTAAATTAGATTGTAATTGATAAATTAAAAAAACTACAATTGGCAAAACAACAAAACTCATTGCAGAGTTATTAGTATGTAACTCATAGATGTAACTAATGATGATCAAAGCTAAGCTGATAATGAAATTTAAGGTTATATTTTTATCGATATTTTTTCTAAATTTTTTTAAGAAATAAAAATAATTTACAATTAATGGTATAATTAAAAAAATTAAAAAATAAATTTTAGATAATTTTTCCTTCAAAAATTCAAAATTAAAAATATCAAATCTATTTGAGCCTAAATCTAAAGATAAATAAATATATTGTTCTATGAAAGTATATAAATTAATCTCATAAATTCTTAGTAATAAAATTAGTAATAAAATACATCCTATTGAAATTAATGATAAAAGTTTAATTGAATAAAATTCTTTATTTTCAATTCCATAATAGAAGTATAAAAATATAATTAAAATAAAAAAATATGATGAAGGTACTTGTTTTATTAAAAAACTTAAAAAAATAAAAATCGGTGATAAAATTAGTATTTTTCTATTTTTTTTTAGTAGACCCAAATAAAAAAATAATAAAGAGCAAATACTTAAAATCCATCCATGGTGATCAACTCCTGGAACTCCATTGTTCGGATAACCCAAAATAGATATACCAAGACATAATATAATAATTAAATAATATGGGGTATCCATCTTTTTTAAATAAAAATAAAAAACCCAACAAAGAATTACATTTAATACTGACGCATGAGCTACAAAAGATAACCAATTAACTCCAAATATTTTATAAAAAAAATTTTGCGTAATACACAAAACTGGCCCTGTAATTGAATAATAATCTTTGAATGGAATATCTCCGGATAAAATTCTGTATCCACAGTTAAAATTTAAAAAGTCATCAAGGGGAGTGAGAGCTCTAAATCCATAATAATAATTTATAAAAAAAGAAAAAGTGAGTAAGAAAAAAAGGGTTATATTGTTAATAAAAATATTTTTATTTAAACTCATAAAAATCTATTTATAAAGTATACCTTATGAAAAAAATAGCTTTAATAACTGGAGTAACCGGACAAGATGGTTCATACTTAGCTGAATTTTTGCTAAAAAAAGATTATAAAGTTTTCGGAATAAAAAGAAGATCATCCTCATTCAATACAAAGAGAATTGATCACATATACGATAAAAAAGAGTTAAAGGATAAATTTCAAGTATTTTATGGAGATCTTCTAGATGGCTCCAGTTTGTTAAATATTATAGAAGAGATAAAACCTGATGAAATATATAATCTTGCTGCACAATCACATGTCAGAACAAGTTTTGATGTCCCAGAGTATACGACAGATGTAAATGCACTTGGAACATTAAGACTTTTAGAGGCAATAAGAAGGTTAAAAAATAAAAAAAAAATTAAATTTTACCAAGCTTCAACTTCTGAAATTTTTGGAAATACTACTTCTCCACAATCAGAGAAAACACCATTTAAACCTGCTAGTCCTTATGCGATATCTAAGCTTTATGCTTATTGGATAACCAAAAATTACAGAGATGCATATAATATATTTGCAGTAAATGGAATCTTATTCAATCATGAGGGATGTAGAAGAGGAGAAACTTTTGTAACAAGAAAAATTACAAGTGCTGTAGCTAGAATTTTCCATGGTTCAAACGAAAAAATTTTTTTAGGTAATCTTAATGCAAAAAGAGACTGGGGGGATGCTGAGGATTATACAGAAAGTATGTGGAAGATGTTACAACAAAAAAAGCCTGACGATTACGTAATTGCAACCGGAAAAAGCTATAGTGTAAGAGAATTTGTTAGGGAGGCATTTAGTAATATAAATATAAATATAAAATGGAAAGGATCTGGTTTAAATGAATATGGATACGACTCTAAATCAAAAAAAGTTTATATTAAGATTAGCAAAATATACTTTAGGCCAACAGAAGTTTATGAGTTGAGAGGTGATCCAAGAAAAGCAAAAAAAGTATTAAAATGGAAACCAAAAACAGACTTTAAAGAGATGGTTAAAAAAATGGTAAATTTTGATATCGATAACTATGGGAAAACTAATTTTTACTAATTTTTAGAACTCCAATAAATGCCTCTTGTGGAATTTCTACTCTTCCAAATTGTTTTGCTCTAACCTTACCTTTTTTTTGTTTTTCAAGTAACTTTCTTTTTCTATCAGTTGCTCCTCCTCCGTGAATTTTAGTTAAAACATCTTTCTTGAAACCTTTAATAGTCTCCCTTGCAATTATCTTGCCTCCAATGGCGGCTTGCAGAGGTATCATAAAATTATGTCTTGGAATCAAATCTTTCAATTTTTCGCACACCTCTCTACCTGTTTTTTGGGCAAAATCTTGATGAATCATCATTGCAAGTGCGTCTACTGGTTCACTATTAACTAAAATTGTTAGTTTTACTAAATCACCTTCTCTATGTTCTAAAATTTCGTAATCAAAACTTGCATATCCACTTGTCATTGATTTAATTCTGTCATTAAAATCAAAAACAACTTCATTTAAAGGAAGTTCATAATTTAACACCGCTCTATTACCAGAGTATGATAAGTTTATCTGAATACCTCTTTTATCCTGACAAAGTTTAATTATCGAACCCAAATACTGATCTGGAGTAATAATTGTTGCCTTAATCCAGGGCTCTTCAATTGATTTGATTAATGTTAGATCTGGAAGAGTTGTAGGATTTTGAAGGTCTATAGTTTTATCACTGTTCAAATTAACTTTATAAACTACCCCAGGTGTTGTTGTTAATAAATTTACATCAAATTCTCTTTCCAATCTCTCTGTAATAATTTCAAGATGTAATAATCCTAAAAAACCACACCTAAATCCTAGACCTAAAGCGGAAGATGATTCAGGGTCAAATGAAAAACTCGCATCGTTTAATTGCAGTTTAGCTAAACCATCTTTTAATTTTTGATATTCTGAACTGTCAACTGGAAATAAACCACAAAAAACTACGGGTTTACTCGGTTTAAAACCTGGCAATGGGTCTAATAATGGTTTTGAGGCATCACAAATTGTATCACCAACTTTTGTTTCAGATAAAACTTTAATTCCTGTTGTTATAAAACCTATTTCACCAGTATTTAATTCATTTATGTCCTTTGCTTTTGGAGTAAAAACACCTACTTTTTCAACAACATAATCTTGATTTGTTGAAAGCATTTTAATTTTCATATTTTTAGTAAGTTTACCATTTATGATTCTAACTAAGATAACGACACCAAGGTAAGTGTCATACCAACTATCAACTAGTAAACATTTTAAATCCTTACTAGACTCACCTTTAGGTCCTGGAAGTTGACTAATAATTTGTTCTAAAATCTCATCTATACCTTCTCCAGTTTTTCCAGAACAAGGAACTGCATTTTCTGTATCAATCCCTATTACATCTTCGATTTGTTTTTTTGTTCTATCCAAGTCTGAAGCTGGTAAATCAATTTTATTTAAAACAGGAATTATTTCATGATTTATATCTAGAGCTTGGTATACATTGGCTAATGTCTGAGCTTCAACACCTTGAGTACTATCTACAATTAATATAGAGCCTTCACAGGCATAAAGAGATCTACTAACCTCATAGCTAAAATCAACATGTCCAGGTGTGTCTATTATATTTAAAATATATTCTTTCCCACTTTTTGCCTTGTAATTTAATTTAACTGTTTGTGCTTTAATAGTTATCCCTCTTTCTCTCTCAATATCCATTGAGTCAAGAACTTGAGCTTTCATTTCTCTCTCAGTTAATCCTCCACACTTGTGAATTATTCTATCAGCTATTGTAGATTTACCATGATCTATATGGGCAATAATTGCAAAGTTTCTTATGTTATCAATAGTGCTCATTTTAATTTTTAGGATCGAATTTTAGCACCAGTTTTATTTACTACTGTTTCTATAATTAATTTATTTATTTTTTCTAAATCACTATCTTCCAATGTTTTTTCTGATGACTGTATTGTTAAGTTAATTGCTATCGATTTTTGATTATCAGGAATATTTTCACCTTCATAGACATCAAAGACTTTTATATTACTAACTAATTTTTGATCGACGCTAGAAATGGCATTTATCAAATCTTGGGCTTTTACATCTTTATTAACTAAAAATGCAAAGTCTCTCTCTGATTTTTGAAAATCTGAGGTAGTAAATTTTGACTTCTGATCGTTCAACGTTTTTTTAGAAAACTTTAAATTTTCAAAAAAAATTTCAAAACCTATTAAAGTATCTGTTTTTATATCTATCTTTTTTAAAATATTTGGATGAATCTCACCAAAATATGCCGCTACTTGATCGTTGTCTTTATTTAGGAAAATTCTACCTGACTTACCTGGGTGATAATAATTCGGTGTTTTGTCATCTATAAAAAATTTGTCAGAATTATAACCTGCTTCGATTAGAGTTTGTACTACATCTCTTTTAACATCAAATACATCTATATTTCTTTCTTTATCAATCCAAGATAGTCTAGATTTTTTACCTGCCGATAAACCACATACAACTGTTGTTTGTTCACCTGGGCTAGAACCAAAAAAAACAGGACCTATTTCAAATATTGATAAATCTTTAAAACCTCTATCTAGATTTTTACTTATATACATAATTAGATTCGAAAATATTGAGTTTCTCAAAACTCCTAATTCAGAACTAATAGGGTTTATAATCTTAATTTCTTTATTTGTTTCTTTGAAATAATCATTATAATTTGGGTTTGTAAAAGACCACGTTATAGCCTCTAAATAACCTTTTGAGGCAATAGCTCTTTGTAAAAAATGAAACAATTTTTGCGTTTGAGTTAGAGTAGATTTAGTTCTTTCTTTAATTGGTGCTATAATTTTTATTTTATCAAAACCACTTATCCTTACTAATTCTTCAACAATATCTATTTCTTGCGATATATCAGGTCTCCATGATGGAACTGTTAACCTCAAATATTTTTTTTCTTTTTTGCACTTAAAACCAAGATCTCCTAAAATTTTTATCATTTCTTTGGCAGAAATCTTAAAACCAGATATTTTTTCAAATAAATTGGTATCAAATTTAACAATTTGAACTTTATGAGTTTCAATTTTTTGGATATCTATTTTGCTTATTTCACCACCACAAATTTCTTGAATTAATAAACCTGCTTTATTTAAGCCTACTTCAATGGATGATGGATCAATACCTCTTTCAAATCTGAACTTTGCATCAGTATCAAGATTTAATTTTTTTGATGTATTTCTTATTGATCTTGGTTTAAAATAAGCTGACTCTAATAATATATTTTTAGTATCTAATTCAGTTGCTGATCTAGTTCCTCCAATAATTCCACCTAACCCTAAAACTCCTTTTTGATCACTTATAACACACATATCCTTCTCCAATTTATACTCTTTATTGTCTAGGGCAGAGAATTTTTCTCCAGAATTTGAATTACGAACAATTATACCTTTTTCAATCCTATCAGCATCATATGCATGTAATGGACGATTTATATCAAGCATGACATAATTAGTAATATCAACTATCGCTGATATTGGTTTTTGACCAACTGAAATTAATTTATTTTTAAGCCATTGGGGACTTTCTGTATTTTTTACATTGGTAATTAAACAGCTTCCAAAAGCAGTACATCCTTGGTTTTTTTCTTTATTAATTTTAACTTTTAAAGTTTGTTTTGTTGATGATTTAATTTTTTTTTCTTTTAATTCTAATAATTTTCCAAAACCTGATGCAGCAAGATCTCTAGCTATTCCTCTAAAACCAAGACAGTCTGGTCTGTTGGGTGTTATTGACAAATCAATAAGATTTGATTTTGATTTTGAAAAAAAATTTTTACCAATACTTTTTTTAAATTTATTCGATAATTCAGTTATCCCATCACTTTCATCAGACAAATTTAATTCAGATTCTGAACAAAGCATTCCATAAGAAGTGACACCTCTAATTTTAGCTACTACTAGTTTTGTTTTAGTTTTAGGAATAGTTGAACCTGGAGGTGCATAAATAGTAATTAGTCCTTCTCTAGCATTAGCTGCTCCACAAACAACCTTTTTAAATTCTTTTTCTCCAACGTCAACATCGCAAATTTTAAGTCGATCTGCATTTGGGTGTTTTTCAGTTTTAATAATTTTTGCTATTTTAAATGTTTCATTATCAGCAGATAGACTACCAACACTTTCCACTTCTAATCCTATATTAGTAAGTTGCTCTAAAAGATGTTTTTCTTTAAAATTAGTCTTTAAATGATCTTGAAGCCAATCAAATGTAATTTTCATCTACTAAGGCCTCTATAGTTTGTTGGTACATCCAGAGGATCAAATCCAAAATGATTTAACCATCTATAATCACAATCAAAAAATGCTCTTAAGTCATTGATCCCATATTTTAACATTGCAAGTCTGTCAATTCCAATTCCAAATGCGTATCCTTGAAATTTTATAGGATCAACTTTCACATTCTTCAGAACATTTGGATGAACCATTCCACATCCTAAAATTTCTAGCCATTGATTGCCTTCTCCAATAATTATTTTTCCATCTTTTATTTCGTATCCGATATCAACTTCAGCAGATGGCTCAGTAAAAGGAAAGTGACTAGGTCTAAATCTCATTTTAATTTTATCTACTTCAAAAAACTCTTTGATTAAATAATTTAAACATCCTTTTAAATGACCCATATTTATATTTTTATCTATATGAAGACCTTCAACTTGATGAAACATAGGAGCATGTGTTTGATCGCTGTCTGATCTATAAGTTCTGCCTGGGGCAATAATCTTAAATGGCGGTTTGTCTTTTAACATAGTTCTAATTTGAACTGGAGAAGTGTGAGTACGTAATAGTTTTTGTTTTTTTTCATCTAAATAAAAAGTATCATGCATATCTCTTGCTGGATGGTTGTCAGGAGTATTTAGTGCAGTAAAATTATTATATTCATTTTCAACATCAGGACCTTCTTCTACACTAAAACCTATTTCAGAAAATATAGACGATATTTCATCAATTGTTTGTGAAACTGGGTGAATTTTTCCTCTGACGAAAGGTCTTTCTGGTAAAGTTATATCAATTTTTTCTTTATCCAATTTCTTATTTATTTCTGCATTTTCAACTTCATCTGTTTTTAAATTGATTAGATCTTGTAGCTCATCCTTAATAAGATTTAAATCAGATGCAAATTTTTTTCTTTCAGACTCAACTATTGTTCCAATTTTTTTAAATTGAGATGAAATCAATCCACTTTTGCCAAATAGATCTGATTTTATTTGATTTATTTCAGTGAGATCTAATTTACCCTTTAGTTTTAAGATAAATTCATTTCTTATTTTTTTTAGATTAGACATCTTTACAGATTATTTCTTCAGGAAAATAAAACAATAGTGAAGATTAATTTAGAGCAGATTGTGCTTTTTGAACTATAGTTTTAAAGGCTTCTGGACTATCATAAGCTATCTCAGCTAGAATTTTTCTATCAATTTTAATTCCACACTTATTTAATCCATTAATAAACCTAGAATAAGTCATACCTTCAGCTCTCACACCTGCGTTAATTCTTTGTATCCAAAGAGATTTAAAATCCCTTTTTTTATTTCTACGATCTCTGTAAGCATATTGCATAGCTTTTTCCATAGCTTGCTTTGCAACTCGGATTGTATTTTTTCTTCTTCCCCATTGACCCTTTACAGCTTTTAGGACTTTTTTATGTTTAGCTTTACTTGTAACACCTCTTTTAACCCTTGCCATTTTAACCTCTTAAACTATATGGCATGTACGATTTAACGATTTTTCCATCTTGTTTTGACATCGCCGTAGTGCCTCTTAATTTTCTAATTTGAGAATTTGTTCTTTTAATCATACCATGCCTCTTACCAGCTTGGGCCATCATAACTTTTCCTCTAGCTGATATCTTAAAACGTTTTTTTGCTGAGCTTTTTGTTTTGAGTTTTGGCATAATTGAGCGAGGTTATACAAAGATTAAAGAATATTTACAACCCATATTAAGGCTTATAAAGGCTGAATTACCATTATCATTTGTTTTCCGTCAAACTTTGGGTTTAATTCTACCTTGCCAATATCTTTCATGTCTTCTTTAATTTTAGCCATAAGCTCATTACCCAAATGAGAATGTTGAAGTTCTCGACCTTTAAATCTTATTGTAAATTTTACCTTATCTCCTTTGGCTATAAATTTTTTAGCATTTTTCACTTTAAATTCATAATCATGAGTTTCTGTTACAGGTCTCATCTTAATTTCTTTAAGAGCTACAGTTTTTTGTTTCTTTTTTGCTAAATTAGCTTTTTTTTGTGCATCATATTTATATTTTCCCATATCCATGATCTTACAAACAGGAGGGTTCGCATTTGCAGCTATCTCTATTAAATCTAAGCCTTGATTTTTAGCCATAGAAATTGCCTCATTAGTATTAATAGTTCCTAGATTTTCACCGTCACTTGTAATTACTTGAACCTCTGGTGAAGAAATCCTATTATTAGATCTTGGACCACGATCCTTCGTTCTTCTTTGAAAATAATTTTGTTTGAAATCTGCCACTTAATTTAAGATGCTTTATTTAAAGCAGAGTATTTTTTTAGAAATGTATTTAGTTCCATATTTTCTTGTTTTTTAGAGTCCAATCTTCTAATGGTTACAGAATTACTGTCAACTTCTTTTTTACCACAAATTAATAAAACAGGTATTTTCGCTAATGAATGATCTCTTATTTTATTATTTAAGTTATTTTTTTTTAAATCAACTGATGAACTAATACCTATTTTTTTAATTTTATCAGATACTTTAATTGCATAATCTTCAAAATCTTCTGTGATAGGAATTACAACTGTTTGTAGTGGTGATATCCAAAAGGGAAACTTACCGGCATAGTTTTCAATTAAAATTCCAATAAATCTTTCTAGTGAACCAAATAGTGCTCTATGTAACAGTACAGGTATTTTTTTTGAACCGTCTTTATCTATATATGATGCACCTAATCTACCAGGTAGATTAAAATCAACTTGTAATGTTCCACATTGCCAATCTCTTCCTATCGCATCCCTTAAAACAAATTCTATTTTAGGCCCGTAGAATGCACCTTCACCCTTGTTTATACTATATTCTAATTTAGTTGCTTTTACAGCCTCTAACAAAGCACTCTCAGCCTTATCCCATACACTATCATCTCCAACTCTTTTTTCTGGTCTATCTGAGTATTTTAAAATCACATTTTCAAAACCTAAGTCTTTATAAATTTCTAAAATAAGATCTGTTACTATTAAACACTCTTTTGTAATTTGATCTTCAGTACAAAATATATGAGCATCATCTTGTGTGAATGCTCTTACCCTCAACAACCCATGTAATGCCCCTGAAGGCTCATAACGATGTACTTTTCCAAACTCAGACATCTTTAGTGGTAAATCTTTATAACTTTTAAGTCCTTGATTAAAAACTTCTATACAGCCTGGGCAGTTCATAGGTTTGATTGCAAACACTTTTTCATCTGGTGTTGTTGAAGTATACATATTTGCTCCAAATTTTTCCCAGTGTCCAGATTTTTCCCATAGAGTTCTATCTAAAACCTCGGGAGTATTTATTTCCTTATATCCTGCAATCTCTTGTTTCATCCTCATATAATTGATTAATTTTTGAAACAATGCCCAACCTTTTTCATGCCAAAAAACAGATCCTGGGCTTTCTTCTCTAAAATGGAACAAATCCATTTCTTTACCTAATTTTCTATGATCTCTTTTTTCTGCTTCTTCAATTCTTTTTAAATAATTGTCTAAATCTTTCTGAGAAGCCCAGCTTGTTCCATATATTCTTTGGAGCATTTCATTATTTGAGTCCCCTCTCCAATAAGCTCCTGCAACTTTTGTAAGCTTAAAAAATTTACCTATTTTTCCTGTAGAGGATAGATGTGGACCCCTACATAAATCATGCCACGCACCGTGAAAGTAAATTGATACCTCCTCGTTTTGAGGAATACTCTCAATAAGTTCAGCTTTATATAATTCTCCCTTATTTTTAAAATGCTTTATTGCTTTATCTCTATCCCAAACTTCTTTTTTTGTCTTTTCATCTCGATCAACTATCTCTTTCATCTTTTCTTCAATCTTGGTTAGATCATCCTCAGTAAAAGGTTCCTTTCTGGCAAAATCATAATAAAAACCATTTTCTATAACAGGTCCAATAGTAACTTGAGTTCCAGGAAACAGTTCTTGAACAGCCATAGCCAAAATATGGGCAGTATCGTGTCTTATTGTTTCAAGACCTTCCTCATTTTTTGAAGTTAATATTTTAATGGAACAATTTTTTTCAATTTGGAAATCTAAATCTTTTAACTCACCATCTACACTTATTACCATAGCTTCTTTAGCTAATGATTTACTGATTTTTTCAGCTACATCTAGTCCTGTGACTTTATTTGGAAAGTCGAAGCTGTTTCCATCTGGTAGTGTAATTGTTGGCATTTAATTTACTAATCTTTTATACTCTGAATAAGTAGAAAAACACATTTTTTCAACATTAAATTTCTTTATTACGTTTTTTCTTCCTTCTTTGCCCATTAATTTAAGGGATGTCTCATCCATCGTTATTGCTTGAATAATTTTTTTACTCAAGGAACTAGCATCCCCAGCCTCAAATAAAAATCCGGTTTTTTCGTTTATTATTGTTTCATTTGAACCACCAATATTACTCGCAATGATCAATTTTTCCATAGATTGTGCCTCAACTGCGACTCTTCCGAAGGCCTCTGGTTCTATTGAAGGCGAGATAACAATATCTGAGACTTGGTAGGCTAAAGCCATATCTTTACAATGATCTATAAATTTTATTTGATTGGTTAAACGATGTTGTTCAGTAATACGAATCAATTTTTTTTTATATAAATCTCTTCCTTGATGACTTCCTAATATGATAAGATGAAAAGCTTCATAGCCTAATTCAACTTTTGTTAAATTAATTGCTTCAATGAGCATTTCCTGTCCTTTCCAAGAAGTGAGTCTACCAGGTACTAAAATAATTTTTTTTTCTTTATTAATCTCCCATTTTGTAAGAAGTTTTTTTTCATCCTCTTCTAATTTTGAAGATGGATCAAAATAATCTACATTTATACCTCTAAATATTACAAGAAATTTTTTTTTAAGTGTTAAAAGTTCAGAATAATTTTCTTTAATATGTGAAAAAATAAAATTTGACCCAGCAATTATCAGATCAGATCTAACCATGACAGAGTTGTAAAGTTTTTTTAATTTACCACTAAAATTATAAGTACCATGAAATGTGGTCACAAATTTTCTTCTAGTCAATTTTGTTGCTAAAAGACATGACCATGCTGGTGCACGACTTCTAGCATGAACTATTGAAATATTAAAAAATAAAATTATTCCAATTAGAATTATTGAATTTAAAAATATTAGAATAGGATTTTTACTTTGAACTGGTAACCTTATTAATTTTACTTTTTCTTTATCTATAAACTTAGTTAACTCGCCACCACTAGTAACAATAAAAGATTTACAATTATTTTCTGGTAGATAGTGTGCAATATCATAACAGCCTGTTTCTGCTCCCCCGTATCCTAATTTTGGTATTACCTGTAAAACATTTATATTAGACGACATAAGATAAGATTATATAATAATAGATAAAACTAATAAACTTTAATGACAAAATTTAAATATTATAAATTAAGTAAAGCTAAGAAGATAAGATATCTAAAACTGTATCAAAAAAACCGTGACTATATTGTTTTTTTACATGGATTTATGTCTGATTTAGATGGCAAAAAACCAAAAACATTTTTAAAATTTGCTAAAAAGAATAAATTAGGCTTTTTGGCATTAGAATATTCTGGCCATGGAAAATCATCTGGTAAATTTACAAAAGGTAATATTTCTAAATGGACAAAAGAAACAAATATTTTAATTAAAAAAATAGTTAAAACAAATAAAATAATCTTTATTGGTTCTAGTATGGGTGCGTGGATAGCATTAAACCAATTCAAAATTTTTAAAAAACAGATTAAAGGTTTCTTGGGTATTGGTTCAGCACCAGAATTTCTGGAAAATTTAATGTGGAATAAATTTTCAAAAAAAATGAAAGCTGAGACATTAAAAAATAGGATTTATAATTTAAAACATGGAGATTATATTTATCCAATAACTCTTCAATTAATAAAAGATGGAAGAAAGAATAAGATTTTAAATAAAAAAATAAATTATAAAATAAATATTACAATGGTCCATGGTCAAAATGATGAGGTTGTTCCAGTTTCTTACTCAAAAAAAGTGTTAAAAATTTTTAAAAATAGCAGAAAAAAATTAGTAATTATTAAAAATGGTGATCACAGTCTTTCTTCACCTAAATACTTAGTGATGTTAAAAAAAGAATTAAAATTAATTATTAACTAACTTCTTTTACTTTAGTATTTAAAGTGATTGGATTTTTGAGTTTATCTAACATTTCTTTTGGACAAACTTGAACAAAATTTTTTATTTCATCCTCAAAATTTGAAATTAAACTTTTTGATAATAAAGATCCAGTTTCATTTGAATGCTCAAGAATCAAATCTTTTAAAAAATTTTTCCAATATGAAGTTTCAACGTTTTGCCAGACAACTGACTCAGAATTTACTTTTTTTTCAAAATCTTTTTGTTTATCATAAATAAAAGCCATACCACCTGTCATACCTGCTGCGAAATTGTCACCAACTTGTCCAAGAATTATTACAGTGCCCCCAGTCATATATTCACAGCCATTTGAGTCACATCCCTCTATAACAGTTGTTGCACCAGAATTTCTTACTGCAAATCTATCTCCTGCTTGGCCAGCAGCAAAAAGTTTACCTGATGTTGCCCCATAAAGGACTGTATTTCCAATAATTGTATTTTCATTTGAAACTAAATTGCTTTCATCAGAAAGTTTTATAGAAATAGTTGCTCCTGATAGTCCTTTACCAACATAATCATTGGCATCTCCTTTTAGGTTAAGTTTTAATCCTTTAGACGAAAAAGCTCCAAAAGATTGTCCTGCAGAGCCTTTGAAATTTAATGTGAGAAAGTTTTCATTTAATTTTTCATAACCATATTTCTTATAAAGGAGGTGGGAAATTCTAGTACCTACAGCTCTATTGGTATTCTGAATAATAAATTCTTTTTCAATCTTTTCTGAGTTATTAAGTGATTTTTCAATTTCAGGCCAAATTTCTTGGTCTAATGTATCTGGTACCTTATTAATTTCAGGTATCTCACAATATCTTTCGTTGCTACCAGGATCAGCTTGGACAAATAACGGGTTTAAATCTAGGTCATCTAAATTAGGTGAACCTTTATTTACTTGCATTAATAAATCAGTTCTTCCAATAATATCATTTAATGATTTAAAGCCCAGTTTGGCTAAAATCTCTCTGACTTCAGAAGCAATAAATGTAAATAAGTTTACTATTTTGTCTGGTGTACCAGTAAATCTTTCTCTTAATTTTTCATCTTGTGTACATACACCAACTGGGCAGGTATTTGAGTGACACTGTCTTACCATGATACATCCCATTGCAACTAAAGCTGTTGTTGCAACTCCATATTCCTCTGCCCCCATCATAGCTGCAATAACAACATCTCTACCTGTTTTTATTCCACCGTCTGTTCTCAAAGTTATTTTATGTCTTAAGTTGTTTAATGTAAGAACTTGATTAGCTTCTGTTAGGCCCATCTCCCATGGTATACCTACATATTTAACACTTGTTTGGGGTGTTGCACCTGTTCCGCCGTTATGCCCTGAAATTAAAATAATATCTGCCTTAGCTTTAGCTACGCCAGCTGCAATAGTCCCAATACCCGAAGAAGCAACTAACTTAACACCAACTCTTGCTTTAGGATTTATTTGTTTGAGATCATAGATAAGTTGGGCAAGATCCTCTATTGAATAAATATCATGATGTGGTGGGGGTGAAATTAAAGTAACCCCTGGTGTAGAATGTCTTAATTTAGCTATTTCCTCAGTTACTTTAAAACCTGGTAGTTGTCCTCCTTCTCCTGGTTTTGCACCTTGAGCCATTTTTATTTCTATTTCATTACAATTATTTAAGTAGTTTACAGTTACACCAAATCTTGCAGATGCGATTTGTTTAACTCTTGAATTCGCACTATCTCCTCCATCCATAATCTTAAATCTCTCTGCATCCTCACCACCTTCTCCACTGCAAGAAGCTCCTTTGATTCTATTCATACCAATAGCTAAGGTTTCATGCGCTTCTTTAGATAGGGCTCCATGAGACATACTCCCACTTCCAAATCTTTTAAGTATTTTTTCTATAGGTTCTACCTCAGATAATTCTATCGAAGGGCCAATTTTCTTTTTCCTAAAATCAATTAAATCCCTTAAATGGATTGGAGGTAAATTATATATTCCTTCAGCATATTTTTCATACGCTGAATAAGAATTTGAACCTACTGCACTTTGTAATAAATGTATTAATTTACCTTGATATTGATGAGTTTCACCATTCTTTCTATATCTATAAATACCTCCGATAGGTAAAACTGTATCTGTACTTTCAAATGCTTCTTTATGTATCTGACGTATCTTTTTTTCAATTCCTATCAATCCAATCCCAGAGATTTTAGAAACTACGCCAGGAAAATAATCATTAACAATAGTCCTGCTCAATCCAACTGTCTCAAAATTACATCCTCCTCTATAAGAACTAAGAACAGATATACCCATTTTAGACATTATTTTTAAAAGACCTGCATTTATTGATTTTATATATCTATGTACACAATCATCAAAACTGTATTGCCCAAATAACTTTTTTTCATGTCTTTGATATAAGCTGTCAATAGCTAGATAAGGATTGACTGTTGTAGCTCCTACTCCAATCAAGGTAGCAAATGAGTGCGTATCTAGTGCCTCACCTGATTGAACATTAATTGACACATATCCTCTTAATTTTTTATCAATAAGAAAAGTATTAATTGCTCCCACACACAGAAGCATTGGCATTGGTATTTTTTTTGATGATAGATCTTTATCACTTAAAATTATTTGTGATACACCTTGTCTAACAGCAATTTCAGCTTCCTTTTGAATTCTTTTAATAGCAAGTGTTAAATTTTCATCCTCAGAAAATGTACAATCAATTGATAAAGAGTTTTTTCCAAAATAGTTTATGAATTTATTAAATTGAGAATTTGACAAAATTGGGCTGTTTAAAACATAAATGTTCTCTTTAGTCAGCGTATCAAAATCTAGAATATTTCCTAAGTTTCCAAATCTTGTTTTCAAACTCATAACTTTATTTTCTCTTAAAGAATCAATTGGGGGATTAGTTACTTGACTAAAATTTTGTCTAAAAAAATGATAAAGAGGCCTGTATTTATCTGATAATACTGCTAGTGGTGTGTCATCTCCCATTGAACCAGTTGCCTCTTTTGCATCTTCTGCCATTGGATGTAAGATTAATTCTAAATCTTCTAAACTAATTCCAAAGGTATGCTGTCTTCTTCTTAAGTCTTCCCCTTCGAAATTATGCTTCTCTTTTGCAATAAAGATTTTTTCATCTAAATCAATAATTTGAGAGTTAAAATGTTTAAATTCTTTTGCTAAAAAATCTTTAATTTGATTGTTTGAAAAAACTTTTCCTTTTTCAATTCTTACTCCAATAATTTCCCCCGGTCCTAATCTTCCTTTGGATAAGATCTTTTTTTCATTCAGCTTTATCATCCCAGTTTCTGACCCAGCAAAAAGTAGTTTATCTTTGGTGATCGCATACCTAAGAGGTCTCAGACCATTTCGATCATTTGCAGCTATAACCCATTCATTGTCAGTGGCTGCGATCGCTGCAGGTCCATCCCAGGGCTCCATGGTACTGTTTAAAAAATTAAATAACTGCTGATGATTTCTTGATAGAGTTTTATTTTTTTTCGACCATGCATCTGGAACTAACATTAATTTAGCTAAAGGAGCTGACTGACCTGACTTATTTAATAATTCAAAAACGTTATCTAGCGCAGCTGAGTCTGAAACTCCTTGAAAAATTACAGGTTTTAAGTTTTCTACATTCTCAAATAAAGGACTACTCATCTCTTCTTCATGCACTTTCATCCAGTTTTTATTTCCTTTATAAGTGTTTATCTCTCCATTATGAGCTATTGCCCTAAATGGTTGAGCTAAACTCCAGCTGGGAGCAGTATTTGTAGAAAATCTTTGATGAAAAATAGCATATCTTGAAATAAACCTCTCATCTTTTAAATCTAAATAGAAATCTGAAATTGCTTCAGCTAAAAACATTCCTTTATAAATTATTGATTTAGAACTCATAGAACATACATAAAAATTATTTAAAGATAGTCTATTAGCTGAATTTTCTATTTTTTTTCTAGTTTCATAAATTTTTCTTTCAAGTTCTTTATCAAGTAAATTTGGATTATTTGATTTAAATAAAACTTGGATGATCTCTGGCATTGTTTGTAAAGCTTTTTCACCTAAAACTTTTGGATTTACAGGAACTTGTCTCCATCCATAAATGTTAAAATCATTTTTGGTTAATTCACTTTCAACTATAGTTTTAGAGCTTTCTTGAGAAGAATAATCATTTTTAGGTAAAAAAATCATTCCAACACAAATTTCAGAATTATCGTGGTGATGTCCAGTAACTTGAATTTTTTCTATAAAAAAATCTTTTGGTATTTCTAAATGTATCCCTGCTCCATCACCTGTTTTTCCATCTGCATCTACTGCACCACGATGCCAAACGGCTTTGAGAGCCTCGATTCCATGCTCAACAACTGCTCTTGATTTTTTTCCCTCTGTAGAAGCAATCAGACCTACTCCACAAGCATCATGTTCCATCTCATGAGAATAAACATGATTTTTAGAGAGTAATTCCAGGTTTTTTTTATAATTTTTCATTAAGCTACTTGTGTTTTTTTTATTGCAATATTTTCAAGATATTTTTTCATTGATGAGGCCGCATCTCTTCCATCTTTGATAGCCCAAACAACTAATGATGCTCCTCGAACTATGTCTCCTGCAGCAAAAACACCATTTAAATTTGTTTCCATAGTATCAAAATCTGTCTTAATAGTTCCCCACTTAGTAACCTGTAATTCTTGCGCATCAAATAATAGTGGTAAATTTTCTGGGTCAAAGCCTAAGGCTTTGATAACCATATCTGTTTTAATTTCAAACTCTGAACCCTTTTTTATTTCTGGTCTTCTTCTTCCGGAATCATCTGGCTCACCCAATTTGATTTGATCAACTATTAGTTTTTCAATTTTATTTTTTCCTTGAAATTCTTTAGGACTTGATAACCAAACAAATTCAACCCCTTCTTCTTCTGCATTAGCAACTTCTCTAGCAGATCCTGGCATATTTTCTTTATCTCTTCTATAAAGGCACTTAACAGATTTAGCTTTCTGTCTTATTGAAGTTCTAACACAATCCATAGCAGTATCTCCACCACCTATGACTACAACATCTTTACCTTCTGCATTCAATATACCTTTATCAAAAAGTTCAACTTCATCACCTAAACCTTTTTTATTTGAAGCTGTTAAAAATTCCATTGCAGGGAAAATATGATCTAAATCATTTCCTGGCAACTCAATTTCTCTAGGTTTATAAACTCCAGTTGCAATTAAAATTGCATCATGTTTTTTTCTAAGTTGATCTAGATTAGCGTCTTTTCCTATTTCAAAATTTTGGATAAATTCAATACCCCCATCTTTTAATAGTTTTGTTCTTCTTTCAACAACATGTTTCTCTAATTTAAAATTAGGAATTCCATAAATTAATAATCCCCCTGCACGATCATATCGATCATAAACTGTAATTTTATATCCATCTTTTCTTAATTGTTCTGCAGCAGCAAGTCCTGCGGGTCCTGCCCCAATTATACCTACGCTTTGATCTCTTTCATACTTTACTTCAATAGGTTTGACCCATCCTTGTTCCCAGGCATTATCAGTTATATATTTTTCCATTGAACCAATAGTTACAGTTCCATGGCCTGATTGTTCTATAACACAATTACCCTCACACAATCTGTCTTGTGGGCATATTCTTCCACATACTTCAGGCATATTGTTTGTGCTTTGTGACAACTCATAAGCCTCCTTTAATCTTCCCTCCGCAGTTAACTTTAACCAATCTGGGATATTATTGCTAAGTGGACAGTGGACTTGACAGAATGGTACTCCGCATTGTGAACATCTGCTTGATTGTTCTTGGGCCTTTTGATTAATAAATTCATCATAAATTTCATTGAAATCTTCTTTTCTAGTACAGACCTCTCTTTTAGGTGGAGTTTGTTGACCTATTTTCACAAACTTAAGCATTTTATCAGTCATATTTTTTTATAAATTTTAGGCAAAATATACATTGTTTTTATTAGTAAAAGAATTATTTAGGTCAGTATAGATGACCTAAATAAATGAATTAATAGCCATATATATGAAAATTCCAATTTTTGCATACCTATTATGAGTAAATCGAATTGTTTAAAATCAATATTTTTTAAGTTACGACACTTATATGTTTCAAGAATTTATAGAAATCCTTATTCTATCCGCGGTTCAAGGAATATCAGAATTTTTACCCATTAGTTCCTCTGCACACTTAATTTTAGTTTCTAATTTCTATGATTTAAAGACAGGATCTTTATTAATAGATATCAGTTTACATTTAGGTTCTTTATTTGCGATTATATTTTATTTCAGAAAAGACCTACTTAATTTAAAGAATAATAAAAAACTTTTACAACTCATTTTACTTGGCTCTATACCTTTAATTATTTTTGGATACTTACTCCACTCAACTGAACTTATTTATCTACTCAGAAATTTAAAAGTTATTGCATGGACAACATTGTTTTTTGGAATAGTCTTATTTTTTGCTGATAGGCAAAAAATTGATAAAAATATATCTACAAATTTGAATATTAAATCTATAATATTTATTGGTCTATTTCAAATCCTGGCATTAATTCCTGGGGTGAGTAGAGCGGGTATTACATTAACCGCAGCGCGATTTTTAAAGTTTAATAGAGTTGACTCAAGTAAGATTTCATTTTTATTATCAATCCCAGCTTTAGCAGGCGCAAGTTTTCTTGGCCTCAAAAATGCAGCTAATCAACCTCTTGAAATAAATTATCTTATAATACTTTCAATAATTTTGTCATTTTTATTTTCATATTTTACAATCAAATTTTTTTTAAGTTATATTAATAGGTTCTCATTGAATATTTTTATTATTTATAGAATTTTTATTGCTTCAATATTATTTTTGATAATATATTCTTAGGCAGTTTTTTTCATTAAAGGTAAAAGTTGTGATAACAAAACTCCACATAAAATAAAAAAACATCCTAAAATATTATTAATATCCAATATTTGATTAAGCAAAAACCAGGCTGCAATAGTAGCAAATACTCCCTCTAAAGAAAAAATTATTGCAGCAGGGGCTGGTGCAATTCTTCTTTGAGCATAAATCTGAAGAACAAATGCAAATCCTCCAGATAAAATTCCAGCATATAGAATAGAGTCGATTTCTTTTAAAATATTTTTTAAAATAAATTCTTCGTAAATTGAACTAATTATGAAAGAAAATACTGCCACAATTAATGTTTGCAAAGCTCCTATTGTAAGAGGAAGATTATACCTGACAACAATCATGCCAGTAAAAATAATATGAGTGCTCCAAAAAAAAGCCCCTAGTAATACTAAACTATCGCCTAATCTTACAGTTGCATCATAAAAATTTGTAAGTAAATATCCTCCAATTAAACATAAAACTACTGATGGCCATACACTCCAATGAATTGATTTTTTTTTAAATAAAAAAACTATAATTGGTACCATTGGAACATAAAAAATTGTGAAGAAAGCTGCATTTGCCACATCTGTATGAAGTAAAGCAACTTGCTGTAAAGCAGAGCCTAAAAAAAGTGATATTCCAATTAATGCAGAGAGAATAACAAATATTTTGATATCTAATTTAAATTCAGATTTAAACTTTTTTATTTCGAATAAAAATACAAGAGGAAGTATCGCCAAGAAACCAACAAAAAATCTGACAGCATTAAAGGTAAATGGACCAATATCATCCATACCAGTGTCTTGAGCAATAAAAGTTGTTCCCCAAATAAATGTACACAATAGGGCACTAAGTAAAGATACTGTTTTTGACATAAGTTTATTTAAACAGCTAATTTATAAGCAAAATTTTTTCCTAAATTTTCCTTTAATTCATTATTAAATCTAGCTGCTTCGGCACCGTCAATTATTCTATGATCGTATGATAGAGATAAAGGTAACATTGTACGAATTTGAAATCTGCCATTTAAATAAATTTGTTTTTTTTGTGATTTCCCAATTCCTAAAATTGCGACTTCAGGATAATTAATAATCGGGGTAAAAAATGAACCTCCTATTCCACCAAGACTCGTTATGGTCATTGATCCCCCAAAAAGTTCCTTTTTATCGATTTTAAGATTTCTACATTCTTCACTTATTTTTTTTAATTCATCAGCAATTAAGGAAATATTTTTATTTTCAGTGTTTCTTAATTTAGGAACCATTAATCCATGTGGTGTATCTACTGCTATACCAATATGGTAATATTTTTTAAATGTCATTTTTCCATTATCAATTTCATCTATCGAAGAATTAAAACTAGGATACTTTTTTAAAGATGCGGATAAAGCTTTAACAATAAATGCTAAAGGCGTTATTTTCTTTTTTTCCCCTGTATATATATCTGTAAGGGAATTTCTAAATTCTTCCATTTCAGTGATGTCGGCTTCATCATGGTTTGTAACATGAGGTATTTGTGTCCAAGAGTTAACTAAATATTTTGATGAAATTTTTTTTATTCTAGGAATGTCTTTTATTTCAATTTCACCAAATACTGAATGAGCATATTCTAATTTATTTTCCTCATTTTTATTAATATGAACCTTCTCATTTTGACCTGATTTATTAGAAACAAATAATTTAATATCTTTCTCCACTACACGACCATCTCTTTCAGTGCCCTGTACTTTATTAATATCTACACCAAGTTCTCTTGCAAATTTTCTTGCTTTTGGTGATGCTGGAATAATTTTTAATAAATCATTTTTTGACATTTATAATCTTGATGGCATTGGTTTGTTGGGGTCGATTTTATATTTTTTTAAAGCCTCTGAAGCATATTTAGATGGTAAAAGTTGTTCTTTTGCCAATATACTTAATCCATAAGCAACTACATGTTCTTTATCTACTTCAAAAAATTTTCTTAAATTTTTTCTCGTATCACTTCTTCCAAACCCGTCTGTTCCTAAAGAATAAAAGCTTTTATTTATATATGGTCTTATCTGATCAGAATTCATTCTCATATAGTCTGAAGCTGCTAATATTGGTCCCTCTGTTTTTTCTAAACATTTTTCAACGTACGATTTTTTTTGATCTTTATCAGGATTTAAAAGATTATATCTTTCTACCTCTAGTCCATCTTTTCTTAATTCATTAAAACTTGTAACACTCCAAACTTCACTATCTATATTATATTCTTTTTGTAATATTTCAGCACCCGCAATCATTTCTCTTAAAATTGTACCAGAGCCTAAAAACTGAATTTTATTTTTTTTATGTTTATTAAACTCTTTGATTTTGTACATACCTTTGAGAATTCCCTCCTCACAATTTTTATCTTTTGGCATTTCTGGGTGGGAATAATTTTCATTCATTGTAGTAATATAATAAAAAATATTTTCATTTTTTTCATGCATCCTTTTTAAACCTTCCCTAAAAATTACTGCTAACTCATAATGGAATGTTGGATCATAAGAAATACAGTTTGGTATTGTTGATGCCATCAAATGACTGTGGCCATCTTGATGTTGCAGTCCCTCTCCAGCTAATGTTGTTCTTCCAGCTGTAGCACCAATTAAAAAACCTCTCGATTGACTGTCAGCTCCTGCCCAAGCAAAATCTCCAATTCTTTGGAAACCAAACATAGAATAAAATAGATATATGGGTATCATTTCTAAATCATGATTTGTGTAGGAAGTTCCTGCAGCTATCCAAGAAGACATGGCTCCTGCTTCAGTAATTCCCTCTTCTAATACTTGACCACTTTTTTCTTCTTTGTAAGAACTTAGTTGAGCAGCATCTTCAGGTTCATACTTTTGGCCCTCATGAGCATATATTCCAACCTTTTGAAAAAAACCCTCCATACCAAATGTTCGAGCTTCATCGGGAATAATTGGAACCAGTCTTGGTGCAACATTTTTATCCCTAAGTAAACTTGTAAGCATTCTTACTAACGCCATTGTAGTAGACATCTCCTTTTTACCGGTAGATTCTTTCATATTATCAAAAATATTTTTAGGTGGTGCTTTTATAGATTTAGCATAAGTTGTCCTCTCAGGAATAAATCCACCAAGTTGAAGTCTTCTTTCTTTTAGATATTTAATCTCAGCTGAACTAGTATCAGGTTTATAATATTCAATATTTTTTACTTGATCATCTGTCAATGGAACATCAAACCTATCTCTATAGTACATTAAATCATCAATATCTAATTTTTTTGTTTGATGCGTAGTGTTAACACTTTCTCCACTTTTACCCATCCCATAACCTTTTATTGTTTTAGCAATTACAACTGTTGGGCTTCCAATATTTTTTGAAGCTTTATCATATGCAGCAAAAACTTTATGGGGATCATGACCACCTCTATTTAGTCTCCAAATATCTTTGTCAGATAAACTTGAAACTAATTTTTCTGTCTCTGGATATTTCCCAAAAAATTTTTCTCTAACAAAAGCACCATCTCTTGCTTTTATCGCTTGGTATTCTCCATCGACTGTTTCATTCATTATCTTAACAAGATGGCCTGACTTATCATTTGCTAATAATGAGTCCCAATAAGATCCCCAAATAACTTTAATCACATTCCAACCAGCACCTCTAAAAATTCCTTCTAATTCTTGAATTATTTTTCCATTACCTCTAACTGGACCATCCAATCTTTGTAAATTACAATTGACTACAAAAATTAAATTATCTAATTTTTCTCTTGATGCTAAACCAATAGCACCTAAAGACTCCGGTTCATCCATCTCACCATCTCCTAAAAAAGCCCAAACTTTTCTTCCTTCATCTTTAATAAGGCCCCTGTTGATCAGATATTTCATATATCTTGCTTGGTAGATTGCTAACATTGGACCTAAACCCATTGAGACAGTGGGAAATTGCCAAAATTTTGGCATTAACCAAGGATGAGGATAAGAAGATAAACCTCCAGGATTCACTTCTTGCCTAAAACTATCCAATTGTTTTTCACTAAGTCTTCCCTCTAAAAAAGCTCTTGCATACATACCTGGAGCACTATGACCTTGAAAATAAACTAAGTCCCCTCCAAATTTATTATTCTTCGCTCTCCAAAAATGATTCATACCCACATCATAAAGAGTTGCCGCTGAAGCAAATGTACCTATGTGACCACCAAGTTCAGGAAACTTTTTATTAGCTCTTACTACCATAGCTGCAGCATTCCATCTAATCAAAGATCTAATTCTTCTTTCTATATTTTGATCTCCATTAGATTTTTGTTCCTCACTGACTGGTATAGTATTTATATAAGGGGTATTTTGCGTATAAGGAATATTTGCGCCTTCTCTATAGGCTTTATTTATTAACTCCTTTATTAAATAATGAGCCCTTTGATTCCCATCTTTTTGAATTACTGCAGACAAAGATTCTAACCACTCATTTGTTTCAGTTGGATCAATATCACCTTTGTTAACAACTTGAATATTATCAGTTTTATTTTCTTCTTTTATTAAAATTTTATTTGTGGTTTCTTGACTTTGAGCTACAGGCTTTTCAATTATTTCTTCTTGAGATTTTTTTAATGAATTTTCAGCTTCTTTTATTAAATTTTCAGTATTTTTGGGTACGTCCTCTGCTGTTTTTGTAGAAATTTTTGTCCCTGTTGTCGTAAGTAATAAATCACCTTTTGAAACTTTATCCCCAATTTTTACATTAACTGTTTCTATTTTACCCTCAATAGTTGATGGAATTTCTACACTAGATTTGTCACTTTCAATTGTAACTATTGGATCATTTTTTTTTATTTCTTGACCCTCTTGAACTAAAATTTCTATTACTTCAACACCTTCAAATTCTCCAATATCAGGAACTAATAATTTTTCAGTCATTAATTATGTTTTATACACCATAAATGCTTAGTAAATTGCAAATTTTAACACATTCTGTTCAATTTTTTGACATTCTTTAAGTTCAAATTAATAAAATGATTAAAAGATTATTAAATGTACTTTTTCAACCAAAAGTTAGCACCTATATAGATGCTAAAACATGGATTCAAAAAATTTTATTAGAGAAGAAATACGGAAAAATTAGTTCCTAATTTCTTTCAACGCATATTGCAATACCCATACCTCCACCAATACAAAGTGAGGCACATCCCTTTTTTTTATTATGTTTTTTCATTTGATATATTAGAGAAATTAAAATTCTTGCTCCTGATGCTCCAATTGGATGACCTAAAGCTATAGCTCCACCATTAATATTCACTTTGCTGATATCAATATTCAGTTCTCTGATAACCGCAATAGTTTGTGCTGCAAAAGCTTCATTTATCTCAAATAGATCTATATCCTCTAATTTCCAGTTAGCTTTTTTAACAGCTTCTTTAATTGCTCCAATAGGTCCTAATCCCATAAGTGAAGGATCTACCCCAACTGATGCCCAAGATACTATTCTAGCTAACGCCTCAAGTGATTTTTTTTCAGACTCCTCTAAACTTAATAACATTAAAGCGGCTGCTCCATCGTTGATGCCTGATGAATTTCCTGCAGTGACTGTTCCATTTTCTAGAAAGACTGTTTTTAATTCTTGTAAATCCTTTAGGGTTAAATTATTTCTTGGATGTTCATCAAGTTTTAAAGTATTTCTGTTAAGATTTACCTCAATTATTTCTTTTTCAAAGTTATTATTTTTTATTGCTGCTAAAGTTTTTTTTTGAGAATTTAATGCAAATCCATCTTGTTCTTCTCTTGATATATTGAATTTCTTTGCAACATTTTCAGCCGTTATACCCATGTGATAATTCTTAAATGCGTCAAGCAATCCGTCATTCATCATTACATCTAAAAATTTGTTTTCTGAATTTTTTTTTTCACTTTCTTTAAGAGCTATTTGGGGGGCGATTGACATGTTTTCTTGTCCACCAGAAATAACTATTTTTGAGTCTCCCAATTTAATTGATTGAAATCCTGAAATTATAGCTCTTAATCCTGAACCACAAACTTGATTTACAATATAAGCAGGTTTTGAAACAGGTATTCCTGCATTGATTGCAGCTTGTCTAGCAGGATTTTGTCCCATTCCTGCAGTTAAAACCTGACCCATAATTATTTCATCTACTTCATCAGGATTTACATTGCTTCTTTTTAAAATCTCATTAATTACTATCGATCCAAGTTGATGTGCTCTTATGTCTTTAAGGGACCCATTATAAGTACCTATAGGAGTTCTTACAGCCTCTACTATAACTACATCTTTTGAATTATCACTCATGAAATTTAGTTTTCTCTTGTAGTTAAAATACACTAAAAATTGTTATATTATAATTAAATAAAATTAAAAATGCGCCTGTAGCTCAACTGGATAGAGCGCTTGGCTACGGACCAGGAGGTTCTGGGTTCGACTCCTAGCAGGCGCACCAAGAAAAGGTAAATATGTTTGATTGGTTTATGAAATCCTCACTTCAAAAATCTGTAGTCTATTTTTTTATATTAATTTTTATAATTTTATTAATTTTAACTTTTGTATTATAATAAATAATGTCTAAAGATTTTGAACAAATTAGCTTAAATCCTGGATTTATGAAACATAATGGAGGTGTTTTGTTCAGAAATATTTCAGAAAATGAATACGAATTTAAAACTAAAATTACCAAAAATCATTTAAATATGGCTGGTATAACTCATGGCGGATATCTATCTGCTTTAATTGATGCTGGTGCTGGGACAGCTGCTCATAGATCTGCTGATAATGCGCCATGCGTTACAATTTCTTTGGATTTAAAATTTATAGGTGCATCAAAAGTTGATGATGAAATAATTGGAAAAGTTAAAATACTTAAGAAAACGAAAACTTTGGTTTTTTTATTCTGTGAATTAAAATGTAATGATAAAATTATTACCTCAGCTTCGGGAGTTTGGAAAATTTTAGCTAAAAGATAAATGAGAACTTTTATTTCTCTGATTCGGTCATGTTTTAGTCTATTTTTGTTCTATACAACTAACAATATCTGGTAGGTAAAAGAAAAAGTATACCAAAAGTAGAAATGACTAAAAATAAAATTACAGCTGTTCTAGGTCCAACAAATACCGGAAAAACTCATTTAGCAATAGAAACTATGTTGTCTTTTGATAGTGGAATGATTGGTTTTCCTTTGCGATTATTAGCTCGAGAGGTTTATGACAAAGTCATCACAAAAATTGGTTTAGATAAGGTTGCTTTAATAACTGGGGAAGAAAAAATTATACCCCCAAATGCAAAATATTACTTATGCACTGTTGAGTCTATGCCTATAGATAAGCACTTAGCCTTTGTCGGAGTAGATGAAATACAAATGTGTGCAGATCATGAACGAGGACATATTTTTACGGACAGACTTCTTAATATGAGAGGAACCAAATTAACAATGCTAATGGGTTCAAATACGATTAAAAATATTATTTCAAAGTTAGAAGATGATATAGAATTTATTGATAGAAACCGATTATCTAAACTTTCATATGCTGGACATAAAAAAATTTCAAGAATAGAGAGAAAAACTGCAATTATAGCTTTTTCAGCAGAGGAAGTTTATGCAATCGCAGAATTAATCCGAAGACAAAAAGGAGGAGCAGCAATAGTGATGGGCTCTCTAAGTCCGAAGACAAGGAACGCTCAAGTTGAATTATATCAGTCAGGTGATGTTGATTTTCTTGTAGCAACCGATGCTATAGGCATGGGAATTAATATGGATCTCGATCAAGTTTATTTTTCAAATTTAAAAAAATTTGATGGAAAAAAATTAAGAAAACTTAATCTATCTGAAATTGGACAAATTGCAGGAAGGGCTGGAAGATACCTAAATAACGGTAATTTTGGTATTACAGGTCAATGCAAAGAGATTAGTGCTGAAGAGGTTAACTTATTAGAAAATCATAAATTTGAAGAAATTCAATCTCTATTTTGGAGAAACTCTGATTTAAATTTTAATAATCCTTCAACTTTAATAAATTCGTTAGATGAGAAACCAAAAAAAAAATGGTTAAGAAAAATACATGAATGTGAAGATGAAAAAGCTCTCAAATTTTTCTTGAGAGATGTAAGTTTGAAAGATATTGAATTTAATAAAGAAAAACTAATTCTTTTGTGGGAATGTTGCCAAATACCAGATTTTGTAAAAAAAACTTACGGAAACCACTACGATGTAATTGCAAGTGTTTTTAAATATTTAAATAGCAAAAAAGCTAGAATAAGTGACAATTATATACGCTTACAACTAATGAAATTAGATAAATTAGATGGAAATGTAGATTCTTTATCAAATAGAATTGCAAATGTTAGAACTTGGTCTTATGTTTCAAATAAAAAAAATTGGATAGAAAATCAAGACTATTGGATAGAAAAAACTAAATCATTAGAGGACAAGCTCTCAGATAGGCTGCATGAAGAACTTACAAAAACCTTTATTGATAAAAGAGCCAGTATTCTTGCAAGAGGTTTAAAACAAGATATGAAATTTGATACTAAAATTTTAGATAATAATGAAGTTATGATTGATGATCATTTCATTGGGAAAATTAATGGTCTCAAATTAGAGCTTGATTTAAAAAAAGGAGCCCTAGAAACTGATATTAAATCTCTCAAGAAAGCAGCAAGGCAAACTGTTAGTCCAGAACTTGAAAAAAGAATTCAAATGATAATTGAAACTAGTTTAATTGACCTTGAAAATGATTTCAAAATTTATTGGAAAGATTCACCTATTGCAAGATTAGTGTCTGGTAGAGACTACTTAAATCCAAATATTGAATTAATAGTTGATGATATTTTAGAAAAAAATCAAAGTCAAAAATTACTTGAATTTTTAGAAAGTTGGTTAAAAAATAAAATTAATATAACTTTAAAAAGTCTTATTGATTTAAAGAACCTAAAAGAAAAAAATTCCTCTATGAAAGCTTTGGCTTATCAACTTTATGAGAATAATGGGGTTCTTAAAAGAGACCAAGTGTCTGAATATTTAAAAAAGTTAGGACAAAACGAAAGAAAAATTTTAAGAGACCTAGGTGTAAAATTTGGAAGATATCATGTATTTTTACATAGATTAATAAAGCCTGATGCTGTTTCGTTGCGAACCTTACTTTGGAAAAACTATAACCAAAAAAATTTTAGTCTAAAACCACCTACTTTTGGATTAAATTTTTTAGATGAATATAAAATTAAAGATAGAAATTTTATGTTACTTTGTGGATTTGAAAAATTTGAAAATTTCTTTATAAGAATTGATATTTTAGAGAGACTATTTGTTCAGATCATTAACTCTATTTCTGAAAAAGAAAAACAAGTTAAAATGATGCCAGAAATGCTAAATTTATTAGGATGTAATAAAGAAAATTTTAAAAAACTTCTTAAAAGTATGAATTATATTGTTTTAGAAAAAAATAATGAAACTTATTTTAAATATAAACCTAAAAAAACGTTTAAAAAAACAGTTAAAAAGATAGAAAAAGAAAATCCTTTTGATGTCTTAAAAAAAATAAATTTTAATTAGATCATGTTTTTTAAAAAAAAAATACAGAAACAGGGTAATAACCAATTAATAAAAATATCGGCTTTGATGATACATGCTGGTAAAATTGATGAAAATTTTTCAAAACAAGAAGAAATGATTATTAAACAAGCTCTATTAAAAATGGGTGCAAATAGTGAAAATATTCAAGAAATAATTGAGCAAAGTAAAATAATTGAAGAAAATGCAAATCAAATTTTAGATTTTACAAAAGAAGTAAAAGTGATGGATGAAGAAAAGAAAATAGAAATTATAGAAACATTATGGAGAATAATATATTCAAATAAAGACGCTGATATTTATGAAACTAATTTGATGCGAAGACTTGGAGGATTAATGTACATCGATAATAAAATAATGGGAAGTATCCAAGAGAAAATTAAAAAAGAAATTTTGTAATGACTTATATAGTTAATGATAAATGTATAAAATGTAAATTGATGGATTGTGTTGAAGTTTGTCCAGTTGATTGCTTTTACGAAGGAAAAAATATGCTTGTAATTAAACCTGATGAGTGTATAGATTGTGGCGTTTGTGAACCAGAGTGCCCTGTTGATGCCATTAAGGCCGACACGGAAAAGGGGAGTGAACAATGGTTAGAAATCAATAAAAAATATTCTGAAATCTGGCCAAATATAAGTGAAAAAAAAGATCCCCCTGCGGATCATGAAAAATATAAAGATGAGCAAAATAAGTTTGAAAAATATTTTAAAGAAAACATTTAATAAAAAAAAATCAAAAAAAGCAAAAAAAAAGGTAGCTCCAAAAAAAGTTACTAAAACCAAAAAAAAATTAAGAAAAAAAATTACTAATTCTAAAATTAAAAAGTCAGTAATTAAAAAAAATACTGAGGCAAAAACTGAAAATCTAAGAATTCCTAAAAATAATGAAACAAAGCCAGAAATTAAAAAAGTAAAAAAACAAGATTCAGAGAAACGAGAGTATAAAATAAAAGATTATATTGTTTATCCTAAACATGGTGTTGGGCAAATAAGTGAATTTAAAAAAATAAATATAGGTGGGATCGATGTTGAAACATATGTAATTAAATTTGAGAAAGATAAAGCTAATGGTATGGTTCCAGTTAACAAACAATCACACTTAAGATCATTAGCAACAATTAATCAAGTTAATAAGTGCATTTCCATTTTAAAAAGTAAGCCTAAAATTAAAAGATCTATGTGGAGTAGAAGGGCCCAAGAATATGAGGCAAAAATTTCTTCAGGAAAAATTTATGAGCTTGCTGAAGTAGTAAGAGATTTGAATAAAGGTGATGATCTTATGGTTGATCAATCTTACAGTGAAAGACAGTTATTTGAAAAAGCCTATGAAAGAATATTGTCAGAGTTTCAAATAATATTAAATGTTTCCTTAGAAGATACTCAAAAAAAATTAGATAAAGCTTTAAAAAGAAATATAGCTTCACAACCGCAGCCAAATACTGAGACTTCAAAACAAACCACTTCAGAATTACCTGTGCAAGAGACTACAACTGACAATGAAGTTGCTTTAGAGGAGTAAAAAAAACGCCTCTCACACGAAATCGTTATGAGAAGCGTTTTTAATAAAGAATACTAAGTTACTATCTTCTTCTTCTTTTTTTAGCTTTTTTCTTAGCTTTTTTCTTAGCCTTCTTTGCTTTTTTTCTTCTCTTAGGCATCTTTAGCTCCCTTTTTTAGTTAAACGAATCAAAACGATTCGCTGATACCTTATTTTTATTTTTTTATACACGTTATGTCAATTATTTAATTAAAGATAAAATTTTATAAAAAATTTATAATATAAAAAATTATTTTAAAATTTTTATGTGTAAAAAAGTTAGTGTTTACGCGCTTTATAATCAAATAATTAACTTAAATTAATAAAGTTTTTCTAAATCTTCTTTATATTTTTCTAAAATTTTTTTTCTTTTTAGTTTTAAAGTCGGTGTTAACATTCCATTTTCAATTGTAAATTCTTCTTTAATTAATTTAAATTTTTTAATTTTTTCTACTATAGACAAAGTTCTATTTAAAGTTTCTAAATAAAACTCAATTTCTTTTTTATTTTCTTCAGTTTCACTTACAATTAAAGAAACAAGATAGTTTTTTTTATCTCCATAAACAAAACTTTGTTTAATTTTTTCATTAAGACATAATAAATTTTCAATTTTAGAAGGTGAAATGTTCTCACCACCTAAATTAACAATAATTTCTTTCTTTCTATCAGTTATCTTCAAATTTCCCTCTTTAGTTATCTCACCTATATCTCCTGTGTGTAACCAACCATTTTTGATAATATTCTCTGTTTCCTTTTTCATTTTCCAATAACCAAGCATAACATTTTCTCCTTTAACCAAAATTTCACCATCATAAGCAATTTTTACTTGATTTGTTTTAAAAGGTGGCCCAACTGTCTCAATTTTGATTTCTCCTGGAATATTACAGCTTACAACTGGAGAGGTCTCTGTTAGCCCATATCCTTGTAAAGTTGGTAATCCTATAGAATTTAAAAATTCACCAATTTTTTGATCCAAAGCACCCCCGCCTGAAACAAAAGCCCTAAGTTTACCACCAAACTGTTTTTTGATTTTTTTTCTTACTAATTTCTCACAAAAAAAATTGATTAAATTTTGTTTAAAACTAAGTGGTTTTTTATTCAATATTTTAGTCCCAAGTATAATAGTATTGGTTATAAGAAATTTCTTAACTCCTTTTTGATTTAAGAAATTTAAGGAAATTTTAGTATATAAGTTTTGATAAAATCTTGGCACCGCGGTCATGATGGTAGGTTTTGCAACAGCCATATTAGGTAATAATTTTTCTAAACTTTCAGCGTAAAAGACTTTTGCTCCAAGTAATATTTGAACATATTGAACAGTATGTTCATATGAGTGAGATAAGGGAAGCCAAGTTAGGAAAACTGGAGGATCTTTTTTAATTAATGATTTTAAAATTTCTTGTGCTCCCTCACAATTTGACAAAATTCCTCCATGACTAAGCATTACTCCCTTTGGGTTTCCTGTAGTCCCAGATGTATAAATTATGCAAGCTAAATCATTTCTTTTTAAATTATTATTATAAGGATCAGCAGACTCGATTAATTTTTTAAGATTAGCTTTATCTTTCAAAAAAATATTTTCAAAAAATTCTATTGTTTTATCAAATCTATCGATTGAAATAACAATGGTATTTTCTGCAATATAATTTTTAATTTTATTAAATTGATCAATATTTGAAACAATACATACTTTTGGTTCACAATCTTTTATAATGTATTCGTAATCATTTTTAGAATAAGTCGTAAAAAGTGGCACTGTTACTCCACCTGCATTCATTATTGCTATATCAGAAATTAACCATTCAGGGCGGTTCTCTGACAATAAAATACATCTATCACCTTTTGAAATAATATTATTTAAGTAATTTGATAAAATCTTTATTTTTGTTTCAATATTACCCCAAGAGTAAGTATACGGTCCAGATTTTGTATCTGGATATTCTTTGTTTTTAAGAGATATTAAAAAAATCTCTTCATATTTTTTTTTCAGAAACATTTGAAAATTTTTCCTCAAATTTCTTAAAAAAAAGTTCAACTAAACTGTTTATCTCTTTTAGTTCCATAATTTGGTGGGCGAAGAGAGAATCGAACTCTCACTTCTTGCGAAACACGATTTTGAGTCGTGCGCGTCTACCAGTTCCGCCATTCGCCCTCGATTGTTAAATTATTTATTAAATAGTATAAGAACTAAAATTATATTAAAACTAAAAAATGTTGAATACTCTTTATAAAAAATGTTTAAATTTAGCGGCTCATAAAAGTTCTAAATATTACTTAGCGATTATATCTTTTATTGAAAGTTCATTTTTTCCAATACCACCAGATGTAATGGTTATACCTATGGTCATTTCAAAAAAAGATGATTTTTTAAAAATATTTCTTATTACAACGATGTTCTCAGTATTAGGTGGTATATTAGGTTATCTCATTGGAGTTTTTTTTTTTGACATAGGAATGCAAATTATGACCTTTTATGGATACGAAGATAGATTAATTAGCCTAAAAAATAATTTAATTAATAGTGAGGGATTTTATGCTTGGCTAAGTATACTTTTTTTAGCTGGTTTTACCCCATTGCCTTATAAAGTTTTTACTATAGCTAGTGGTTTAATCGGATTTAATATCTTAATTTTTATAGTAATAAGTTTAATATCTCGAGGATTACGTTTTTTTATCGTTTCTTATTTATCTTATAAATTTGGAAATTTATTTACTGAATTTATGGAAAAACATGGATCTAAATGGTTTACAATTATTGGAATACTAATCGTTATAATTGCAGCTACAATATATTTAATTTTAAAATTTTATGACTAATTTAAAAATTGAGTTTTATCTAAGATTAATTCTAATAATTAGTTTAGTTGCAATTATTTCTGCATATTTTATAGAATATGTTCTTGGACATCAGCCTTGTAATCTATGCTTGATAGAGAGAATACCTTATGGATTGTGCATAATTTTGATAACTTTAAATTATTTTTTCAAAAAAAAAGAAAAGCTTATAATTTTATTATTAATCCTCATATTCTTCTTCTCTTTTACTATTTCAATCTACCATTTAGGGATTGAACAGGGCCTATTTAAAGAATCTGGGGTTTGTGGTTTAAAAGATATGACTGGAATTATCTCAAAAGACGAAATACTAAAACAATTACAAGAAAAGACTGTAAGTTGTAAAGATGTGACATTTAGAATTTTTGGATTATCTCTGACAAGTATTAATATATTATTAAGTTTAATTTTAGTAACATTACTTACAAAAATTTATATTTCATATGAAAAAAACAAGTAGCAAAGTAGAGGAATTTATAAGAGTTGATCATGCGGGGGAACGTGGTGCAGTTAAAATTTATGAAGGTCAATTATTAGCACTAAATACTCTTGTTAAAAACGAAGATTTAAAAAAAACTATTGAGGAAATGAAAACCCATGAAATAGAACATTGTCAATTTTTTGAAAAAGAAATTAAAAAAAGAAATATTAAACCAACAAAGTTTTTACCTCTGTGGGACTTATTAGGTGTGGGGCTCGGTTTTGGTTCAACTTTACTTGGGAAAAAAGCAGCAATGCTTTGTACGGCTTCTGTAGAAGAGGTTATAGATAAGCACTATTTAAGTCAAATTAATCAATTAGGTCCTGAAGAAAAAGAATTAAAAAAAAAGATTACTAAATTTAGGGACGACGAATTGCACCATAAAGATATTGCTTATGAAGAAGGAGCAACAAAAAAAGGTATTTATTCTATCATGGATAAAATTATTAAAACTGGTTCAAAAATAGCTATTAATATTTCTGAGAAAGTTTAAATTTAAGCCTCTAACTCGACGTCCCAATATAAATAATCCATCCAACTTTTATGAAGATAATTGGGAGGAAAGTTTTTACCATTGCGATGTAAATCTTCAGTAGATGGTTGATAGGGGTATTGATTGAGTTTCATTCCAGATGATTTGAGAAGTTTTCCACCTTTTCTAACATTACATGCTGAACAAGCTGTCACAACATTGTCCCAATGGGTTTCACCACCTTTTGATCTTGGTAATAAATGATCAAATGTAAGTTCTTCACTACTTCCACAATACTGACATGAAAATTTATCTCTTAAAAAAACGTTAAATCTTGTAAAACTTGGTTTTGACTGAGGCACAATATAATCTTTTAGTGCAATCACACTTGGTAATTTCATATTAAAAGATGGGCTTCTTACAACCCTATCATAATTGCTTACAATTATAACTCTATCTAAAAATACAGACTTAACTGTATCTTGCCAAGACCACAAAGATAAAGGATAATAACTTAAGGGTCTATAATCTGCATTTAAAACTAATGCTGGACATTTTTCTAGCGAGACATCTTGTTCAATAAAATTATTCATACTTAAACATTAACTCAAATAAAAAAATTTTCAATGGTAAGGAATATTAAAATTTTTTTAAAATATAATTTAATGCTATGCTTGAAGCTTCTATAGGGATATGGTGGTCACAATTTTTTATTATATGAGTTTCAATTTCTATTTCATTTCTAATAAAAAAATCTTTTGCTTCTAACAAAAAATTTGGCATTACTATCTGATCTGCATCTCCATGAATTAATAATGTTCTTGTTGCGACTTTTTTTCTCAACTTTAGATCATCTGGATCAATTATTTTACCAGAAAAACCTACAATACAATTAAATTCTTTATCAGCCGTCAATCCCAAGTTTATAGACATCATACATCCCTGGCTAAAACCAGATAAACAAATTTTATCATTATCAATATTATATTCTTTTTTGACTTCATCAATAAATTGGTTCAATTTTTTTTCAGCTTTCTTAGATTGAGCCAAAATATATTTTGGATCTTCATTTGATAAATCAAACCATTGATATCCAGATGGATTTATATGGCACCTCTCGTGACCATTAGGGCAAATAAAAATTGTGTTTGGCAAATGTCTTTTCCAATTCAATGATAATACACTTATATCTTTACCATCTCCCCCATAGCCATGAAGTAAAATAATAGCATTTTTAATCTCAAAATTATTCTCTGGCTTTATTACTGTTGTGTCTAGGCAGAATGTCATACTTTATGAATTATGTTTTTTTATTTTTAAAATACCCTACAATACTATTATGATTTCTGGAACAATTGTAAAAATTTTATCTATAACATTTTTAATCGCAGTTGGAGTAGTTTTAATTCTAGGTATTGGTACTTTATTTAAAGGTGGGGAAACAAGTAAAAAATATTCCAACAAACTGATGCAATTAAGAGTTTTGCTACAATTCATTGCAGTAATAATTTTAGTTTGTTTTGCTTATTTTTTCAAAAATTAATTATAGTTTGCTAACCAATCAATAAACTTTTGATCATTAAAATCTATAGATCCAATTATTCTAGCAAACTCTAATCCATCCTTATTAAATATAATTGAAGTTGGTACTCCTCTTAGGCCAAATTTTTTTGCCAAAGTTATAGGTGAGTCAAAATAAATTTTTAAATTTTTTATTTTTAGATCTTCAAAAAATTTTAATGAGTTTTCAAGATTATCTTGCCCAACATTTATCGGAAAAATTTTTAATTTGTCTAAATTTTCTTGATTTTGCAATAAATCTAAAGAGGGCATTTCTTCTTTACAAGGAGCACACCAAGTTGCCCAAAAATTTAATAAGATCAAATTTCCTTTATAATCACTCAAGTCTATTTGATTTTTTTGATCATCTAAAAACGTTAAATCTTCGTATTTTTTTAAATCTTTATTTATTACGAGATTTTTTATATCAGATGCCTCTATAGCAAATGAATTAAATATTAAAAAAATTAAAATTATTAAAAATCTCATGTTAAATAGGTATAATTAATTATCATGGCAAAAAATAAAAACAACCAGGCAATATGGGGTACTAGAATTAAGGATAATACATCTAATCTTTTTAAGAAAATTGGGAGCTCTATAAACATTGATAAAAGACTTTATAAGGAAGATATAGCTGTATCTATTGCTCATGTAGAGATGTTATTTAAACAAAAAATAATAACTTTTAAAATTAAAAATAAAATTATTTATGGACTTAATAAAATAGAAAAAGAAATTTCAAAAAATAAATTAGAATTTAATGAAAAATATGAAGATATTCATATGAATATTGAAAAAAGACTTTTTCAAATCATTGGAGATGAAGCGGGATATGTGCACACAGCTCGATCAAGAAATGATCAAGTTATAGCTGATTTTAAAATATGGATTAAATCAGCAAATAAAGAAATAAACTTAAAATTGAATTCACTAATTAAAAGTTCGCTAAAATTAGCTGAAAAAAATATTTACACAATAATGCCAGGTTTTACACATCTCAAAAATGCACAAGCAATTTCTTTTGCACATTATCTTATGGCATATGTCGAAATGTTTAGCCGTGATAAAAAAAGATTTGATAATAATCTAGATAGTTTAAATGAAAATCCTTTAGGTGTGGCTGCGCTTACCGGAACATCATTTAATATTGACAGAAACTATACTACAAAAAAATTAGGATTTAATAAACCAACTAATAATTCAATTGATACTGTTTCTGACAGAGATTTTGTTTTAGATTTTCTTTACAGTGTGTCCGTTTGTTCAATGCATATTTCAAGAATTGCAGAGGAACTTATTATATGGAATTCTGATGCTTACAACTTAATAAATTTATCAGACAAAGTTGTTACTGGTTCATCCATAATGCCTCAAAAAAAAAATCCAGATCTTTTAGAATTCTTAAGAGGAAAATCAGGTAGTGCTTATGGAAATTTATTTTCTATGTTAACAATTTTGAAAGGATTACCATTATCATATTTTAAAGATCTTCAAGATGACAAAGAAATAGTTTTTAAATCCTATGATACTTTAATTGGTTGCTTGAAAATTTTTGAAGAAATTATAAAAAACTTTAGACCAAACAAAGAACAAATGTTTAAACTTGCAAATGATGGTTACATTACAGCGACAGACTTAGCAGATTATCTTGTTAAAAATCACTCTTTGTCTTTTAGAAAAGCTTATCAAAAGACAGCAGGAATAGTAAATCTAGCAGAAAAAAAGAAAAAAAATCTTAATGAATTAAGTTTAGATGAAATGAAAAAAATTGTACCAGGGCTGAAAGATGACGTTTTTAAAGTATTTGATTTAAAGAATTCTGTTAATTCTAAAAGATCTTATGGAGGAACATCTTTTGATAATATTAAAAAAATGATAATGAAGTATAAAAAAACTAAATGATTAAAAAAATTTTTTTCTTTTTAGCTCTAAGTTACTTAATAGTTTCGTGCGGAAAAAAAGGAGACCCTATATACAAAGATCCTGAAAAAAAAACTGATCTGCAAATAGTTCTTAAAAATAAAGCATAATGAAATATATAAATAAAAAGCTTTCAATTGAAAAAGTTGCTGTAGAAAATATTGCTAAAAAGTATAAAACTCCAACTTATTGTTACTCCTATAAACAATTAAAAGAAAATATTAAAAATTTTAAGAAAAATTTTAAGTCCTTTTCTCCATTGATATGTTTTTCGGTCAAATCTAATACAAATGTTAATTTGATTAAGGAAATTAGCAAATTAGGTCTTGGGGCGGATGTTGTATCAATGGGTGAATTAATGATAGCTATTAAAGCAGGTATAAAGCCCAAAAAAATTGTTTTTTCTGGAGTAGGAAAGACATCAAATGAAATAGACTATGCAATTGATAAAAATATACTTTTAATAAATGCTGAATCTGAAAGTGAAATTAAAGAAATTGAAAGAATAGCTAAATCAAAAAAGAAAAAAGTTTATGTTGGTATCAGATTAAATCCTAATACAGACGCAAAAACTTTGAAACAGATTTCAACTGGAAAAAAAGAAAATAAATTTGGTGTTAACGAAAAAACTTTTTGTAAACTTGTTAAATATTGTAAAGGTTCTAAAAATATAATCCTTAAATGTTTAAGTGTTCATATTGGAAGTCAAATTTTAGATCATAGACCATATGAAAAAATGCTTAGAATTCTTGGTAAAATTATAAATAAAGTTAATCATAAATTTGAGTTTATAGATCTCGGTGGAGGGATGGGAATTTCCTATGACGATAATGATAAAAAACTTAATTACAAAAGATACAATATTGCTATAAAAAAATTTTTAAAAAATAATAAATCAAAAATTATATTTGAACCTGGTAGATCAATTATAGGTGATACGGGCACTCTAATTTCAAAAGTAATTTATATTAAAAAAAGTGGAAGAAAAAATTTTGTCATTATTAACGCTGCTATGAATGATTTCATGAGGCCAGCATTATATGGTGCTTCACATAAGATGTTACCTTCTGTTAAAAAAAATACAAATTCAAAAAAAACCTATGAAGTTGTAGGACCAATTTGTGAGAGTACTGACAAATTTACTACTTTAAAAAGTTTTCAAGAAATTGAAGAAAATGATTTTATAGTTATCTGTGATGTTGGAGCATATGGAATGTCTTTGAGCTCAAATTATAATCAAAGACCTAAGCCAATAGAGTTATTAATAAAAGGATCAAAAATTAAAATAATTAGAAAAAGACAAAAGCACAAAGACTTGATGTAGCTTTTGACAAAAATGATTAGAAATATAATTTTTACAATTTTCTTTTTTTTAGGAATCATAATTATTTCACTTTTTTTTTTACCTACATTTTTTTTTACCAAAAAAAATTGTGCTAATTGGTGGGAAGTTGATGGGGTATTGGACTGGTTTTTGCTTAAAAGTTTTTTTATCTACTAAGATTACTATTAAAGGTAAAGAAAATATGATTACAAATGAGAAGTTTTTTATAGCAGCTTCTCATCAGTCTATGTTTGAAACTTTTTATTTACAAACTATTTTTAATTCACCAATATTTATTTTGAAAAAGGAATTACTCCATATACCTATATTTGGGTGGTACTTAAAAAAAATTGGATCAATTTCTATTCAAAGAGATAAGATCACTAAAGACAATTTAGGATTCTTTGAAAATATATCAAAAAAAATTTCAAGTTCAAATCAACCACTTATAATATTTCCACAAGGAACAAGGGTTTTGCCAGATGAAAGACCACCTTTTAAGAAAGGTGCTTCAAGAATTTATGAAGAATTAAAAATTACGTGCCAACCTGTTGCTATTAATTCTGGTTACGTTTGGCCCAAAAAAGGTTTAAAAAATCCAAACAAAAATATAACTATTTCAATCTTAAAACCTATAGAGTCCAAGTATTCTAAAGAAGAATTTATGAAAATTTTAGAAAATGATATCTATTCAGAATTAGATTTATTAAATTAACCCTTCATTGGCATTACTACAAAAATGCTATCAAAGTCACCAGGATCCTTTATTAATACTGGAGATCCAGTGTCATTAAAAAATAACTCTATTTTACTTCCATCAAGTTGAGATGCTACATCTAATAGATACCTTGAATTAAAACTGATTTCTAACTCGTTATCAAATTGCACAGAAAGTAATTCTTTTCCATCTCCACTATTAGTATTATTTACAGACAAGTTTAAAGTGTCTTTAGCTAAATTAAACTTTACACCATCCTTTTTATCAAGCGATACAGAAGCAACTCGATCAACAGAATCTAAAAAAAGCTTAAGGTCTATTTCTAATTTTTTTTGATTATTTTTTGGTATTACCTGAATATAATTTGGAAACTTTCCATCAATTAATTTTGAAATCAAAATACTATTATTTAATTCAAACTTTATTTTAGATTTTATATTTGAAATTTTTACATCTCCTTCATAATTTTCTAATAATGAACATAATTGAAAAATAGTTTTCTTTGGCAATATTATAGGATCAAAGTCTATTTTTTGATCTAATCTTATCTTTGATATAGACATCCTGTGACTGTCTGTGGCAACAGCTGTGAGATAATTTTTATCCTCAAATTCTGTTTGATGAAAGTAGATCCCACTTAAATAATGTCTTGTTTCGTCATTTGAAACAGAGAATTTACACTTATTTAATAATTTTAAAAGGTTTTTTGATTTTATTGAGAATTCATTTTGATTAAAGTTTTCATCTGTTAATGGAAATTCTGAAGCACTTATACAGTTAAGGTTAAAAACAGATTTTTCAGATTCTAGATGTAATTTACTTATGTCTGTTAAAGTTAAATTTATTTTTTTTCCAGAGGAAAATTTCCTCACGATATCGTACATAATTGCAGATGTTGTCGTAATTTTACCTTCTTCTAAAACTTCAACGTTATCTATTTGGTGTATAAAAATTAAATCTAAATCAGTTGCCGTAATAATAAGTTTTGATTTTTCTGCATTTAATAAAATATTTGATAATATTGGAAGAGTACTTCTTTTTTCTATCACTCCTTGACAATAATTTAATGCTTGTTGTAAATCTTGTTGGTTAAGGTTAAATTTCATTTTAAGCGTTATTATACAATATTTGATTTTTAAGTTTGTTAATATTGTCAACCATATCCAGATCTTTAACTTTTAATTTTTCAATAGTTTTAACAGAATGTATGATAGTTGTGTGATCTCTATTCGAAAACTCTCGTCCGATTTCAGGCAAAGATTTTGAAGTTAAGATTTTTGTTAGATATATAGCTGTCTGTCTTGGCCTCACTAAATATCTTGATCTTCTTGAAGATAACATTTCATTTTTACTAATCTTAAAAAATTTACATACAACAGTTTGAATTTGATCAATGGTTACCTTATTCTCATATAAATTTAGTAGATCTTTTAGTACCACTTTTGTTTCAGCAAGATTTGGTAATTTTTTATAAATTCTTGAAAACGATACTACTCGATTAATTGCTCCAACTAGTTCTCTTACACTGGTTGTTATTTCTGAACTGATAAAATCGGTAATTTCTTGGGATATTTTAAATTGTTCAGTGTATAAACTATTTAACTCTTTAATTTTATTTTCAACAATTTTTTTTCTTAGCTCATAATCCGGTTTTTGAATATCAACAACTAATCCCCCTGAAAATCTAGATTTAATTCTTTCTTGTATTCTGGATAATTTATTTGGAGATCTATCTGCAGAAACAATAATTTGAGATCCCTTATCTAACAAAGCATTAAAAGTATGAAAGAATTCTTCCTGCATTGCCTCTTTACCATTCATAAATTGGATATCATCTATTAATAAAATGTCAGTATTTCTAAAATACTCTTTGAATTTAACCATATCATTTGATTTTATAGATTTAACAAATTGATACATAAAACGCTCTGCTGAAATAAACATCACTTTATTAACTTTTTTTAATTCGAGGCCTATTGAATTTAAAAGATGTGTCTTACCCATCCCAACACCACCATAAATATAAAGTGGGTTATAATGAGAAATATTTTCCGAAACTTTTACCGAAGCTTCATAAGCAAGTTTGTTACTCGATCCAGTAATAAAATTTTCAAATTTTTTATTTGGATCTATACGATTATATTGGAGATATGAGTCTTTTATAAAAGATACATTTTCTTTATTTTCTAAAGGACTAGTATTTTGATTATTGCTTATATTGTCACTGTTTTTTTCAACAATTTTAAACTCAATTCGAATTATATCTTTTTTATGGTCTTTGATAATTTTTAAGATTTGGTCCAGGTACCTTGAAGTAATCCAATCACGGATAAATCTGGTAGGAACCGATAACAGCACATAATTATTTATTTCTTCCTCGAAACTAATTTTTTTAAGCCAACTTTCATAGATATCGGCCCCCAATTTATTTTTCATTTCAGTCTGGACTCTTGACCAATCAAAAGTTTCTACTTTTGGATTGCTGAAATTTTTATTTATGTAAGAACTACTCATATTTATTGGGGAGACTCCAGTTAGAACCATAATGAGATTATTGCAACAAATTTTTTAAAAAAAAATAAAAAAAATAAAATCTAGGATTGTGTAATTTTATTTATTTAAAATATAAAATCACTTGACAGAAAATTTATATAAAATTTTGAGAAATAAAATTTATAATTGAATTTAATATATTTAAATATTTACTAAATCTAAATATTGTTTTACCAATCTATGAATGTATATATAAAGTGTATGCTTAAAGTTGAATCAACTTAAAGTTTATAACTTAAAGTAAAGATATCTTTCTAGAGACTCTCGAGATATTTCTTGATGCGTTCTGTTTTTTGATTATGCCAGATTTTACAACTTTCATTAATTCTGAATTCAACTTAGGTAAGAATTTTACTGCTTCAATTTTATTTTTTTTATCTATTAATAGGTTCATTTTCTTCAAAGCATTTCTGTATCTACTTTTTCTCGCTTTATTTACAGAAGTTTGTTTAGAAATTCTTCTTATTCTTTTGATTGCAGATTTGGTATTAGCCATATGCGCAGGGGTATAACTTGAGAATTAATATTGGTCAATTAAATAATTTGTTATTTTTGACAAAAATTACAAAAAAAAGTTGATCTATTTGAAATAGTTTTTTTTCTAATAGTGCCTTTGCATTTAGATCGTTTGCAATTGAGTCCTTCTCTTTCATAAACATTAAAATTTTTTTGAAAACCACCCAATTCCCCTTCCGTATTCTTAAAATCCTTGATACTTGAGCCTCCTTTTTTAATCGCATTTGATAAAACTTTTTTACAATTGATAATAATTTTTTTACAATCCTTTTTTTTAAATAAACATCCTTTTTTGTTAGGATTAATTTTACTCAAAAATAAAATTTCACTTGCATAAATATTACCAATACCAGATACAAAATTCTGATCTAACAAAAAATTTTTAATATTTTTTTTTTTACCCTTAAAAAATGAGAGTATATAACTTAAATTGAAATTGGAGGAAAATGGTTCTGGTCCAAGATGTTGAAATCTTTTTTTTTAATAAATTTGAATCTCTTATAATTTGTAAAAAACCAAATCTTCTTGGATCATTGTAAATAATCTTTAAATCTGAAAAAATTATTTCTATATGGTTATGCTTATTTGGTAACATTGGAGAATTATAGAAACTAGTATTTGTTAAAAAGTTTTTTTTGTTATTGGATACTAAATGAATTGTCCCTGACATACCAAGATGTAACAAACAAAAACTATTGTTTGATAAAGATAGAATTAAATACTTTGAAAATCTGTCTACTTTTGTTATTTCCAGACCTTTTAAAAAATTCTCAAATTTTAAAGGAATTTTAAATCTTAAGTTTCTATTTCTTATTATTACATTTTTAACCTTTTTATATTTAATGTTTTTATCTAGTGATTGTCTTACAATTTCTACTTCTGGTAATTCTGGCATTTGATACTATATTCAATATATATATTTATTATTATGCAACAATATCTACAAAATAAAAAAGGATTAGTGCAAAATGTTTTTGATCAAGTTTATGATCAATACGACTTAATGAATGATTTTATGTCATTAGGAGTTCATAGATTGTGGAAAAAAGATCTATTAAATATGATGAATCCAACATCAAATCAGAAACTAATTGATGTAGCGTGTGGAACTGGAGATATAGCTAAAATCTTTCTTAATTATGTAAATAAAAAGTCCTATGTAACATGTGTTGACCCAAATATTGGTATGATAAAAAAAGGTAAGGAAAAACTAAAAAAATTTAAAAACTTAAACTGGGTTGTGGCTTCAGCAGAAAAACTGCCTATGTCTATAAATACATTTGATTTTTATACTATAAGTTTTGGATTAAGAAATACAAAAGATCTAAATAAATCTTTGAGTGAAGCATATAGGGTATTAAAACCTGGTGGCCGATATTTATGTCTAGAGTTTTCAAAAATAGAAAATTCTGTATTGGACTTTATATATAAAAAATACTCAAAAGTTATTCCTTCAATTGGAAAATTGATTGTTGGTGAAAAAGAACCTTATGAATATCTTGTCAAAAGTATTGAAAACTTTGTTAACCAAGATGAATTGGTTGATTTAATGAAAAGAAATGGTTTTCAAAATTGTACTTATAGAAACCTATCTGGTGGAATAGTTTCTATACATAGTGGATGGAAAATTTAATGTTAAAAAAAATAATTACTTTATTTCAACTTGGAAGAAAGGTAGCTAGATCGGATATATTAAATATAATTTCAAAATTTCAAAAACCCCCATTAGCTGTAAGGCTTTTATTCAAAATTTTATCTTTTTCATTTTTCACTAAAAAGGAGAGTATTATTGATCAAGATGAAGGTGAACGTTTATCTAGTTCATTGGAGTCAATGGGAACAACTTTTATAAAACTAGGTCAATTTCTAGCAACAAGACCAGATATTATTGGAGAAGAGCTTTCAAAAAAATTAGAAAACCTTCAGGACAAGTTGCCACCATTTTCATTAATTCAAGCTAAAGAAATAATAAAAAGTGACTTAGGTAGTGATACATATGATTCTATAATTGATTTAAGCCAACCAGTAGCAGCAGCTTCTATAGCCCAGGTTCATAAAGCTCAAATTAACGATGATGGCACAATAAAAGATGTAGCAATTAAGATTTTAAGACCAAATATTAAAAAAATGTTTAATGAAGAAATAGATGCAATGATGTTATTTGCTTTTATAGTTGAGTCACTGGTTAAAAAAACTAAAAGACTTAAATTAGTTGAAGTCGTTTTCTTATTAAAAGAGATAACAAACCTTGAAATGGATCTTAGATTTGAAGCTGCTGCCGCTAATGAATATTCAGAAAATACTAAAAACGATGTTGGTTTTAGGGTGCCTAAAATTTATTGGAATTTTACAAGTGAAAATGTAATGACACTTGATTGGGTAGAAGGCATTTCTATAAGGGAGACTGAGGAGCTCAAAAAAAGAGATTTAAATACAGAAAAGATTGCCGAAGATATTATACAAAATTTTTTGAGACATGCCGTAAGAGATGGTTTTTTCCATGCTGATATGCATCAAGGAAATATATTTATAGATAATAACGGTCATATTGTTCCTATAGATTTTGGAATTATGGGTAGATTAGATAAAATGAGTAAACGATTCTTAGCTGAAATATTATTTGGGTTTATTCAAAGAGATTATCGTAAAGTTGCTGAAGTACATTTGGTTGCAGGATTAGTTCCAAAAGGAGTTCCAATTGATGATTTAGCCCAAGCATTAAGATCAATCGGTGAACCGATTTTTGGTCAAGCAGTAAAGGATATTTCTGGTGGAAAATTGTTAAAACAGCTATTTGATGTTACTGAAAAATTTAATATGCAAACTCAACCTCAACTTTTAATGTTACAAAAAACAATGGTTGTAGTTGAAGGTGTAGCAAGAAAACTAAACCCTAATACTAATATTTGGACAACTTCAAAACCTGTGCTTGAAAGCTGGCTTAAAGAAACAAAGGATCCAATGACAACTATAAATGAAACACTTCAAAGTACATCAGAGGTAATTAAAAGATTACCAGAGTTTCCTGAAATAATGGATAAAGCAAATCAAGCTCTTACATATTTGGCAAGTGGACAAATACCTCAAAATTCAAATTCTTACACGGCTTTAAATACTAAAAAATCTGAAATGATTGCTTTTAGAAATCAATCTATTATTGGATTATTAGCCCTTGTAATTGCGGGTTTATTGGTATTTTAATTCAGCCGATGAAAGATTTAACAACAAAAAAAATTTTATTTATAATTTGTGGTGGTGTCTCTGCTTATAAAAGCCTTGAAACGATTAGATTATTTCAAAAAAATAATGCTAAAATAAAAACTATCTTAACTAAAAGTGCAAAAGAATTCGTAACACCTTTATCAATAGCATCTTTGTCACAAGGTAAAGTTTACGATGATCTATTTAACATAGAAAATGAAACAGAAATGGACCATATTGCTTTATCAAGATGGGCTGATGTAATAGTTGTTGCTCCAGCAACTGCAAATACAATTTCAAAATTAAGTCGAGGTTCTTCTGATGATTTAGCTGCAACTGTAATTCTAGCATCTAACAAACAAGTATTTTTAGCTCCAGCGATGAACGTAAGAATGTGGGAACATCCTTCAACTAAAGATAATTTAAAAACCCTGAAAAGTTTTGGATATAAATTTATAGGTCCTGTAACAGGTGATATGGCATGTGGAGAATATGGGGAAGGGAAAATGTCTGATCCATACGATATATTTAATGAAATAAGTATTTTTTTATCTTCTCAATTTAAAAATAAAAAAATTAAAGCTTTAGTGACAGCAGGTCCAACTAATGAATATATTGATCCAGTTAGATTTATAACAAATAAATCAAGTGGAAAACAAGGTTACGAAATAGCAAAATCTTTATCTAGAAGAGGATTTAATACTACTTTAATATCAGGACCTACAAGCTTAAAAATTGATGAAGACATTAAATTAATTAAAGTCGAGACTGCTGAGGAAATGTTTAAGGCCACTCAAAAAAATTTACCAACAGATATAGCAGTTTTTTCTGCTGCAGTAGCTGATTTTAAAATAAATAATAAGAGTCGAAACAAAATAAAAAAACAAGAAAATTTAAATATAAACTTAGAACAGAATATAGATATATTAAATTATGTTTCTAACCATAATTCTATGAGACCTAAGCTAGTTATAGGTTTTGCAGCAGAGACTAGTGATTTGGATAAAAATGCAATATCAAAATTAAGAAATAAAAATTGTGATTGGATAGTAGCAAATGATGTATCTAAGAAAAATATTGGTTTTGAGTCTGATTATAACGAAGTAACTATACATTATAAAAATACCCTAAATAAAAAAGAAAAACTTTCATTTAAAAAAAAATCAGAAATATCAGAAGAAATTGTAGATAGAATTGTTGTTCAAATTAACTAATGGTTAAAGTATTAATAAAGAAGTTAGATCCTACAGTTCAATTACCAGAATATAAATCTAGTGGAGCCTCTGGAATGGACCTTACTGCGTTTACTGAAAAACCTATAATTGTTAAACCAAAAACATCCTCATTAGTTCCAACTGGATTATCAGTTGCGTTTCATGAAAATTATGAAATTCAAATTAGACCTAGATCGGGTTTAGCATCAAAAAATAATATAACTGTTTTAAACACACCAGGAACTATAGACAGTGATTATCGAGGAGAAATTAAAGTTATCATCTATAATCATGGGAATAATGATTTTGTCATAAATAATGGTGATCGTATAGCTCAGATGGTATTATCTCCGATTATTAGTATGGAATTAGAAGAAGTCAAAGATCTACCTAAAACAATTAGAGGAGAGGGTGGATTTGGTTCAACGGGTAAATGAGTTCAAAATTAGATAAATATCAAGTTGAGAGATTTTCGAGACAAATAGTCTTAAAAGACATTGGTGCCTCTGGTCAAAAAAAAATAATTCAATCAAAAGTCTTAATCATTGGTATGGGTGGTTTAGGATGCCCTGTTGCAGAATTTTTAACAAGAGCTGGAGTTGGGACCTTGGGAATTATAGATTACGACAATGTTGATTTATCAAATATTCATCGTCAAAGCCTTTATAACGTAGGTGATATAAAAAAATCCAAAGTTTTAGTTGCTAAAAAAAAATTAAAAAAAATCAATTCAAAAACAAATATTATTTGTCATAAAATAAGAATAGATAAAAATAATCTTAAAAAAATTTTAAAAGAATATAATTATATTGTAGATGGCTCAGATAATTTTGAAACTAAATTTTTAATAAATGATACTTGCAAGAAATTTAAGAAATTTTTAGTGACCGGAGCTATAAGTAGATTTAATGGACATATTTTTACCTTTGATTTTAAAGATATCAAAACCCCTTGCATAAGAAGTTTTTTTCAAGAAAAAAAAATATCAGATGATATATTGAACTGTGAATATGAAGGAGTTTTAGGAACTGTGGCAGGAATCATTGGTACTATTCAAGCTAACGAAATTTTAAAAAAAATCTTAAATATTGGTGAAAATTTAAACGGCTATATACTTATTTTAGATTTACTAAATTTGAATTTTAGAAAAGTCAAATTAAACAAATTAAAGAATGTTTAAAAAAATATTTTTTATTAAAATTCTGGTAACTTTTTTTTTATTATCCTCTTTTTCATTTGTAAATTCTGAGGAAATTTTTTTATCGCTCAAAAAAAATAAAGTTAATGTTAGATATGGTCCCAGCCTTGAGTCACCAATTAAATTCATTTATAAAAAAATAAATTTACCAATTAAACAAATAGATAAAAAAGAAAATTGGAGGAGAATTATAGACTCCAAAAATAATAGTGGTTGGATACACTGGTCACAATTAAAACCAATAAATTCTGTTATACTACTGAAGGATAAAATTTTATTTAAAAAACCATCTAATTTTTCTAGACCATTAGCTAATATAAAACAGGGTAGAGTTTTGGTTGTTAAAAAATGTGATGTTAGCTGGTGTAAAGTTCAGACAGAAAATTTTAAAGGCTGGATTGATAATAAAAACCTTTGGGGTAAGGTTAATTAGTATTTTTCAAAATATTTATTTATTATTTTTGCTGCGAACAAACATCTTTAATTACAGGAGTATTTGCGCAATCACTGCATTTAGTTTTTTGTACAATACAACCATCATCAAGAACCTCAATATCAACAACTTTATTACATTTTGAACAAGTTGAAGAAATTGTAAGACCACATTTTTTACAATTAAAATTTTCGATTTGCATAGTTATAGAATAGATATGATAAAAAGTTCATTCAAGAAAAATATGTGAGAATAATTATTATTAGCGTATTTTTTTTGAGAATAATTATTAATCTCAGATTTTATTTAACAAAAAAGATTAAAGGCTTAATTACTTTGATTTACTTGCCCACCACTTGTCTAAAACAAAGTACCAAACTGAATTAGCGATTGGTTCAACAATTGCATCTGTCAATGCCACAGAAAAAGACACATCTGCAACCAACATTAAAACTGTGATAGCGATAGCAAAATGACCAATTGTATAAATAATAGTTCTTAAGATAGAACCTTTGTTATTGCTGTAGATATTTCCAGCTGCTTTAAATATGCCACTTGTTACTTCCATTTACTTTTTGAAAGGACTTTCCAGAACACATGCTACTAAGTGTATTCTTGCCTGTTCACCACCATTAAAAAAATTATGATATTTGGTATTATTTGTTATCCAAACTTTACCATCAGCTGGAAGATGTTTTGCAACATTTTCAATTACCATCGAACAACCTTTATTAGTTATAATTGGTACATGAAGCCTACACTCAGGATCTTTATGCCAACTTAAAGTTGATCTTGGTTCTTTTAACAAAAGTCTAACTCTTCCTAATTTATATTTTTTACTTAATATTTCGAATACGTCCTTAAAATAAGTTTTTTCAAATTCTGGTACTAATTGTGTATATTTGGATTCATCTATATCCACATCCCTTGCAACTTCTTTTCCAGTATCATCAGCGATTGTCCAGTATTTACCCCTTATATTATTTCCTTTGATGGAATTTTCATCATTTGGAATTTGATTTATTGGTATTGCACCAAAATGTGTAACTCCTGGTGAGTTGAATTTTTTATTTTTCAGTATTTTATCTAAATCTGACCTTAGTCTTGAAATATCAAAATTTAAATTCGGTACTTCATAAAAATCTTCAAAAATAGCTTTTTCCATATTTTTTTTAGTAATCTATTTTAATTAAGTCTTAAATCAAATCTATCAGCATTCATTACTTTTACCCATGCCGTTATAAAATCACTTACAAATTTATCTTGTGAGTCTGCACATGCATAAACTTCGGCTAAAGCTCTTAGTTGTGAATTTGATCCAAAGATAAGATCAACTCTTGTACCTTTCCATTTAGTTTTTTTCGTCTTTCTGTCTATTCCAACAAATGTTTGCTCAGATTTATCAGTTTCTTTCCATGTTGTATTCATGTCTAATAAATTTGTGAAATAATCATTCGTTAATACGCCAGGTTTTTTTGTAAAAACTCCATGCGTTGAGTCATCAAAATTGGTATTTAAAACTCGCATTCCACCAATTAATACTGTCATTTCTGGAGCAGTAAGACCCATTAGTTGTGCTTTATCAATTAGCTTTTCCTCAGCTGATACAATTGATTTATCACCATTTAGATAATTTCTAAAACCATCTGCTTGAGGTTCTAATAATCCAAATGAATTCACATCTGTTTGATCTTGTCTTGCATCTCCTCTACCAGGAGAAAATGGAACTTTTACTTTATGTCCAGCTTTTTTGGCAGCCATTTCGACTCCCACTCCTCCAGCTAAGACGATTAAATCGGCCATTGAAACTATTTTCTTTTTATTATCAAATTGTTTCTTAATTTTCTTTAACGCTAAGATAACTTTTGAGAGATTAGAAGGATTATTAACTTTCCAATTTTTTTGTGGCTCTAACATTATTCTTGCTCCATTAGCACCCCCTCTTTTATCGGAACCTCTAAAAGTTGAAGCTGAAGCCCAAGCAGTAGAAACTAAATCAGAAACTGATAGTTTGGATTTTGATATTTTTGATTTTAAATCACTAATATCTTTTGATTTTAATCTATATTTTGGTTTATCAATTGGATCTTGCCAAATTAATTGTTCTTTTGGAACATCACTGCCAAGATAACAAACTCTTGGCCCCATATCTCTGTGAGTTAGTTTAAACCACGCTCTAGCAAATGCATCATGAAATTCTTTTGGATTTTTATGAAAATGTTTTGTAATAGGCCCATAACTTGGATCAACTTTCATAGAAATATCTGTTGTTTGCATCATCGGAGGGTGAAGAACATTTTTATCGTGTGCATCAGGAACCATTTTTATCTTTTGTCCATTTTTCTTTGGTGTCCACTGATGAGCACCAGCAGGACTTTTTGTAAGCTCCCATTCATGATCATAAAGACAGTCTAAATAACCCATATCCCATTGAATTGGATTTTGTGTCCAAGCACCTTCTATACCGCTACTGATTGTATCAACACCTTTTCCAGATTTATATCCACTATTCCATCCAGTTGACTGATCTTGAATTCTTGAAGCTTCAGGGTCAGGGCCCTTGTGTGACTCAGGCGCTGCTCCGTGTGATTTTCCAAATGTATGTCCGCCAGCCACTAGAGCTGCTGTTTCATAATCATTCATTGCCATTCTACCGAATGTTTCTCTAATATCATGTGCTGCAAGCTTTGGATCTGGATTAGCATCAGGACCTTGTGGATTAACATATATCAAACCCATATGTGAAGCACCAAGTGGTTGTTCTAAATCTCTTTTATCAGTATATCTTTCTACGCCTAGCATTTCTTTTTCTGATCCCCAGTAAATATCATCTTCTGGTTCCCAAATATCAGTTCTTCCAGCACCAAAACCAAATGTTTTAAATCCCATGGAGTCTAATGCAACATTACCTACTAGAATAAATAAATCTGCCCAAGAAATCTTATTTCCATATTTTTTTTTAATTGGCCAAAGAAGTAATCTTGCCTTATCCAAATTGACGTTATCTGGCCAAGAATTAAGTGGTGCAAATCGTTGATTTCCTGTCCCAGCTCCACCTCTACCATCACCGGTTCTGTATGTGCCTGCTGCGTGCCAAGCTAATCTGATAAACAAAGGTCCATAATGACCATAATCAGCTGGCCACCACTCTTGTGAGTCTGTCATTAATTTTGTTAAATCTTTTTTGAGAGCCTTATAATTAAGTTTTTTAAATTCTTTAGAGTAATTAAATTTTTTATTCATCGGATTCGATAAATTAGAATGTTGACTAAGTATTTTAAGATTAAGACTATTTGGCCAAAAATCTCTTACGGATTGACCTCTTCCCGCAGAAAATTTTGCAGGTGTCCCAGCTCCTGTAAAAGGACATTTACTTAATTGATCAGTTTTAAAAGATTTATTTTTAAAATTTTCAGTACTCATTTAGTTCCCCATATGTAAATTTTTTAAAGTTTTTGTAGTTTATAATGATTCTAAAAAAGTGTCAATTGGTTTAAAATGACGCTAAATTAATTAATAGATCAGTCCTCTAGCTTTACTAGAACTTCAACTGACTTTATTTTTTTTCCATTAATTTTTTTTAAAATATTTATTGGTCCTACATCTGAATTCTCCAAATCAATCAACTTTTCCTCTTTTAAATCATAAAAATGATGATGATCAGTAACGTTTGTATCAAAATATGTTTCACTAGAATTAATGGGGATTTGTTTTAGATATCCTTTTTTTTCAAAAGCATGGACTGTATTATAAACAGTAGCTAATGATATTTTGTTATTTGTTTGTTTTTTAATTTTTTGCTCTAGTTCATTTATTGTAAAATGAAATGTTTTGTCAGTATTAAATAAAACCTCACAGATTTGAAGCCTTTGCTTGGTTGGTCTTAATCCAGAATTTCTTAGTTTTTCAGTATATTTCACTTTTTAACCATATTGTTAGTTATAATTATTCTAAACTAGTATTATAATTATATTATATAATCACAAAATCAAGTAAATAAGGGTACTCAATTTTATGAAAAAAAACTCTTACTCATACGATGAGCTAATTAATTGTGGTGAAGGAAAACTATTTGGTCCAGGTAATGCTAAATTACCACTTCCGCCTATGCTCATGTTTGATAGAATTACAGAAATTACTGATGACAAAGGTGCTTTTAATAAAGGTTCTTTAAAAGCTGAGTTAGATATAAAAAAAAACCTTTGGTTTTTTGATTGTCATTTTAAAGAAGATCCTGTTATGCCTGGTTGTCTTGGTCTAGATGCCATGTGGCAATTAGTAGGATTCTATTTAGGTTGGATTGGTAATCCAGGAAAAGGAAGGGCATTAGGAGTTGGAGCTGTAAAATTTACCGGTGAAGTTTTACAAAATGTGAAAAATGTCAGATATGAGATTGATATGAAAAAAATTATGTCTCCAGGAGGTACAACTGTAGGTCTTGCTAATGGGGTGGTATTAGCAGATAATAAAAAGATATATTCAGCAGATAGTTTAAAAGTGGGTTTATTTAAATAATGAGAAGAGTTGTAATTACAGGGATGGGAATAGTATCTTGTTTAGGTAATAATCAAGAAGAAGTTCATCAATCTCTATTAAATTCTAAATCTGGGATATCATTTAGTGAAGAATATAAAGAACATAATCTTAAAAGCCATGTTCACGGTAAACCAAAAATAAAACTTGAAGACCATATAGATAGAAAAACTATTAGATTTATGGGATCTGGTTCGGCTTATAATTATATTGCAATGAAAGAAGCAATTAAAGACTCTGGATTGGAAGAAAGCGAAGTTAGTAATTTTAAAACAGGGATCGTTATGGGTTCTGGGGGTCCGTCGATTGAAAATGTTATTTTAGCATCTGATAAAACCAGAGCTAAAACTCCAAAATTAATGGGCCCTTTTATTGTTCCAAGAACTATGGCAAGCACTGCTTCCGCAACTCTTGCTGTCCCGTTTAAGATTAAAGGGACCAACTATACTATGAGCTCTGCTTGTGCAACAAGTGGACACTGTATTGGTAATTCTATGGAATTAATTCAAATGGGTAAACAAGATATTGTTTTTGCAGGAGGTAGTGAAGAGATACATTGGGCAATGACAGCAATGTTCGATGCTATGACAGCGTTATCCTCAAAATATAATAATACACCAGAGACAGCATCAAGGGCTTATGATAAAACTAGAGACGGATTTGTAATAGCTGGTGGTGGAGGAGTACTGGTGCTTGAAGAGTATGAGCATGCTAAAGCTAGAGGAGCTAAAATATATGCAGAATTAACCGGTTATGGAGCAACTTCAGATGGATACGATATGGTTGCACCATCAGGGGAAGGGGCTGTAAGATGTATGCAAATGGCAATGGCTACTGCTAAAAATAAAATTGATTATATTAATACTCATGGAACATCTACGCCTGTTGGGGATATTACTGAATTAAATGCTCTTAAAAATACTTTTGGAGATAATATTCCTAAAATCAGTTCAACTAAATCTCTATCAGGTCATCCTTTAGGGGCCGCATCAGTCCACGAAGCCATATACTGCTTAATTATGATGAAAAATAATTTTATAGCTGGTTCAGCGAATATTAATGAAATAGATGAAGAGGCAAAAAAATTTCCAATTGTTACAAAAACAGAAACAAGAGCCACTTTAAATAGTATAATGTCTAACAGTTTTGGTTTTGGTGGAACGAATGCTGCTTTAGTTTTTGAGAAAGTATAATTATGACTTTGATGAAAGGTAAAAAAGGATTAATCATGGGAGTTGCTAATGAAAGATCTATTGCCTGGGGCATCTCACAAAAACTTGCAGACGCTGGGGCAGAACTTGCATTCACCTACTTAGGAGATGCTTTAAAAAAAAGAGTTATTCCTTTAGCTGAAAAATTAAATTCTAAGGTTACTTTTAGCTGTGATGTTGAGAAAAAAGAAGATGTAACAAAATTATTTGAAGATATTAAATCTAAATGGGGTAAGATTGATTTTATTGTTCATGCGATTGCATTTTCAGATAAGTCAGAATTATCTGGAGAATATTTAAATACCACAAGAGAAAATTTTTTAAAAAGTATTTTAATTTCATGCTTTTCATTTACTGAGGTTGCGAAAGAAGCATCTAAAGTAATGGAAGAGGGTGGAAGCTTGATTACTCTAAGTTATGAGGCAAATAAAGCAATCCCAAATTATAATGTAATGGGTGTTTGTAAGGCAGCGTTAGAGTCTAGTGTAAAATATTTAGCGAGAGATTTAGGTGCAAAGGGTATAAGAGTTAATGCCATAAGTGCTGGACCAATTAAAACTTTAGCAGCTTCTGCAATTGGAGACGCTAAATTCTTATATAAATGGAACGAAGACCACTCTTTACTCAAGAGAAACGTAGATATCCATGATGTTGGTAATTCAGCATTATATCTACTGAGTGATCTTGCAAATGGTGTTACCGGTGAAATTCACTATGTCGACGCTGGATATAACAAAGTCGGGATGCCCGACCCAAAGAATATTACCTAAAAATTAAAGATAAATTTTACAATTTCAATTTAAACTATTTTTTGAATTTAAAAATATTTGCAATACTTAAAAAATTTTTAGATGGATATATTTTATCAATATAGATTTGATAAAATAAAGTTCTAAATTTATAAAAATTTTTTTTAATCTTGTTTTTATTAAAGATCATATGATGATATGATAAGATGCAATAAATTTTTTCTAAGTTTATTAAATCATATATCTGTTTTTCAAATAAAAATTCACCTCCTTCAATGTCAATTTTTAAAATCTTAATTTTATTATTTAAATTATAAATTTTAATTTTGTTAATCTGATCAGAGAAGTTTTTTAGTTCTATTTGAGTTTTTTTTGTATTTTTCTGATTTTTATAGTTTATTAAACCACTCTCTGACTTGCCAAAATCATTCGTATTTGAGTATAAATAAGCCGTAGAGTTCGATTCAGATAATCCAAAATTAAAAATTTCAGGCTTATGTTTAAATCTATTCAATTCTATATTCTTTTTTAAATCTTGAAATGCTACTTTATCAGGCTCAAATGCATAAACTTTCATGCCCATGCTAGCGGCTATAAGTGTATATGGGCCAATCCAAGCTCCTATATCGATAAATATTTTATCTTGCTCACCATTTTCGGTGACAAAATTTAAATCATTTTGTTCCCAATTTAAAAAATTATCCCAAAAACTTTGATAATTTTTTGGTTCAACAAAAAAATTTAGTTTTTTAAAATTGATTTCCATGACTTGGATATTTTAATAGAGTATTAATTTAGATAATACCCCATTAAATGATTAATCATTTGCTTGTTTCATAGAAAGTTTAACTTTACCCCTATCGAAACCAATTACTTTAACTTTTACCTCATCACCTTCTTTGACAACGTCCGTAACTTTAGCAACTCTTTTATCTGCAAGTTCTGAAATATGAACAAGTCCATCTTGTTTTCCTAAGAAATTAACAAATGCACCAAACTCCATAATCTTCATAACTTTACCAGAATAGATTTTATTCATTTCAGCTTTTGCAGTGATGTCTCTAATAAATTGCATAGCAATATTTCTAGACTCTTCATCTGGAGCAGCAACTGTAACAACCCCTTCATCATTCACATCTACTTTTGCACCTGATTTTTCAACAATCTCTCTGATCGTTGCTCCACCTTTTCCAATCACAGCAGCAATATCTTTTTTATCAACTGTAATCTGTTCCATTTTTGGAGTGTGTTTTCCAACGTCATCTCTAGAAGCTGATAAAGCTTTATTCATTTCACCTAAGATGTGAATTCTTCCGTCTTTAGCTTGTTTTAAAGCCTGCTCCATAATTTCAAAAGTAATACCAGTAATTTTAATATCCATTTGAAGTGAAGTAATTCCATCTTTAGTTCCAGCAACCTTAAAATCCATATCACCTAAATGATCTTCATCACCTAAAATATCTGATAGGACACTAAAATCATCACCCTCTTTAATCAATCCCATCGCAATACCTGCAACTGGTTCTTTGATTGGAACACCAGCATCCATTAATGCTAAAGATGCTCCGCAAACAGTAGCCATAGAAGAAGAACCATTAGATTCGGTTATCTCTGATACTATTCTAAAAGTGTATGGAAATGAATCTTTTGAAGGTAGTGAAGAATTAATTGCTCTCCAAGCTAGTTTACCATGACCAATTTCGCGTCTACCAGTTCCAATTCTTCCAGTTTCACCAACTGAAAAAGGAGGGAAATTATAGTGTAGCATAAATCTTTCTTTGTGCTGTCCATCTAAACTTTCTAATCTCTGTTCATCATCAGAAGTTCCTAAAGTAGTAACAACTATAGCTTGAGTTTCACCTCTAGTAAATAATGCAGAGCCATGAGTTCTTGGTAAGACACCAACTTCACATGAAATAGCTCTTACGTCAGATAAACCTCTGCCATCAATTCTATTTTTATTTTTAAGAATATCAGTTCTTACAATAGATTTTTCTAAACTTTTTAATTGGCTGTTTACGTCAAGATCGGTGTAGTTTTCATCTTCTTCATAAAGTTTTTTGGCTTTATCTGTGATTTCTGAGATTTGATTTGATCTATCTTGTTTATTTTTAGTTGCAAAAGCTTTTTTAAGATCGTTTGTAAATGTCGATTCTAATTTTTTCTTTACTTCGGATAAATCTTTTTTCTCAACTTCCCATTCTGATTTTCTGCATTCTTTTGCTAGCTCTTCTATCATTTGGATTACTGGGACAAATCCCTCATGTCCAAACTTGACAGCATTTAACATTTCTTCCTCTGATAAACCATTAGCTTCTGACTCAACCATCAGCACAGCATCTTTAGTACCTGCTACGACTAAATCTAAACTTGAGTTCTCTAATTCAGCTTTTGAGGGATTAAGAATATACTGGCCATCAACAAAACCTACTCTGGATGCTCCTACAGGTCCCATGAATGGCATTCCTGAGATAGCTAATGCTGCGGATGAAGCAATGATTGCTAATATATCTGGTTGATTTTCTTTATCATAAGAAATTACAGTTGGTAATAATTGTACTTCATTTTTAAACTCATCTGGAAACAAGGGTCTGATAGGTCTATCAATTAATCTAGAGATTAATGTCTCGCTCTCAGTAGGTCTTGCTTCTCTTTTAAAATATCCACCAGGAATTTTTCCTCCTGCGTAGTATTTTTCTTGATAGTTTACTGATAAAGGAAAATAATCCATATCTGGATTTACTTTTTTTGCTCCAACAACTGTTGCTAAAATAACTGTTTCACCGGATGTTGCTATAATTGCACCGTCTGCTTGTCTTGCTACTTTACCTGTCTCTAAACTTATTTTCTTCCCTGCTACTTCAATTTCCTTCTTATATACTTTAAACATTTCATTTCCATTTCGTTTCGTTCGTTTCGTTCCATTTCGTTCTATCTAACTTGATTTTCTATTTTCTTAAATTCAATTTCGACAGTACATTCTTGTAAGAATCCATTTTGTTTTTTTTTAGGTATTCTAACAATTTCTTTCTTCTATTGACAGCCCTCAACAATCCAACTGAAGAATGTTTATCTTTTTTAAACTTCTTAATGTGAGTTGAAAGAGTTTCAATTTTATCCGTTAACAAAGCTATCTGAATTTCTGAAGATCCAGTATCTTTATCATGAATTGCTAATTCTTGTATTTTTTTGTTCATTTTTTTATATTCCTATTTGTTTGTTTGTTTTATTAAATTTTCAATTTTTTCAGCATACTCAAATGATTCATCTTTTCTAAAAATCAGCTTAGGTAAAAATTTCATATTAACTTTCTTAGATAAAATTTTTCTAATCATAAATGAATAATCTTTTAAAATTTGTATAATTTCTTCAGCATTTTTTCCTCCTAAAGGAAGAACATACGCTTTTGCTATTTTCAAATCTTGGCTCATTCTCACCTCAGTAACAGTTATTGTATTTGTTTCTAAATTCGGGACCTTAGCCTCATTTCTTAAAAAAATCATACTTAAAGATTGTTTAATCATCTCACCAACTCTAAGCTGTCTCTGTGAAATTGGTTTTCCTATTCTATCAGCCATTATATTGACCTTTCTGTAGATGTAACACTAAAAGCCTCTATTGTGTCATTTTTTTGGAAATCCATGTAATCTTTAACTGTAATTCCACACTCTTGTCCATTACTAACTTGTTTAACTTGATTCTTTTCTCTAAATAACGTGCCTACTTTACCCGTATAGATTATAGAGCCATCCCTAATCACTCTTACATCAGAAGTACTATTAATTTCACCATCAGTAATTTTTGAACCTGCAACTTTACCTGCACCTGAAACTTTAAAAATCTCTAAAATTTGAGCAGTACCTGTAATTTTTTCCTGAACATCAGGTGCTAACAATCCAGACATTTTTTGCTTAACGTAATCCAGGACCTCATAAATAATATTAAATGAAGAAATTTTGATTTTTTCATTTTCTGCAAGCTTTTTTGCCTCTTTACTTGGTTTTACGTTAAATGCAATTAAAACAGCATTTGAGGCTTTTGCTAAAGTAACGTCAGTCTCAGTTACCATTCCGATATCAGCTAAAATTATTTTTGGTTTTACTTCATCATGTTTGATTTGACTAATAGCACTTTTAATTGCTTCTGATGATCCATGTACATCAGATTTAATTATTAAATTTAATTCTTCAGAAGACTTATTTGTAAAAGCACTCTCTTGTGTAGCAAATGTTAAAGGACTTTTTCCCTCTTTAATTTCTTGAGCTCTATTTTCACTTAAAGTTTTAGCCTCTTTTTCGTTATCAAGGACAATAAAATCGTCTCCAGATTTTGCAGCTCCATTAATTCCTAAGATTTCTACTGGTGTTGATGGTGGGGCATCGTGGATATTTTTTCCTTTATCGTTAATTATTGCCCTAATTTTTCCCCATCGCAATCCACTTACAAAAAAATCTCCCTTTTTTAAAGTTCCGGCTGTTACAATTACAGTTGCTACTGGTCCTCTTCCAACATCGATTTTAGATTCTAAAACAATCCCAGTTGCTTTAGAGTCAAAATCTGTTTTTAAATCTAAAATTTCAGCTTGAAGTATTATTGCCTCTACCAATTTGTCTAGGTTTAATTTTGTCTTAGCTGAAATTTCAACCATTAAGGTATCTCCTGATAAATCCTCAGCTATTAGTTCATACTCTAATAGTTGATTTTTAACTTTTTGGGGATCTGCTTCAGCTAGATCACATTTATTAATTGCAACTACTATTGGAACATTTGCAGCCTTTGCATGTTTAATTGACTCTATCGTTTGAGGTTTAACACCATCATCAGCTGCTACTACCAAAACTACAATGTCAGTAAGTTTTGAACCTCTTGCCCTCATTTCGGTAAACGCTGCGTGGCCTGGAGTGTCTATAAAAGTCAGCTTATTATTTTTATTTTCAATTTGATAAGCTCCAATATGTTGTGTAATTCCACCAAATTCATTAGAAACAACATTTGCACTTCTTAAAACATCAAGAACTGAGGTTTTGCCATGATCTACATGCCCCATAACCGTTATTATAGGGGGTCTATTTTTTAGATTTTCTGTTCTTGATGCTTTTATCTTTTGGATTATCTCTTCAGCCTTCTCTTCTCTGATAGGGTTATGTCCAAATTCTTTTACTAAAAACTCTGCAGTATCCGCTGCGAGAGTTTGATTGATAGTAACTGTCACCCCCATACTAAACAAATACTTTATTACGTTACTAGATTGCTCAGCCATTCTATTAGCAAGCTCTCTAACTGTAATTGCTTCTGGAATGTTAATGTCTCTTTTAACAGGTTTTAAACTTTCTTGATTATCATCTTTTGATAAATTTTTATTTTCTTTTTGCCTTGCCCTTTTTACAGATGCTAAACTTCTTTCTCTTGCTTCTATTTGATCACTTAAGGCTCTTGAAACAGTTAATTTAAGTTCTCTTTTTTTAGTTCCAGATTTCAAACTTTTTTTATTTTTACTTTCGTTATCTTCTTTAAGTCTCTTTGTAGCTCTTTGTTCAGCTAATTTACGTCTTTCAAAATCACTTGGTAATTGTGTAGTTTTTGTAGAAAAACTTGGTTTTGATGAAGCTACTCTGTTTAATGGAGAGGTTGATTTTGACTTATTAAAACTGGACTTAAATGAACCACTCTTATTTAAAAACTTGCTTGATTGCTTTTCTATTATTACAGAATTTTTACCTTGAGTTTTTGCTTTCTCAATGTTTTGGATTGATTTTTTTGCTATACCAGATATTTTTAATTTTGTTTTTTTTTCCATAACTCATCTTTCAATCTTTATAAACAATTTCTCTTGCTGACATAATTAGTCCATCAGCTTCGTCTTTTGAAAGAGCAAAATCTTCTAAATAACCATGAATTTTAACTCTTTCTCCTTTTACGATATCAAATCCACCTGTTAATTCATCTGATGCAAGATCAGCAAAATCTTCTAACGTTAAAATTTTTTGATTTCCAAGCGTAACGAGCATTCCTGGTGTCAAACCTTTTAGATTTATTAATGTATCTTCCAAACCTAATTCTTTTATTCTTTCAGAAATGTGTTCTTGATCTTTTTGATAAAATTCTTTTGCTCGATCAATAAGTGCTTTAGCTGTGTCTTCTTCTATTCCTTCAATTTTTCCTAAAGTTTCTAACGAACTATCTTTAATATCATCTATTGTAGAAAATCCTTCAGCAACGAGTAACTGTCCAAGCGTCTCATCCAATTCTAAATTTTTTACAAAATTATCAGTTTTTTCCTTAAATTCTAACTGTCTTCTTTCAGAATCCTCGGCATCAGTCATTATATTAATTTCATAATTTAATAGTTTAGTTGCAAGTCTTACATTTTGACCTCTTCTACCAATTGCTTTGCTCAAATTTTCTTCTGTAAGAATTACATCAAGTTTTTTTCTTTCTAAATCAACATTAACTCTTTGAACTTCTGCTGGTGATAATGCACTTGAAACTAAAATCGCTGGATCTTCAGACCAGTTAACAATATCAATCTTTTCTCCTTGAAGCTCATTTACTACAGCTTGTACTCTAGACCCCCTCATACCAACGCAAGCTCCAACAGGGTCAAGTGAAGTATCAACAGCTTTAACACAAATTTTTGCTCTACTTCCTGGGTCTCTTGAGGAAGATTTTATCTCAATTAAACCATCATAAATTTCTGGAACCTCTTGAACAAAAAGTTTTTCCATAAACTTTGGATGGGCTCTTGATAAAAATATTTGTTGTCCACGAGGTTCTCTTCTTACATCATGGCAGTACGCTTTTATTCTGTCTCCAGCTTTTATATTTTCCCTTGGGATAATTTCATTTTTTTGGATAATTGCTTCTGTTCTTCCAAGATCAACAATCACATTTCCAAATTCCAGTCTTTTTACTATTCCACTTAATATAGTATCTTTTTTGTCTATAAAGTCATTAAATTGCCTTTCTCTTTCAGCTTCTCTTACATTAGAATTAATTACTTGTTTAGCTGTTTGAGCAGCAATTCTTCCAAAATCAAATGATGGCAAGGGTTGTAAAACCTCATCCCCAATCGACTTGTCTTTATTTATTTGATTGAGATTGATTGCATCTTCTAATTTAATTTCCGTATTTGAGTTTTCTGGATTTTCAGAAACAATTAATCTCCTAAAAATTTCTATATCGCCATTATCTCGATTAATAACAACTTTAATCTCGTTATCTTGGCCAAATTTAGATTTAGCAGCCTTTGCAATTCCTGTTTCCATTGATGATATTATCAATTCTTTATCTATTGATTTTTCTAAAGCTACTGCCTCTGCTATTCTTAATAATTCAAGTTTGTCAGCTCTTTTATTTAACATAATTTTGTTTGCTCCAAAAAAAAATGGGCTTAAGCCCATTTTGATATTTCAACAATGTGATACGAATATAATAAAGTTTTTCTTTAATTCAATAAAAACTATTTGTGAAAAATGCTCAATTTATCAGTTTTTTCCCATGAAAATGAACCATTATTTTCTGGTGTTCTGCCAAAATGACCGTAAGCAGATGTTTTTTCATATATAGGTTTATTTAATTGAAGCATTTCTCTAATTCCTCTTGGGCTTAGATCAAAATTTTCTTTAATTTTTTCTACGACAAATTTATTCTTATCCAAATCATTATCAAACAAATTAACATAAATTGATAAAGGCTTGGAAACACCTATGGCATAAGCTAACTGAATTAAGCATTTACTACTTATTTTTGAAGCTACAATATTTTTTGCAATATATCTTGCTGCATAAGCTGCTGATCTATCAACTTTAGTTGGATCTTTTCCTGAAAAAGCCCCACCACCATGCGGAGCAGCTCCACCATAAGTATCAACTATTATTTTTCTTCCTGTTAATCCACAATCTCCATCTGGACCACCTATTACAAAATTCCCAGTTGGATTAACATAAAACTCATCATCATTAAAACCATCAAGAAAATTTCCTGGTATTGCTTTAATCATATAGGGTCTTAATAAATCTATTACTTGAGCTTGATTTATATCCTTAGAATGTTGAGAAGATATAACTACAGACTTAATTTTAACTGGTTTACCATCAATATATTCAAAGGTAACCTGGCTTTTGGAATCTGGTTCTATATTTTTAAGTTTACCTATTTTTCTATCCTCAGCCATAAGTCTTAAAATTTTGTGAGAATAATGAATTGGAGCTGGCATTAACACATCAGTTTCATTGCAAGCATATCCAAACATAATTCCTTGATCACCAGCTCCTTCATCTTTATTTCCATAGGAGTCTACTCCCCTAGCAATATCAGCAGATTGAGAATGTAAATGACTTTCAATCTTTGTAGCCTCTTTCCAAGTAAAACCCTCTTGGTCATAACCAATATCTTTTATACAATTCCTAACTTTTTCTATTAATTCGTCTTTTTTAATTTCTGGACCTCTTACTTCACCAGCCAAAACAACTTTATTAGTTGTAGTGAGTGTTTCACAAGCTACTCTTGAAAATGGATCTCTAGAAAGATAGCTATCTACAACCATGTCTGAAATTCTATCTGAAACTTTATCTGGGTGTCCTTCTGATACTGACTCACTTGTAAAAAGATAATTTTTAAGATTACTCATTTTTAATTCTAATAAATGAAAATATTAATAAAATATACAATAAAGTGATTAATCCAAAAATTTTATTTCCATATTTGGAAAATATTGTTGGTTGTATTTTTCGCATTTCTTCTAAATCTACATAACCTGACTCACCAAATTCAACCCTTTGTTCCACAATTCCTATAGGATTAATTATAGCTGCTATACCATTATTCGAAGAGCGAAGGATATATTTACCATTTTCAATTGCCCTAAAAATACTATGGTCAAAATGTTGCTTTGGCCCTATTGATTTACCAAACCATCCATCCTCAGAGATATTAACTATAAAATCGTAATTTGAATTTTGAAATAATCTACCTGAATAAATAATTTCATAACAAATTAAAGGTAATACTTTCAAAGTAAAATTTGCATGTTCTATTTCAATTAGTTTCCTTTTTTCACCCTTTGAAAAAGGTTGATAATTATTGGTTAGAGATCTTAATCCTATAACTTTTAAAATACTTTCAAATGGCAGATATTCACCAAAAGGCACTAAATTAATTTTATCGTATGAATCTAAAATATTTAGTTCACTATCGTAAACAGATAATGAATTAAAAAAATTTGTAGATCTATTATTAGAAACCTTTTTATTTATACCGATGACAAAGAAATGATTTTCATTAAAACTCTGATCAAACAATGATTTAAATTCTTTTAATTCTTTTTGTGAAATATCTGGAAAAATTCCCTCAGGCCATATAAAGATTGTTTTCTCACTATTATTTGGTGAGCTTAATTTTATAAGATCCTCAATAATAGCAACAGTATTTGCACTAGTATAAAATCTGTCTAAAGAAATATTAGATCCTATTATTCGTATTTTATGCTCATAAATTTTACTATCTGCCTTATAAAAACTATCTTTTTGAGAGGAACCATAGAGGTAAAAAGATGTGAAAGTAATTACAAAAAAAACGCATACTAAAATGTTTTTTTTTGATTTGCTTAAAAATATTATTGCTGGGCTTGTAAATAAAGAGATGCAAAATAAATTTAATCCATAAGTGCCTATGATTGAAGTTATGCTTAAAAGTTCTAGTTGGTTAGAAAGACTGTAAACAATTAAATTCCAGGGGAAACCTGTTAGAATTATTCCTCTTAAAAATTCTATAACTCCAAAAATTAAGGAAAAAATAAAAAAAGAACTAACAACACTCTTCGGCTTTAAAGCTGCAAAAAAATAAGAAATTAAACCATAAAATAAAGCTAAAAAACTTGGTAATAAGACTAAAGTAAAAGGAATTAAAAATTTAAAATTTTGATCGAATGTTAAAGAGATTGATATCCAATATAAGTTAGTTAGAAAAAAACCAAAACCAAATGCCCAACCATAAAGAAAAAAAATCTTTACATTTGTTTTTTGTTTTAATTTCTTATTTAAAAATAAATATAGTGAAGAAAATGTAAAAAAATTTATCATAAAAAAATTAAAAGGTGTCAAACTTAAAGAAGATAATATTCCTATAGAGCCCAAAAATAGGTTTTCAATAAATAATTTTTTTTTCAATTTAATTAAACTTTGAAATTACAGATTTATATATAAGCTCTTCTTCTTTTAACATCTTTATATAATCTTTATCTTTAATGTGATCAAAATTTAATAAATGGAGGAAGCCATGTATAAAAGTCTTAATTAATTTTTCTTTAAAAGATTTTAAAGATTGAGATTTAGGTTTATCAATAAAATTATAACTTATAATAATATCCCCAATATAATTTTCTTTTATTTTTTTTAGTTTTTTATTAGAGGGAAATGATAAAATGTCAGTAGATTTATTTTTTTTTCTAAAGCTTTTGTTTAATTTCTTAATACTCTTATTATTGGAAAGCAAAAGCGTAAAGCTTACTTTTTTTTGGAAAAATTTATATTTTTTTGGAAATGATTTACAAATTTTTTTAAAGAAAAGTTCTTTTTTCTTGAGTTTTTTTGACCAGGCTTTCTCCTCTGAGAAAACATCAACACTAATCATTGTTAGAATAAGCTTTTACTATTTTTGAAACAAGAGGATGTCTTACTACATCTGAATGATCAAAATCGACAACTGCTATTTCATTTAAATGTCCCAATAGTTTTTTTGACCTTACAAGGCCTGACATGCTTTTATTGGGCAGGTCTATTTGTGTTGGATCACCGTTAACAACTATTTTTGAATTTTCTCCTATACGCGTCAGAAACATTTTGATTTGAGTATCAGTAGCATTTTGAGCTTCATCTAAAATAGCAAAAGAGTTTTTTAAAGTTCTTCCTCTCATAAACGCTAACGGTGCTATTTCAATATCACCTATTTCAATCATTCTTTGTATTTTTTCAAAATCAAAAAGGTCATAAAGAGAATCATATAAAGGTCTAAGATATGGATCGACCTTTTCTTTCATATCTCCAGGCAAAAAACCTAATCTTTCACCAGCCTCTACGGCAGGTCTTGATAAAATTATTCTTTCAATCTTTTTTTCTAATAACATTGTAAGACCAACTGCCACTGCTAAAAAAGTTTTCCCTGTTCCGGCTGGCCCAGCTGAAATTATTATATCGCTTTGTCTTAAAGCTCTCACATATCCCTTTTGTTTTTCTGACCTGGGAATAATAGATTTTTTTGGTGTTTTTATTATATCGGTTACATTATTGTTTTTAACTTTTTCATTAATCATAAATTTATCAACTGATGAAACTATATCTTTATTTTCTATACTACCATTATTGATAAATTGATTAGCTAAAAATTGAATAGCATTTTTAATTATTTCATTTTTCTGAAAGTTTGATTTAATTAATATTGAGTTGCCTCTTGAATACAAACTAGATTTAGTAATTTTTTCTAATTCTTTTAAATTTTTATTAAATTCTCCAACTACTCCCATTAATAAATCGTTATCGTGAAAAATGACACTAAGTGTGTTATTATCTGAATAAACAAATTTAAGTGATGTTTCCAAGTTCTTTTTAATTAAACCGCCCAATTTTTACGCTACCTTCTGATTGGAATCGATAACTACATCACCGAATAAAGTAGTTCTATTGCTTTGTTTAATCTTTACTAACATAACTTTTCCTATATCCGCTTTTTTACTATTAAATATAACTGGTGTCATATATTCTGAGCGTCCAAATAACTGGGTTTTATCTTCTGTTAGATTCTCTACTAAAACTTTTAATATTTTATTTTCTAATGACTTGTGCATATTAATTTGATTTTCAAATAGTTGATTTTGTACTTTTTCTAATCTTGAGGCAGAAATATTTTTATCAGTTAAATCTAAATCTTCAGCAGCAGTACCAGGTCTTGGGCTAAAAATAAAAGAATATGAATTAATGAACTTAATTCTTTTAATCAAATCAAGTGTATCATTAAAATCTTTTTCCTCTTCTCCTGGATAGCCAATAATAAAGTCACTTGAAAATTCTATTTTTGAATTTATTATTTTTAATTTTTCAAATATTTTCAAATAATCACTTATTAGATGCTTTCTATTCATGAGTTTTAAAATTTTATTTGAGCCACTTTGAATAGGAAGGTGAACTAAAGGCATCAATTTTTTCGAGTGTTTATAAACTTCAATTAAATCTTCTGACATATCTTTTGGATGAGATGTTGTATATCGAACTCTCTCAATTTTTGAAAATTTTTCAATTTCTAAAATCAAATTAGATAATCTGTAATTATTATGTTTATAAGCATTTACGTTTTGACCAAGCAAAATAATTTCTTTAACTCCATTATCAACCAGATGTTTAGCTTCATCTAAAATTTGTTGGAACGGTCTCGAGTATTCTGGTCCTCTTGTATAAGGTACAACGCAGAAATGACAAAACTTATCACAGCCTTCTTGTACTGTTAAAAATGATGATACTTCACTCATCTCATTTTTTATTTTACTCAAGTAATCAAATTTATCATCTGCTTCAAATTCAATTGTTTCTGATTTTTCCTTTTTTTTTATGAAATTTAATATCTTATTATTAATTTCATGATATGATTGAGGTCCAATAACCAAATCTATGTAAGGTTCTCTTTTTAACATTTCTTGATTTTCTGCTTGAGCAACACATCCTGCCACAATAACTAATGGTTTATTTTTTGATCTAAAAATTTTTTTAACCCTTCCTATCTCATGATAAACTTTTTCCTTGGCTTTATCTCTTATGTGACAAGTGTTTAAAACATAACAGTTGGCTTCTTCGTAAATATTTGTTCTGTTGTAGCCAATTTTTTTAACTGTATCAAAAATACGATTTGAATCGTATTCATTCATTTGACATCCAAAAGTTTTGATAAAAATTTTTTTACTCATTTATTGGGGTTTTTTTTTACCCCATATAACTCTAATTTATGATCTACTAAAGTGTAACCATATTTTTCTGCTACTTTAATTTGAAGTTTTTCTATTTCATCATCTACAAATTCAATTATCTCTCCTGTTTTTACATCGATCAAATGATCGTGATGACTCTCAATCATTGCTTCATATCTTGCTTTGCCACCTTTAAAATCATGTTTTGCTAATATACCTGCCTCCTCTAAAAGCTTTACAGTCCTGTAAACTGTAGCAATACTAATTTTAGGATCAATCTTAGAAACTCTATTATACAGCTCATCTACATCTGGATGATCAGACTCTCCATAAGCCTCTTTAGATTCTGATATTACTCTAACTATTACTTTTCTTTGATCAGTTAGTTTTACCCCTTTAGATATACATTTTTGTTCAATTGAATCTGACATACTTTAATTTTAACTTATATAAATAGGATTAATCAAATTTTTTTTAATTTTGAATTTATCGCATAAAATGGGAATATTTTCATATTTAATATCATCGATATCTTTAAAATCTTTAAAACTAAAACAATAATAGTCTATTTTCACAGCTAAATGGAATGCTTTTATTAAAGAAAGTGAGTTTCTTATACCAGCAAAACTACCTGGACCTCTATTAACATAAATAGTTGAAATATCTTTTATTTTAATCTTATTTGAATTTAAAAAATCATTAATCAATATAACTAATTTTTCATAATTAGTTTTGCTATTTATGTGAGTAACCTTATAAATATCAGTATTATTAATGAGCATAAAAAAAATATTCTCTCCTGCAGCATCAATAATTAGTTTATTCATTTTTATTTTTTATTTTGAATTAAACTCTAATGCAGAAGATAATAATAGCAAATACTATTCAAAGGATGAGGGTGTAGTGTCAATTATGTATCATCGGTTTAATGAAAATAAATATCCATCAACAAATATTAAAATTGATATTTTTAAAGAACATCTTCAAATCATTAAGAATTCAAGTTATAATTTCCTTAATCCTAAAGATCTTGAGAATAATCTAAGGATCCCAAAAAAAAATAAAGAAATTTTAATTACTATAGATGATGGTTTTAAATCGTTTTATGAAGAGGCATGGCCAATTTTAAAAAAAGAAAAAATACCTTTTATTTTATTTATATCAACTGAACCAGTAGGTAAAAATGGATACATGAATTGGAATCAAATAAAAGAAATAGAAAAATCTGATTTTGGATTAATTGGACACCATTCACATACACACGATTATCTAATTGATAAAACAGATAAAGAATTTATTTCTGATATTGAAAAAGCAAATGAAATATTTTTAAAAAATTTAGGATATATTCCAGAACTATTTTCATATCCTTTTGGTGAATACTCTAAATTTATGAAAGATTATATTTCAAAAAATTTTAAACTTTCATTTGGTCAACATTCAGGTGTAATAGATGTAAACAAGGATAAATTTGAACTTCCTAGGTTTCCAATCAACGAAAAATATGGAGAAGTAGAAAGATTTAGATCAATTATAAATTACTACCCTCTAGAATATAAAAGTTTAAAACCAGAAGAAAAAAAATTAAAAAAAGAGAATAACCCGCCAATATTTAGTGTGGAATTTTTTGAAAATCAAAAAAATTTAAATAACATTAACTGTTACTCAAATGAGGGTGGTGTCTGGGAAAAATCTAAAATTAAATTTAATGACTCTAAACTTTCTATAGAGTTTAGAGAACCTTTCCTTCCAAGAAGGGGAAGAATAAATTGTTCATTAAATGATGATGGTAAATGGCGTTGGTTTGGTACCCAATTTATAGTGAACAAAAATTAAGTTAAGCTTTCAAGCTCAATACTTGAAGGGAGTAATTTTGCATCATCAAAATCTTTTAAATTATTTTGTTTAATAATTTTTTGTAAAACTTCAACATATTGATTTCCTGTTTCAGCATAATTTTTAAGAAATTGAGAAAGAATAATACTATCTAATGGTCTTTTAGAATCTCTTAATTGCGCCCGAGCTAATCTAAAATTTTCATATGAGGAGTGTGTATTTAAATTTCTTTGATATGCTCTTACTGAGGCTTGTAGTACATTAAACTTCATTACCTTATGACCTTTATTTTCATCAGCTTCTTTAGGCTTCAATCCTTCACCAGACCAAGTCCATTGACCAAAAAGAGCATTACCCTCTTGCGCAAATCTTGAGGTTCCCCAACCTGTCTCTTTTGCTGCTTGCGCTATAGCTAATGATACAGGAATTTCGTCCATTCTTATTTTTTAAAATTGATAAATCTTTAGATGGAATACCATACTGTTTAAATTTATTTTTTAACCATTTCTTTTCTATTTTAGTATTATTGTTTTTGTTAATAATACTAAATAAAGTTTTTCTATCTAATCTAATATTATTATTTTCTTTTAAAATTAGAGGTAAAACAATTTGGATAAAAAATTCTTTTCTTTTTTTAGTATTTTCAATCATTTTAATTTCAGCAGGTAGAAGAGTTAATGCTACCGGTTTAACTAACTTTTTTTGTCTCACATCATCTAACTTGTAATCAGTATCTTCAAATAATTGTTTAATTGTTGAAGCATTCAATCTTACTGTATCGGTTTCTAAATCGTTTAAACTGAAAATATCAATTAATAAATCTTTCTCATTGAGGCCATTATCACTGAATGTTCCCTCATTTTTTTTATTAAGAGTATAAGCTAAAATAGACTTCGAATTATTTTGGAATTCGTTTGTAATCATAAAATTTTTTTTTGTATAACTTGATATCAAGGGCAACAAATAAAAAGAAAAAACTACAAAAATACTAGCAATCAATATTCTTGGTAGTGATCCAATTCTTCTATCATCAAAAAATTTAAAAATTTTTAAATTTTTTCTTTGGATTTTAAAGAAAAGAAGCCTTGTTCTTAATAATAAAATTTGATTTAAAAAACTAATATTGTTTAATTTAAAATTAAAAAATTTTTTTTTTAACATTTAAATAGCCTCAACTTTTTTAACTTCAGGTAAATAGTGACACAGAAGATTCTGTACTCCTTGTTTTAGAGTCATTGTCGAGCTTGGGCAACCAGAGCAACTTCCTTGTAATTGTACCTTTACAATCCCATTTTTAAATTCTTTA